>REAP01000133.1 GCA_004294385.1 Oscillatoriales cyanobacterium | reverse complement strand
GAAATGTCCACTTCGAGCCTTCGACTCCGCTCAGGATACTTCTGGTGATTGAGCGTAGTCGAAATGTCCACTTCGAGCCTTCGACTCCGCTCAGGATACAGTTTATTTTTAACTATAACAAATTAGAAAATACAAGTTAATAATATGAACGATCGCAACAAAACTAAAGACCAACTGATTGCTGAATTAGAATTTTTGCGGGGGGAAGTTGCTACTTTCAAACAAACGGGGCGATCGCATCCCGATACTCACCTACAACAGACAACACCCGAAAATGATATTACCCGCAAACAAGCAGAAGCAGCTTTAGTACAGAAATCCAGACAGGAAAAGTTGCTCTGGAGCATTAGTCAAGCGATTCGCCAATCTTTAGATCTGAATGTGATTCTGAATACTGCTGTTACTGAAGTCAGGCAGACATTACAAACCGATCGCGCTGCTGTTTACCGCTTTAATCTTGATTGGAGTGGCGATTTTGTCGTAGAGTCAGTTGGTGAAGATTGGGTAAAACTGCTCGGATGCAATATTCAAAAAGCTTGTGAAGATGTCTATCTGCAAGAAACTAAAGGAGGTCGTTTCCGAAACCATGAAACCTTTGTAATTGCAGATATTAACGCGGCGGGACTTCATCCCTGTCATATCCAACTCTTGGAACAGTTTCAAGCCAAAGCCTACATGGCAGTTCCGATATTTTCGGGAGAATTTCTCTGGGGATTGTTAATCGTCTACCAAAATAGTCAACCTCGAAATTGGCAGTCTTGGGAAATAGAATTACTGGAACAGATAGCCAGCCAATTGTCGATCGCAATTCAGCAATCGGAACTCTACGAACAACTTCAAATCGAACTGCAAGAGCGCAAGCTTGCCGAAGCCACAATCCGAGAAGCCGAACGGCGCTGGCGATCGCTATTGGATAATGTGCAGTTAATTGTTGTCGGACTCGATCGATCTGGAAATGTCAATTATGTTAATTCTTTCTTCTTAAAACTCACAGGATATACTAACCCAGAAGTGTTCGGCAAAAATTGGTTTGAAAACTTCTTACCTCGTACTAATCAATCATTAATTCCAACGGTTTTATCGGAAGTATTGATCCAAAATGAGCATCCCTATTATCGAAATTCGATCCTGACTAAATCCGGTGAGGAGAAATTCATTGCTTGGAACAATACAACCCTACAAGATTCCCATGAAAATATCATTGGCAATATCAGCATTGGTGAAGATATTACTGAGCGCAAAAAAGTTGATGAGATTAAAGATGAATTTATCGGGATTGTCAGCCACGAACTTCGCACTCCTTTGACAGCAATTCAAATGTCACTGGGACTAATAAAAACTGGAGTTTACGATAAAAAGCCAGAAAAGTCTCGGCGCATGATCGAAATTGCTTTACTCGATACTAATCGTTTGGTGAACCTGGTTAATGATATTTTAGATTTGGAGCGACTGGATTCTGGGCGGGTAATTGTGGATAAAACTGTCTGCAAAGCTGCGGATTTGATGCAGCAAGCGGTAGATGGTATTCAGGCGATCGCCACTCAACACCAAATCTCATTAGTGATTATCTCGACGGATGCGGAAGTGGAAGCAGCAGCAGATGCGATCGTCCAAACCTTGACAAATTTCCTGAGTAATGCAATCAAATTCTCGCCTGTTAATTCCACTATTGTACTCAGTGTCGAACACCAGATAGACTGTTTGCTATTCCAAGTTAGCGATCGAGGGCGCGGCATTCCTGCGGACAAACTAGAACTGATTTTTGGTCGATTTCAGCAAGTCGATGCTTCCGATGCCCGTGAAAAAGGAGGAACTGGTTTAGGATTGGCAATTTGTCAGAGTATTATTGAACGGCATGGTGGTAAAATTTGGGCTGAAAGTATTTTAGGTGAAGGCAGCACGTTTTTCTTTACACTACCGTTATCGAGAAGTTGATATAAATCCAAAATCCAAAATCCAAAATAGAATGACAGATAGATTAATTTTAGTTGTTGATGATGAAGAACATCTCCGGGAATTGGTGCAAGCGTGCCTAGAAGATTTAGGAGGATGGGATACCTTGGTTGCAGGATCGGGAGAGCAATGTTTGGAAATACTCAAAACTGCACAACCTCATGCTATTTTGCTAGATATATCTATGCCGGGAATGGATGGGATTGCTGTGTACGATCGCATCCAGTCTGATCCGAAAACGCGATCGATTCCGGTGATTCTGCTGACAGCCAAAGTCTTGCCAAGCGATCGGGCTAAATTTGCCCAAATGGGCGTTACTGGCGTGATTTCTAAACCGATCCAACCCGTCACTCTTACAGAAGAAGTCACAGAGATTTTGGGATGGGTTGATTGATTTTATGAACAGGCAAGATGCCTGTTCCACAAAGACTCTATTTTCTTGTGGAACAGGCATCTTGCCTGTTACTGACAATGGTACAAGATGTGAATTTTATCTGAGGATTTGTAAATTTTTGTAACAAAAACAGAATCTTTACCAGTTCCTTACCGTTATTATTTACTCTATTTTCATGCAGCTCAAAGCTCTATAAATTCGCTGGATGGCTCAAAAATGTGTACGCAACAATAAGTTGGCAACCGAAAAAAAGTTTTTTGCACACTAATCAAATGAAGGCTTTGCAAGTGGTTCCTATGACCACAAACACAATTTTACTGATTCACAAAGACCCTAATATAGCGGAAGTGATCGAGGCTTGTTTGACTGATTTGGCAGGTTGGAATGTGCGAGTTGCTAGTTCGATTTCAGAAGGTTTGCGACAACTAACACTCGCTCAGCCAGATGCAATTATTTTGGAGAGTTCTGTCGGCGAAATAGATGGACTGCTATTTCTCAAACAAATAAGAGCGCAAATCGCAACTCAAGAAATTCCTGTTCTATTACTAACTCTCAAAGCGAAATGGTCTGATTTACAAGAGAGTTGGTTCCAAAAATATCAAGTGATACCGGTGATTGTGAATCCTCTCGATCCAGCTATGTTTGCGGTTGAGATTGCGAAGGTGTTGGATTGGGATTTAGACTGTTAGAGCGTGGGGATTGTGGCAGACAGGTTCTATGCGATCGGCATATTGTTACGAAAGATTGAGATTTGAGTCAACTCTTTAAGAAATTTGTATTCTTTACCAGATCTTTATTTTTTACTTTTAAATTCATAGAGTTGCTGCATCAAGCCAGTTACAGCACCCTGGAACAAGAGAGAAATACACTTTCGGTAACAAAGAGGTTTTATGACAAACTGCCCTTGCTGCTCTAATCAAATGCTTCGCCACATTCGCCAGAGTGAAGTTTACTGGTTTTGTCGTGAGTGTTGGCAAGAAATGCCTGTTTACAATTTGAGTGTTTCCAGTCTGCACAAATACGGTTCATCGCCATCTATTAATTTAGCGACAGAACTAAAGATTAAGAAAAAAGCTTTTTCATTAGCAACAGTTTAAATTTTGAATCCGATCGCACAGCAACAACTCACAATCGAGTGCTGGACGTAGATTGGCTATTTTTGCCAATTCCGCGATTGATTAGTTTTTGTGAATTTGATTTTTTACCCAATTCCGAAAAGACTTAACTAATTCCAAATAGTCCATTGTTTCTGCTTGTTCTAAAAATCTGACCATCTCTAAAACAGGCACACTTGGAAATGCTAAACTGCGATCGCACTTCACGTATTCTCCATTTTCCAATCTGTTGATGCTGAATCGCACTCCATTATAGATCCAAACTTCCGGCACTCCCAGATCCGCATAAATCTGCAAGCTATTTTCCGAACGACTGGTAATATCAATTTCCACCACTAAATCCGGCGGCGGATCTTGATTCATATCGATTCTTTTTTTGCCTTTAATTGCACTAATATTCTGGATGTAAAAACATTCATCAGGTTCTACACCGCTAAGTTCAGGACGTTTAAATGTGGTAGAACCAAGAGGTTCAATTTTCACGTCTAATTCTTCCGCTAAAGTTTCCACAAATCGACCCATTACTTTTTTGTAAACTTCGTGTTCTGGGGATGGTACCATAATTTTTAAATTGCCGCGATTATATGTCAGTCGAATTTGCCGATCGCCAATTTCGGCAAGTAAAGCTTCGTAGGTTTGCCAACTGATACCTGATAGCTGGACGATTTGTTGGGGCGGGGCGAGAATTTGAGCAGTCATATTATTTTAGATTTTAGATTTTAGATTTTAGATTTTAGGCTGTAGGGGCGGGTTCACCATTAGCCTATCGAGGTGCAAACAGGTTAAATAAACCCGCCCTCCCCCATCATAAATCCCTTTATTGACATTGGTGCAACATCTCAGATCGAGCCAGCATATTCACTCATCCATCTGCGCCGGAAATACCGCAGATAAATCGAGAGACAAATCTGGGAAACCTGGAATTACCACAACCTCATTCGGCAAAACCACTCGTTTGACTCGATAATCGAAACCACCTCTTTGTTTTTGATAAGGTTCGCTGTGCATTTCCAGTTGAATATCTACCAAATTAAAGATCCAATAATTAGAAATCCCAGCTTCAGCATAGAGAGACAACTTAGTGTTCCGATCGTACTTCAAAGCATGCCCTGAGCGAAGTCGAAGGGTAGAATCGGAAACCTCAATTACCAACAAGATATCAGCAGACTCTGGATGAGAAGATAAATAATTGTCGGAACGATTACGTGCGATCGCAACATCAGGCTCTGGTTCGCTATCAGCAGACAAAATAATCGGCTCTTGACCCCGCAGCATCGCTAATTTTCCTAGTAGAGGGTACAACTCTCTTAACAAAAGTGAAGTACAAACAGAGTGAAGCCTACCTTTAGCAGCCATTTTAATGATTTCTCCGCGAATCAATTCAAATCGGTCATCGGACTCAAAAAATCCCAGTTCTGCCAAACGGTGATATTCGGCGATCGAGAATCGTTTTGCAGTTACGGCAGTCATAGCTTTTGTTACCCTCTACAATTACCAAAATTATAGCCGTCGTTAAGGCTCTTTGGTTTTCTTTTTCGGTCATTGAGCGGAGTCGAAATGTACCAAAATATCCTAACAGCCTCTACAATTATCAACACTATCTATTTTACTCAAAAATCCCGCCCCGCTCCATCAACTCAATTTTAACCCCCTCAGAAATACCCAAACAATCAGTAAACTTGGCATTTTCAACCACTATATTTTTTAAATCAGCGCGGCTCAAATCAGCACCAGTCAAATTTGCACCGCTCAAATTAACACCGCTCATATCAGAATTTCTGAAATCAGCACCAGTCAAATTTGCACCAGTCAAATTTGCATTTGGCAAATAAGCACTGCTCAAATTAGCTTCTGTCAAATTAGCGTTTTGCAAATTCGCCCGTGGCAACTTTGTCCGCAAATCAGCACCGCTCAAATTAGCATCATTGAGTTCGCTATCACGCAAATTAGCATTGCATAAAGTAGCATCAATTAAAATAGCACCGCTCAGCAAAGCACCACTCAGATCTGCGAGGGTGAAATCAACACCGCTGAAGTTGGCATTCCGCAAATTTGCTCCGGCAAAATCAGCATATTGTAAGTCGAAATTGCTTAAATCTACTCCGGCAAAATCTTCAGCCGGATTCAAACCAACCATTTCTGCAAGTTGGACAAAATCGCTATTTTTCTCAGTTAAAAATAGTTGCCGCACGATCGCCAATTGTTGCTGTCGGTAGTAGTTAGCTTGGTCGTAATTGGCTAAATGCTTGTAAGCTAGCTTCAAACTCTTCAGGGCTTTGCGTTCAATGCGATCGTCCGATCGCGCCCGCCCGATCGCCAATTGCCGATCGTAGCAGTCGATCGCACCACGCAAATCTCCTTTCGCATCATAAGAAGCGGCTAAATTGCCCAAAGCTTCCTCTTCCCCACGATTGTCACCGGTGTCTCGCGCGATCGCCAACCTCTGCTGTTGATAATTAATCGCACCGTCAAAATCCGACCGAGCACAGCAAGCATTGCCCAAATTGCCCAAAGCATTTGCCTCACCCCGGCGATCGGCAATTTCCCGCGCTAACACCAAATGCTGTTCGTAACAGTCGATCGCACGGGGCAAATCTCCCAGCGCTTCATAAGCAACCCCCATATTTCCCAGGGCTGCACCCGATCGGCGCCTGTCATCAACTTCCCGATACAACGTCAGCGCCTGTCCCCAAGACTCCAGCGCAGCTTCAAATTCGCGTAGCTGATATTGCGAAATTCCTTGTTTGATTAGCTCATTAGCTTGTTGGCTCATAATTATAAAAATTAATAATTTAACTAAAGTCGATATTAATCGGTAATGGGTAATTCATAAAAAAGCCAACAAGGAAAAATGCCAAAAAAATAGAGAGCCGCCTCAGCGACTCTCCTTGCCATCAGGGTGCATCTACATAACACAATATATCATGGCTGCTCTGAGGGGTCAACCCCCTTTATCAAAAATATATAATAAGAAATGAGGACACGGCAATGCCGTTTCCCTACCCAAATATTGTAGGGACACGGCACTGCCGTCTCCTCATTTCTGTAGGATAGAGGACACGGCAATGCCGTTTCCCTACCCAAATATTGTAGGGACACGGCACTGCCGTCTCCTCATTTCTGTATGAAGGAGACCGAGTCCGACAGGGAATCAATTCCCTGTCTCATAGAAGACAGTCAGTTGAAACTGACGGTCGATTTGCGTCAAACCAATACACATTAACTAACTCTTCAGTCCTCTTTGAGAGGACTTTCGCTATGAGACAGGGGTTTAAACCCCTGTCGGGCTATTGGTTATACCTTAAGTTGACACTCCTTGGGCACGTGCCGTCTCCTCATTTCTTAGCCGTTGAGCTTGTTGACGAGCAACTCATTGGTCAATTTAGGATCGGCCCTACCGCCAGTCTCCTTCATCACCTTACCGACAAAAAAGCCCAATAGCTTTGTTTTGCCAGCGCGGTACTGTTCGAGCTCCTTGGGATTGGCGGCCAAGACTGCATCGATCGCACTTTCGATCGCACCAGTATCCGAAATTTGAATCAAACCCTTACTCTCAACCAACTTTTGCGGAGAACCCCCCTTTGCTAGCAACTCCGGCAAAATATCCTTAGCGATTTTGCCACTGATTGTGCCAGTATCAATCAGTGCAATTAGTTCCGCCAAATTGTCTGCTTGGAACGGAATTTGTGCGATCGCCCGTTGTTCATTTTTGAGATAAGCAGTGATATCGCCCATCACCCAATTCGCAGCTTGCTTCGCCGGAGCACCAGCCGCGATCGCCTGCTCAAAATACTCCGCCACCGCTTTGTCATCCGTCAACACCCGCGCGTCATAGGGAGAAAGACTCAATTCAGTTTCGTAGCGATCGCGCTTGGCGGCCGGCAATTCGGGCAATTGAGCTTGCCAATCTGTCAACTGATCCGCCGAAACTTCGATCGGAGGCAAATCCGGTTCCGGGAAATAGCGGTAGTCGCTAGCCCCTTCCTTCATCCGCATACTGAAAGTACACTGTTTACCTTCATCCCAAAGTCTTGTTTCTTGGAATATGGTTTCGCCGGTTTCCAAAGCTTGGATTTGCCGCTCGATCTCATAATTGATCGCCCGTTCGATCGCATTAAAAGAGTTCATATTCTTAATTTCCACTTTCGTGCCGAACTTTTCACGTCCAACGGGGCGCACTGAAATATTCACGTCACACCGCAGGGAACCTTCCTGCATATTCCCGTCGCCGACACCTATATAACGGATGATTCGGCGCAATTCTTGACCGTATTCCGCAGCTTCCGCGCCCGATCGCAAATCTGGTTCCGAGACAATTTCGATTAAAGGTACACCGGCGCGGTTGTAATCTACCATTGAATAAGTTGAACCGCTAATGCGATCGCTGCCGCCATGCACCAATTTTCCCGCATCTTCCTCCATGTGTAAGCGAGTGATGCCGATTTTTTTGCGAGTCGAATTGCCGGCTTCGTCAACCAATTGAATTTCTATTGAACCATTAGTGGCGATCGGCAAATCGAACTGAGAAATTTGATAATTTTTCGGTAAATCTGGGTAGAAGTATTGTTTGCGATCGAACTTACTGTAGGGTGCGATTTCGCAGTTGAGTGCTAGCCCTGCTTTCACGGCATATTCCAGCACTTTCTCGTTGAGTACCGGCAACACTCCGGGCATTCCCATACAAATTGGGTCAATGTTAGTGTTGGGAACAGCGCCAAATTCTGTTGAAGAACTAGAAAAGATTTTAGTCTTCGTACTCAGTTGGCAGTGAGTTTCGAGACCGATAACGGCTTCGTACTGAATTTTAACTTTTGCAGCAGCAGTCATAGCGGATATAAATAGCTTCGTTAACTTTAAACTCTATTTTAGCTTGTTCTTCACCAAACCGATTGATCAGTCAATCGATTTTAGATTTTAGATTTTAGACGGCATTGCCGTGTCCTACAATATTATTTTCGGTAGGGACACGGCATTGCCTTGGACTCTATCATTTCGGTGCAGCCGGAATTGACATCACAGCCCTGTGCAAAATATGTTAAGATTTGTCGGCATCAGCCTGGGTAAACTCTTTGCTAGAAGGGTTTCGGCAATTGCGGTCTATCGGCACATCCGTCCGATCGGGGGCGATCGGCTAATTTCGCCAATTAATCATTAAAACTGTAAAATTAAAGAATTAAGTTTAATTTTTAACTAAATCCCCAATGAATCAGGAAGCCACCGCAGTACCGCCTAAACGGTCAGCGTCTGGTAGTTAACTTATTCAGTTTTATTTTTTACTCCTGAAAGCAACGCTTGCCTAACAGTCAAAAATATGCCTGAAATTCCACTCGAAAGTGTCCCACTATTTCCCAACAGCATCACTGAGCTAGAGCAGGCGGAATCAGCCCTAGAATTAGCTTGGGAAGAGTTAGAAGCACAAACAGCAGAAATCATCGATCGGCTTGGGCAAATCAACCCCGAAAACTCACAGACAATAGGTGAGAGATTTGCCACAGTCAAGCAACTGCGCCAACAGCTAAAAAACCAAACAAACCAAACAGCCTCCCGACTGGAGTTTCATGTAGCCAATTCGCCAATGGCAGTTATAGAATGGGATAGCGAATTTCGCATCGTGCGTTGGTCGCCAAGGGCCGAACAAATATTTGGCTGGACAACCGCAGAAATCATCGGCAAATACTGGCACGAATGGTCAATAGTTTATTCAGAAGATTTAGAGCAAGTCAAATTAGTCACAAATAAACTCTTAGATGGCACCGAACCCCGCAATATTTGCCACAACCGCAATTATACTAAAGATGGATCTGTAATTCACTGCGAATGGCACAATTCAGCACAGATAGATGGAGAAGGAAAAATAGTTTCAATTCTCTCATTTGCCGTAGACGTAACTGAACGTCACCGCACTCAAGAAGAACTGCGTCGGCGCGAACAAGCTTTCAGCGCCCTAGCCGAAAATGCGACTGATACCATCGCCCGGTGCGATCGACAATTGCGCCACCTTTACGTCAACAAAGCAGTGGAACCAGCAACCGGAAAACTCCGAGGCGAGTTCATCGGCAAAACCAACCAAGAATTAGGAATGTCGGCACAGCTTTGCAACTTATGGGATGAGGCTTTTTCAAAAGTTTTCCGTACTGGTAAACAGGAAACCATAGAATTTGAATTGGCTACTCCCAACGGTATAAAATACTACCACAGTCGAGTCAGTCCCGAATTTGCAGAAGACAACTCAGTCGAAACAGTTTTAGTCATCGCCCGCGACATCACAGAACTAAAACAAGTCGAATCCCAGTTGCGACAAAGCGAAGCCAAATTTAGAAACATCGTTGATTCTAACATTATTGGCATAATTTATTGGGACATTAACGGCAACATTACAGATGCCAACGGCGCTTTTTTAAACACGGTAGATTACACGCGGGATGATCTGCTTTCAGGAAGAATTAACTGGCAAGAAATGACCCCACCAGAATACCGCAGCCTAGACGAAGAAAAACTTGCAGAACTGGCTGCTAGCAGCAAAATTACTCCCTTTGAAAAAGAATATATTCGACGAGACGGCAGTCGCGTTCCTGTTTTACTCGGCGCTGCACTTTCCGAAGGTTCTCAGGAGTTTGGTGTCAGTTTTGTACTGGACATCACCGATCGCAAAAAGGTCGAAGCCGCACTCAAAGAACTTAACGAAACTTTAGAAGCTCAAGTCGCCCAGCGTACCGCTGAACTAGAGACTTTTTTTGATGCTTTGCCCGATCGCATTTTTGTAGTAGAACGCGAAAATATGCGTCTGCCTTTTGTCAACAAATCTGTTGCCAAAATTGCCGGATTCAAAAGCAGAAAAGAGATGCAGGGCAAAACAGTTTTTGAATGTTTTCCGACCGAAATTGCCGAACGATTTGGTCGGGAAAATTTACAAGTATTTGAAACTGGCGAAACTCTGCATTTTCAAGAAGAGTTTGTTTCTTCTGATAACACAACTACTTACTTCGATACTTTTAAAATTCCCCTGAGAAATGTGGATGGCGAAATTTATGCTTTGATTGGTACTTCTCGCGATATCACTGAGTTGGTTGAGACAAAACAAGCTTTGTCAGAACGCACAGATCAATTAGAAACTGCCAATCAAGAATTAGAATCTTTTTCTTACTCAGTTTCCCACGACTTGCGCGCACCTCTGCGACACATTTCAGGTTTTGTCAATGTGTTGAAACAGCGACTAGAAGGAATGGAGGTTATGAGCGATTGCAAAATAGCTCATTATATGCAAGTAATTGAGGACAGCAGCCAAAAAATGAGTCTGTTGATTGATGGTTTGCTCGATCTTTCACGGGTGGGGCGCACCGAGTTAATCCAAATTCCGATCAACCTCACCGAGTTGGTACAAACTGCGATCAAATTAGCTCAACCCCGAACAATGGTAGATTTAAGTCAAACTCGCGAAACAGTTGAATTTAAAATCGGAGATTTGCCTTCGGTGACGGGAGATCCCACCTTGCTGCAACAGGTGTTCAGCAACTTGATTAGCAATGCTGTCAAGTTTAGTCGTGGACGCAATCCAGCTATAATAGTTATTGATTCCTTACCAGATGGAACAATTTTTGTCAAGGATAATGGTGTCGGTTTTGATATGGAATATGCCGATCGACTGTTTGGAGCTTTTGGGAGACTACATTCTCAGAGAGAATTTGAAGGTACGGGCATCGGTTTAGCGATCGCCTGGCGGATTATTCACCGCCACGGTGGCACGATTTGGGCCCAAAGCGCACTCGATCGAGGAGCAACATTTTACTTTAAGCTAAGGAATGATCTAGAGGACACTCCAAAAGCCGTCTCCCTACCCAAAATAATCTTGTAGGGACACTCCAAAAGCCGTCTCCTAATTTCGGCAATAATTCCGATGATTTAGAGCGAATTCAAAATAAATATTTACTAAAAACCACAAAATTAATGTTAAATTTATTGATTGTCGAAGACATGACCGAAGACCTCGAATTAATTGTAATCGCCTTAGAATCTGGAGGGGTAAAGTTTAGTGTCGATACAGCACAGACCGAAAAAGAGTGCCGAGAATTGCTCCAAAATGGCAAATATGATGCTGTATTGTCAGATTACCGTCTCCCCGGTTTCAACGGTTTAGATGTGTTGAAAATGATGCGGGAATTAGAGCAAAAGATCCCTTTTATTTTAATCACAGGAAGTTTGGGAGAAGAAGCGGCAGTTGAGTGCATAAAATCAGGAATGACCGATTACTTATTAAAAAGCAAATTATTTAGACTACCAGCAGTATTAGAACGATCGCTCCAAGAATATCAAATGCGCGCCTGGGAACAAGAAGCGATCGCCCAAATTCAACGACAAGCTCAGAGAGAAGCGATCATCAACCGCATTGTGCAAGCCATGCGCGAAACTCTGGTGCTAGATGAAGTGCTGCAAACCACCGCCGATCAGCTTCACGAAGCTTTGGAAATTAGCGGCTGCACGATTTTGCAGCCAAATACAGACGGTGCGATTATAATTTGCTACATCAGTTCATCAGCAGATAAAGCAGAACTCGTCGGCATAAATTGCGAATTTGCCCAACACTATCGCTCCTCCCTCGCAGCCGGAGAAACGATCGCCATCACCGACTTATCGACCCTGTGCGCGGAACTGCAAGCGTCAGCAGAGCTTGTAGGGTTTCGCGCTGTCACGATCGCGCCACTGCTCTACCAGCAGTCATTCTTGGGAGCAATTAGTATCTACCAGTGCGATCGCGATCGCTCTTGGAGTACAGAAGAACTATCCCTAGTCAAAGCGATAGCGGATCAGTGTGCGATCGCGATCCACCAAGCCGAACTCTATCAGCGGGCCCAAACCGAACTCGCAGAACGCAAACGCGCCGAAGCAACAGTCCTCGGCATCCAGCAGCAGCTAGCAGCAATGGCCGCCAACCTTCCGGGCTCCGTTTACCGCGCCCTCATCCATCCAGACGGAAAGATATCCATCCGTTACATCAGTCCGGGAGTGCGGGAATTGATAGGAATCGACCCGTCTGAGGTGATCGCACGTCCAGAAATATTGATGGAAATCATTCATCCAGACGACAAAAGCTCCTTTGACAAGAGCGTAGCAGCATCCAGTGCTAGTCTTGATCCCTGCGATCGGCAACACCGGATCATTCTGAATTCCGGTGAGTTAAAATGGGTGCAGGACAACGCCCGGTTTTCCAAGAGCGAAAACGGCGATATTATTATAGATGGAGTAGCCCTGGACATCAGCGCACGGAAACAGGCAGAAGAAGCACTGCGTCGAAGTGAACAACGATTTCGATCGCTGATTGAAAACGCTACAGACATCACCATTATTCTCGACGGTGAAGGCATATTTCGCTACGCCAGCCCCTCAGTCAAGCGAATTTTAGGTTATTTACCCCATAGGACGATCGGGCGCAGCGTTTTTGAAACAGTTCATCCAGACGACAGCGCCCTGATTACCAACACTCTCAAAAAAGCCATTCAAAACCCAAAGACAAGTCAGTCGGCTGTTGAGTATCGAGTCCGCCACCGCAACGGTTCATGGTGTTTTTTGGAAGCCGTAGCCACCAACTTACTACACGATCCCGCAGTCGAGGGGATTGTGATCAATTGCCACAATATCACCAAGCGCAAACTCGCCGAAGCACAACTACTACACGACGCATTTCACGATGGGTTGACCGGATTGCCGAATCGAGCGCTATTTGTCGATCGCCTCGAACACGCTCTGAGTCTGAAAAAACGGCGCAAAGACTACTTATTTGCAGTCCTATTTCTCGATCTAGATCGATTTAAAGTAGTCAACGATTCCCTCGGCCACGCGATCGGAGACCAACTGCTAGTCGCGATCGCACGACGTCTAGAAACCTGTTTGCGTATCGGAGATACAGTAGCCCGCCTCGGAGGCGATGAGTTTGCGATCTTGCTGGAAGACATCCAGGGAATCAATGAAGCCACCAGTATCGCCAACCGCCTCCAACAGAAAATCACTTCTCCCATTGTTTTAGACGGACACGAAGTATTTATCACCGCCAGCATTGGTATCGCCCTCAGTTCGATCGAATACCTAGAACCGACCAATCTGCTGCGTGACGCCGACACCGCCATGTACCGCGCCAAAGGACTAGGGAGATCCCGCTACGAAGTTTTCAACAGTTCCATGCACGCCCACGCTTTGCAGTTATTGCAGTTAGAAAACGACCTGCGGCGCGCGGCAGAATCGATTAGAGACCGGCCCAGAGAAGATGATGAACTCGAAGAGCAGCTTGGGGGATCCAAAACATCAGAAGACTCCACCATTCGCGAGCTACGTGCCAAATCCTTTCAATCTCCATTACCTCCCTTGTCGCCATCGCCCCAGTTTATCATTCACTACCAGCCGATCGTCTCGATCGCCACCAACACAATTACCAGTTTTGAAGCCTTAGTAAGATGGCAACATCCAGAACGAGGATTAGTTTCCCCAATCGAATTCATCCCAATCGCCGAAGAAACCGGATTGATCGTACCCCTCGGCCGCTGGGTGCTGCGTACAGCCTGCCATCAAATCCGCCAGTGGCAACAATTATTTCCCTGCAATCCCCCACTGAGTGTCAGCGTCAACCTTTCAGTCAAACAGTTTTCACAACCAGATTTAATTGAATACATCGACCAAGTTCTCGAAGAAAGTCACCTCGACGGTAGTAGTTTAAAACTAGAAATCACAGAAAGCGTACTGATCGAAAATTCCGAATCTGTCACCGCAATGCTAGTGGAACTCAGAACTCGCAACATCCACCTGTGCATCGACGACTTCGGCACCGGCTATTCATCGCTTTCCTACCTACACCGCTTTCCCACTAATACTTTAAAAATAGACCGTTCTTTTGTTAGCAGAATGGGAGTAAAGTTTGATATCAGTAAAGGAGAAATTGATCCGACAGAAATCGTGCGATCGATTGTGACTTTATCGCACAATTTAGGCATGGATGTAGTAGCCGAGGGAGTCGAAGAAGCATCACAACTCAGCCTACTTAAAGGGTTAAAATGCGAGTACGCCCAGGGATACTTTTTTTCAAAACCCATAGACTCTCAAACAGCAGCAGTCCTGATCCAACAGCAACAAGAAAATCAGAATTTGCTGACATTGAGCTAGTTCGGAAACGGCAATTAAAAAAACACGGCACTTTGTGCGTCCCATTTACTATAAAATCTTAAGATATTGTAAAACAGTTCCTAACTCGTGTCAGTTTATTAACTGCTGGATCAAAATCATTATGACTACTGGCTACCTCGCCCTCGTGCTCCACGCCCATCTGCCCTTTGTCCGCCACCCCGAAAGCGACTACGTTTTAGAAGAAGAATGGCTGTTTGAGGCGATCGCCGAAACCTACATTCCCCTGCTACAAGTGTTTGAGGGGCTAAAGCGCGACGGCATCGACTTCAAGATTACCATGAGCATGACACCGCCATTGGTAGCCATGCTGCGGGATCCCTTGTTGCAAGACCGGTTCGACGAGCACCTGGCAAAACTCGAAGAATTAATCGAACTGGAAATGGTGCACAATGCCGGCAACGGACACCTCCGTTATTTAGCCGAACACTACTCCACCCATTTCTCTCAAGTCCGCAATTTCTGGGAAAAGTGCGATCGAGATTTAGTCAAAGTCTTCAAACAACACCAAGACACCAACAACCTCGAAATCATCACCTGCGGCGCCACCCACGGCTACCTACCGCTGATGAAAATGTACCCCGAAGCAGTTTGGGCGCAAATTCAAGTAGCCTGCGACAACTACGAAGCCAACTTCGGCCGCCGACCAAAAGGCATTTGGCTACCCGAATGCGCCTACTACGAAGGCCTAGAACGGATGTTAGCCGATGCCGGCTTGCGATATTTCCTCACAGACGGTCACGGCATCCTCTACGCCCGTCCGCGCCCTCGCTACGGTAGCTACGCCCCAATTTTTACCGAAAGCGGAGTAGCAGTATTCGGTCGAGATCACGAATCTTCCCAACAAGTTTGGTCATCGGAAGTCGGCTATCCCGGCGCATCAGAATACCGAGAATTTTACAAAGATTTGGGTTGGGAAGCTGATTACGACTACATCAAACCCTACATCATGCCCAACGGCCAGCGCAAAAATACCGGGATTAAATATCACAAAATCACTGGCCGCGGATTGGGTTTAGGCGACAAACAGTTATACGATCCATACTGGGCTAGGGAAAAAGCCGCTGAACACGCCAGCAATTTCGCCTTCAACCGGGAACGCCAAGTCGAACATTTGAACGGGATTATGCAGCGCCCACCGATTATTGTTTCGCCCTACGACGCGGAACTTTTCGGTCACTGGTGGTACGAAGGGCCTTGGTTCTTAGATTACTTATTCCGCAAGAGTTGGTTCGATCAAAACACCTATGAAATGACGCATTTGGCGGATTATTTGCGTGGGAATCCGACTCAACAAGTTTGTCGCCCATCGCAGTCTAGTTGGGGATATCGGGGTTTCCACGAGTATTGGTTGAACGAGACGAATGCTTGGATTTATCCGCATTTACACAAGGCTGCGGAACGGATGATTGAGTTGGGAAGTATGGAACCGGAAGATGAGTTGCAGTTGCGCGCTTTGAATCAGGCGGCGCGGGAAGTGTTGCTGGCTCAATCTTCTGACTGGGCGTTTATCATGCGTACAGGGACGATGGTACCTTATGCTATCCGACGGACGCGATCGCACTTAATGCGCTTTCACAAACTATACGATGAGTTAAAAGAAGGGAAAGTAGATTCCGGTTGGTTGGAGAAAGTAGAGGAGATTGATAATATTTTCCCTGAAATCAACTATCGGGTTTATCGATCGCTTTAAAGGTCATTGAGCGAAGTCGAAATGTCTATTTGCTCATTGAGCGAAGTCGAAATGTCTGCTTGCTCATTGAGCGAAGTCGAAATGTCTGCTTGCTCATTGAGCGAAGTCGAAATGTCTATTTGCTCATTGAGCGAAGTCGAAATGTCTGCTTGGTAATTGAGCGAAGTCGAAATGTCTATTTGCTCATTGAGCGAAGTCGAAATGTCCACTTGGTCATTACACTTCGACTACGCTCAGTCACCAGAGTCGAAATGTCTATTTAATTATTACACTTCGACTACGCTCAGTCACCA
>REAP01000132.1 GCA_004294385.1 Oscillatoriales cyanobacterium | reverse complement strand
TGACAGCCCGCCAAGTCCGCCCGTCATCCCGGCAGTCCGCCAGGGGTTTAAACCCCTGTCTAATAGAAGACAGTCCTCTCAAAGAGGACGGCAGGAGTTGAAAATTCTTCTCTTGAGTCCTCTTGAGAGGACTTGCGCTTTGAGGCCGGGGTTTCAACCCCTGCCGGACTATTGGTTGTACCTTAAGTTGACAGCCCGCCAAGTCCGCCCGTCATCCCGCCCTGGAGACAGGGGTTTAAACCCCTGTCTAATAGAAGACAGTCCTCTCAAAGAGGACGGCAGGAGTTGAAAATTCTTCTCTTGAGTCCTCTTTGAGAGGACTTGCGCTTTGAGACAGGGAATTCATTCCCTGTCGGACTCGCGGGCCCACTAAAGGACTTGGCGGACTGGCAGCTTAAGTTGACACTAATGGGCATTGCCGTGTCCTCAGATAATTTTAGGGTAGGGACACGGCACTGCCGTCTCCTAATTTCGGCTACTAATAATTCCGATGCTACCGGAATTGATATCATCCACTTCCGACAAATTTGGGTCATTTTCGGACGGACTTTCTGGACACAAAGCTGCGATGAGGGGACTCTGAAGGTGATTTAGGGTATCTACAAAATCTCGAATCCCTCGAAATTGCCGATATACAGAAGCAAAACGGACATAAGCGACTTCGCTCAGTGGCCGCAGATGTAACAATACTAATTCACCAATGTCCGAGCTAGTGACTTCCCGGAGCGATCGACCTTGAAGCCCGGCTTCAATTTCTTCTGCCAGAGTTTCAAGTTGCCCAGAAGACAAACCCGTTTTTTCGCAGGCCCTAACCAGTCCCCTGACTAACTTTGACCGATCGAAAGATTCGCGTTTACCGTCCCGTTTGATCACCGTAATCGGCACAAATTCTATACGTTCGTAGGTTGTGAAGCGATGCTGACAATTCAGACACTCGCGTCGCCGCCGAATACTTTGACCAGACTCGGCTGAACGCGATTCGAGAACGCGACTATTGGTATGTTGACAGGAGGAACAGCGCATGATTGCTGATTTTTACAGGCGTTGCCATAAAATCGCAATTCATCTGACTCTCGCGAGAGTCAGATGAATTGCTGGACTAGAAATATCGATCGGCTTATTTACCAATGCGGGGAGGTTCCCGGAAGGCGATCGCAAAAAACAGTACACCTAATGCCAAAGCCAGAATCAAAATGTAAGCAACGCTTTCCATGTTTAAATTTTCCTTATCTTCCCTTGCTATCTTATTTTATCTCAATTATTGCTGCTTTTCTTGCTAAATAAAAAAACCCGGTTTCTTCAAGAAACCGGGTTTTTGAAGCACCAGGAAAAATTCCCGATGCCCCATAGTGAGAAAAACCTAGATAGATTCCTCTCTTCTTGTACTTTTGTCTCCTAGTTTTTGGAACAAGCCCCACTCGACTTGTTCTTCCATGTCAGCTTCAACTCCAGCAAACACGTCGCGGAAGATTGTCCGAGAACCGTGCCAAATGTGGCCGAAGAAGAACAGCAAAGCAAAGCAAGCGTGTCCAAAAGTGAACCAACCGCGAGTCGAAGTACGGAAAACACCGTCAGACTTCAAGGTTTCGCGATCGAATTCAAACACTTCACCCTTTTGGGCAGAGCGGGCAAATCTCTTCACATCCAAAGGACTGTTAAAGGTTTGACCGTTATATTCGCCACCGTAGAAAGTGACAGTAACTCCAGTTTGTTCAAAGCTATACTTTGATTCAGCACGACGGAAGGGGATGTCAGCGCGAACGATGCCATCTTTGTCCGTCAAAATTACTGGGAAAGTTTCAAAGAAGTTGGGGAGACGGCGAACCGACAATACCCGACCTTCACTATCCGTAAATACTGGATGGCCCAGCCAAGTTTTAGCAATACCATCGCCATTAACCATTGCGCCAGCGCGGAACAAACCACCTTTAGCAGGAGAGTTGCCCACGTAGTCGTAGAAAGCCAATTTTTCAGGAATTTGCTCGTAAGCTGCTTGGAAACTAGCGCCACCGGCCAAACTAGCTTGAGCTCTGCGATCGATTTCTTGTTGGAAATAGCCGCCATCCCATTGATAGCGAGTTGGGCCAAAAAGCTCGATCGGAGTAGCAGCAGAACCGTACCACATCGTACCCGCAACCACAAAAGCTGCAAAGAACACAGCAGCGATACTGCTAGAAAGCACAGTTTCGATATTCCCCATCCGCAAAGCTTTGTAAAGCCGTTCCGGTGGGCGCACGCTCAAGTGGAACAAACCAGCAATTACGCCGACTACGCCCGCTGCAATGTGGTGAGCTACGATGCCCCCCGGATTGAACGGATCAAAGCCTTCAGGGCCCCAAGCAGGAGCCACTGGTTGGACGTGACCGGTCAAGCCGTAGGGGTCAGAAACCCACATTCCTGGTCCGAAGAGTCCAGAAAGGTGAAATGCGCCAAAACCGAAGCAAAGTAAGCCAGAGAGGAACAAGTGAATCCCAAACATTTTTGGCAAATCGAGGGCTGGTTCACCAGTGCGGGGGTCTCTGAAGAGTTCCAAGTCCCAAAATACCCAGTGCCAGACTGCTGCCAAGAACAGCAAGCCAGAGAGGACGATGTGAGCAGCAGCAACGCCTTCAAAAGACCAGTAGCCTGGATCCACGTTACCTTCGCCGGTAATGCTCCAACCACCCCAAGAACCGGTGACTCCCAAACGAGTCATGAAGGGAAGTACAAACATCCCTTGACGCCACATCGGGTTCAGAACTGGATCTGTGTGATCAAAAATTGCTAGTTCGTAAAGGGCCATTGAGCCGGCCCAGCCTGCCACGAGGGCTGTGTGCATTAAGTGTACAGAAATCAATCGACCTGGGTCATTTAAGACGACTGTGTGTACGCGATACCAGGGTAATCCCATTTACTGCGCTTCTCCAACGTGTAAGTGATGATGTCTATTTTGAATCAAAAATCAGATTTTTTGTCCCCAGCAGTCACCTGCGGGGTTTAAATTCTGTTTTTTGCCTTCTGCTTTCTGCCTTCGAGAATGAAGGCGTAAAAATGAAAGTTATTTAAAGAAGTGTATCGAGTCTTAGAGCCGATTGCAATATCTCGGCCTTACATTGGTTGGGGGTTGCCGATTTGAAAGTTGGTGGAAATGGCCCCTAGGCGATCGATCACTTGGTCAGCATCGATCAGTCTGGTCAACACGACACTGCCGATATTTTTCGCCGGATCTGTATTGTCAGCGGGGGCTGTAGGTTTAACTTCTACCATCAGAACGGCATCTTCGACGCGGTAGAGCCACATTTTTTCCTTTTGATCCCAGAGACAGAGGTTAAGTTTTTGAATGTCTGGTTGGCGTCTCCAGCCGGCATCTGTCCACAAACCGCCTACTCCCCAGACGCGCCCCACTATCCAGCCATCGGATAAGAAGAAATATTTCACTTGTGTACGCTTGTTGATTTTTTTGTCTAAGATAGCGCAAAATTGTCACAGTAGGGAATTGTTGAACCGCGAAGACGCTAAGGACACGAAGGAAGAGGAGAGCTAGTACCTAGGTAGCGAATAGATAGACAAAATTGTACACTGGTACACAAATCTACGGTGTACCACCTTGTTCAAACTCGCGTGTATTCGCGAAAAAGCTTGGATTGTCAGTAAAGACACTCCAGCGCTGGGATGTTTCGGGGAAGCTACCAGCCAAGCGAAAGACAAAAGTTTCTAGCAATCATGCTGTCAATGCTCAAAAACCTGTCAGAATTGAGCAATCAAGAAATACAGTGTTGAGGTCGAACAATGCTTTTATCCATCAAAACAAAGCTAAAACTCAACAAAAGTCAAACAACGGTTATGAGCAAACACGCTGGCATAGCGAGGTTTACTTATAATTGGGGACTGGCGACTTGGAGCCACCTTTATGAAGATGGATTAAAGCCCAACAAATACCTGCTCAAGAAATTTTTCAACAATCATGTAAAACCTGAATTCACTTGGATCAAAGAAACGGGGATTTGCCAGAAAATAACTCAATACGCCTTTGACAATCTTGGAGATTCGTTCTCTAGATTTTTCTCAAAAAAAGGTGGATATCCCAGGTTTAAGAAAAAGGGGCATCACGACTCTTTCACAATTGATGCGGGCGGTAAACCAATACCTGTCGGCGGTACGTCTATAAAGTTGCCGACAATCGGCTGGGTGAAAACCCACGAAGGATTGCCTCACACAACTTGCAAGTCAATCACCATTTCGCGCACTGCTGATAGTTGGTTTATTGCGCTCGCCTACGAACAAAATCATGAGCCCACAGTCAAAACTCATGAAATTGTAGGAGTAGATTTGGGTATCAAAGAGTTGGCTACACTTTCAACGGGTCTAATATTTCCGAACCCAAAGCACTACAAAGTGCATCTTGTAAAACTCAAGAGATTATCAAGAGTTCTTGCCAGAAAAGTGAAAGGCTCCAGCAATAGACATAAAGCTAAAATTCGGCTAGCAAAACACCATGCAAAAATAGCAAACCTGAGAAAAAATACTCTTCATCAAGTCACTACTTACTTATGCAAAAACCACGCAACGATAGTAGTAGAAGACTTAAATGTCGGGGGGATGCTGAAAAATCACAAACTAGCTCAGGTAATAGCTGACTGCGGATTCCACGAATTCAAGCGTCAGCTAGAATACAAGGCTAAAAAATTTGGCTGTGAAGTGATTGTTGCCGACCGCTGGTTTCCATCAACCAAAACCTGTTCAAACTGTGGACATATCCAAGATATGCCACTAAAAGAAAGAACTTACAACTGTGAAAGTTGTGGTCATTCGATGGATAGGGATTTGAATGCAGCGATAAATTTATCACGGTTGGCTAAACCGTGAAAGCTTACTAAGGGATAGCCGCTCCCATGCTCCCGATGAAGTAAGAAGCAAATGTCTAGACTTGTCTAGTATTTGTATAGCAGTAGTCCTGGACGCATTTAGACATAATTCTGTCATTCTGAGTAAAACGAAGAATCTCAAACCTTTGCAGCAGCACAGTCCGTAACTCCTCTATCACTCTTTTCTAAATGTCTAGTTCTAACTGCTTTGCTTTAACTTCCATTTGTTTTTCGGCTGACTTCACCACTTCAAAACTCAGGCGAACATCTAGCCTTTTTTTCTGTTCTAACATTTCCTTGATAGTGACAATTTGTATTTTGTCGGAACTTTGATTCATATATCTGCTTTGATATATTCCCGCTGATTTAGCTGTTTTAATCATTTCCTTCGTTGGGTCTTTTAAACTGATAAAAATACCCAGGGCTGCTTGTTCCAGCGTAATTGTCCCTTGCAAGTCGCGGATGTCTCCTGATTGTACCTTCCCTGACTTGACTTGCACGATAATCTTTTCTGGTTCATCTTTGTCACCTTGAAAGTAAGCAATGCCATCTATTCCCTTATCTGCACCTTTCTTGGCGTTAATAGTTGCCCGATTATTAGTATAGGTAAGCACTACCCACTTTTCAAATTCTTTGCGAGTGCGATCGTCTTTTTTGTTAGCAAGGGCAACTGCTGCTTCCATATCTTTAGGAATGCCATTTAACTTAAGTTGCTCAAGTACACCTTTCCCAAAAGAATCCTCAAGGCGTTTGAGAATTAAACTAATACTTTGATAAGTAATATCAATTCCTATCCATTGACGGTTGAGGCGTTGAGAAGCACAAACGGTAGTACCGCAACCGCAGTAAGCATCTAAAACTACATCACCTTCATCGCTGCTGACTTGAATAATTCTATCTAAAATAGCTAAAGGCTTTTGTGTGGGATAGCCAAGTCTTTCTGCTGACTGTGATTGAATGGGTTTAATATCATCCCAAATATTCTGTAATGGCGTACCTGACATTTCATCAAGATAGCGTTTGTATCGTGGTACTGTTCCCGGTTTAGTCTGAATTACTCGCCCTTCAACAATTAACTGGTTCATGTTTTCCTGACTGTAACGCCAGTAACGCTTAACGCCCATAACTTCGTAGTAAGGATTACCTTTTGCTTCACCACCAGGGCCAGTCAGGTTGTCAAGCTGATAACGCCTACCATCAGCATCAACATACTTGTAAAATTTTTCTACATAGTCTTGAGTGTAGTCTAGAAAGTGAGTATTAAATTTATAGTGCTTGCTTTTAGTATAGTATAAAATCGCATCAGTAATATTTCCGTAAGCTTTGCGACCTTGTTTAGTATCGCTGTGAGCATTTGTACGTTTCCAGACAATTTCATTGATAAAATCTCCTCCCTGCGGACAAAAAATCGCATCTAATACTAATTTTAAATAGTGACTAACTGTAGAATCGCAATGCAGATAAAAGCTACCCGTAGGTTTTAAGACTCGATAAATCTCGACTACTCGCAAAGTCATGTGTACCAAATATGCTAATAAACTGCCTTTGCTTAAGACTTTTGTTAAACCAGCGATTAAATCAATACTTTGTGATGTAAATTTACCTTGGTAATTTTCCAAGATTTCAGCTAAACCCTGATTTGCATAATCGTCCCAAGTCCAAGTGTCAATAAAAGCTTGTGCTTGGGCTTGATCTTCCTTGCCAATGTTATTATAGATTTGGTTGTAGTTGCGTTTTGAGTTAAAAGGCGGGTCAATGTAGCATAAATCTACTGATTCATCTTTGATGTGTCTGCGTAAGACATCAAGATTGTCACCGTAAAATAGTTGATTTACCATTTTCGCTATTTCCTTTAAATTGCCGGTATAACTCGTGGTTATGTCTATATTTGACAACAAACATTTAATTATACTATATCGATCGATGTTACAAGAATTTGGTCTAAACCTCAAGCGTCCTCACGTCGATACTCTCAATGGTTGGCTCGATGATATCCCCGATAATTTTGCCACTATCTTTGGCAGATCTGAAGGCTGCTCGTTTACTTTTTTTGATGGGGGAGATAATGGCAACAGGTCGATCGTTTTGGGCGATGGTGAGGGGTTCGCCTGTTTGTATGGCTTGGGTGAGTAGGGCTTGGATGGTTTCGGGAAGGTCGGAAAGGGCGATCTGTGTCATGGTGTTGGTGGGGTTAGGGGATAGGGATTTACCCTATATCGATTTTAAGCTGTTGTGCATATTGTTACGCGATCGACTACTGGCTATAATATGCTGTGTAAGGCATAATTTATTCAAATGACATGGAACGTTGAGTTTCACTCTGATTTTTACTCTGAGTTTGCCGAATTCCCCACTGATGTCAGATTAGAGCTTTTAGCAAAACTCACACTGTTACAAGAATTTGGTCCAAACCTCAAGCGTCCCCATGTCGATACTCTTAATGGTTCTACCTATTCCAATATGAAAGAACTCCGGTTTCGGGCGGCTGATGGAGTTTGGCGAGTCGCTTTTGCATTTGACCCGCGCCGAGAAGCGATTCTGTTAGTAGCTGGGGACAAATCTGGTGGTAGTGAAAAGCGATTTTACAAGCAACTAATTAAGATAGCAGATAGTAGATTTGCTGACCATTTGATTAAGTTAACGGAGCAACAAACAGATGACAATCAGCCTTAAGACTATTATAGATAATTTGCCTCCTGAACAACGAGCAATAGTCGAAAAGCGATCGATTGAATTAATGGCGGAAGAAATGACATTACAAGACTTACGGAAAGCCAGGAAATTTACTCAGATACGCATGGCAGAATTATTAAATATGCGTCAAGAAAATGTCTCTAGACTCGAACGCCGTGCGGATTTGTTGGTATCTACTTTGCAAAGTTATATCGCGGCAATGGGTGGGGAGTTGTCATTTGTCGTAGAATTCAAAGATCGACCACCAGTGAAAATTACTGGATTAACATTGATGTTGGAAGAAAGCAGCTATACTAATGGAGAGGAAGAGTTTTAATTGACTAAACTAAAACCTAATTTTGCCAGATGTCTATTATTCAATCTAAAATCTAAAATCTAAAATCGAATGACCGCACAAACCCCAGTACAATTCCAAGACAGTTTCGACATCATCGTAGTTGGTGCCGGACACTCCGGCTGCGAAGCCGCCCTTGCCACTTCTAGACTCGGTTGTCGCACCCTTCTCCTCACCCTCAACCTTGACAAAATAGCATGGCAACCCTGCAATCCGGCTGTCGGTGGCCCAGCGAAAACTCAACTGACTAATGAAGTCGATGCCTTGGGTGGGGAAATTGGCAAAATGGCCGATCGCACTTACTTACAAAAACGCATCCTCAACTCTTCGCGAGGCCCTGCTGTGTGGGCGCTGCGAGCACAAACCGACAAGCGGGAATATGCCGCTGTGATGAACAATATTGTCGAAAATCAAGAGAATTTGACCATCCGGGAAGCGATGGTGACAGACTTAGTTTTGGGCAAAAATGAAGAAGTGATCGGAGTTGAAACATACTTCGGTGTCGCCTTTGAATGCAAAGCCGTAATTCTGACAACAGGTACTTTTTTAGGCGGCACAATTTGGGTTGGAAATAAGTCGATGCCAGCCGGACGCGCCGGAGAATTTGCCGCCGTTGGTTTGACCGAAACTCTCAACCGTTTGGGCTTTGAAACTGGCAGGTTGAAAACTGGAACTCCGGCAAGAGTTGACAAACGGACTCTCGATTATACTAACCTAGAACCGCAGCCCGGAGATGCCGATGTCCGCTGGTTTAGTTTCGATCCAGAAGTTTGGATCGAACGGGAACAAATGCCTTGTTACCTAACTCGAACTACGCCAGAAACTCATCAATTAATTAGAGACAACTTGCACCTTTCTCCAGTCTACGGCGGCTGGGTTGATGCGAAAGGCCCGCGCTATTGTCCGAGTATTGAAGATAAGATTGTGCGGTTTGCGGATAAGGAAAGTCACCAGATTTTTATTGAACCGGAAGGTAGAGATATTCCCGAACTTTATATCCAAGGTTTTTCGACTGGTTTACCGGAAACTTTGCAATTGCAAATGTTGCGGACTTTGCCTGGTTTGGAAAAGTGCGAGATGATGCGTCCAGCTTATGCTGTTGAGTATGATTATTTGCCGGCAACTCAGTGTTTTCCCACGCTGATGACTAAGAAGATTGAAGGGCTATTTTGCGCGGGTCAGGTGAACGGTACGACTGGATATGAGGAGGCGGCGGCACAGGGGATTGTCGCGGGGATTAATGCGGCTAGATTTGCGAAAAATCAGGAGATGATTGTGTTTCCTCGCGAGCAAAGTTATCTGGGGACTTTGATTGATGATTTGTGTACGAAGGATTTGCGGGAACCTTACCGGATGTTGACTTCGCGATCGGAATATCGGTTATTATTGCGATCGGACAATGCTGACCAACGCTTGACTCCGCTAGGACGGGAAATTGGTTTGATTGGCGATCGGCGTTGGGAGTTGTTCGAGCAGAAACAAGCTAATATTGTGGCGGAGAAGAAACGCTTGTATTCGACGCGGGTGAAGGAACATGAGGAATTGGGCAAGCAAATTTTAGCTGAAAGCCAACAATCGATTAAAGGTTCGATTACTCTAGCTGATTTGTTGCGTCGTCCTGGTTTTCATTATGTCGATTTGGAACGGTACAATTTAGGTGATTCTAGTCTGAAGTTGGCGGAGAAAGAAGGTGCGGAAATTGATATCAAATATTCGGGATATCTGCAAAAACAACAAAATCAAATTGATGAAATTGTGAGACACGAACGCCGACAATTGCCGGGAGATTTGGATTATATGGCAATTACAACTCTCTCGAAGGAGTCGCGGGAAAAATTGACCAAAATCCGGCCGCTGACTATTGGCCAAGCCGCGAGAATTGGCGGGGTGAATCCGGCTGATGTTAATGCTTTGTTGATTTTTCTGGAAGTGCGAAACCGCCAGCAGCCCGCTGGTGTGGGAAAATAAAATCTGTAGGCTGAGCGTAGTCGAAGCCGAAATATAGAGTTTCGACTTCGCTCAACCAACGGGAAAATCTGTAGGCTGAGCGTAGTCGAAGCCGGAATATAGAGTTTCGACTTCGCTCAACCAACGGGGAAAGTCGTAGGCTGAGCGTAGTCGAAGCCCCGAAATATAGAGTTTCGACTTCGCTCAACCAACGG
>REAP01000131.1 GCA_004294385.1 Oscillatoriales cyanobacterium | reverse complement strand
GAGGATGTGAATTTTTTCATTCAGAATTTTAGCTGTGCTAAAATTCGAGAATGAAACAGCCCTGGGTTTAAACCCCTGTCGAGAGAGCGAAAGTCCTCTGAAAGAGGACTGAAGAGTTAGTTGATGTGTATTGGTTTCAGGCAAATCGACCGTCGGTTTCAACCGACTTTAGCTATGAGACGGGGGTTTGAACCCCCGGCGGACTGTGCCACAAAGCAGGCAAATCGACCGTCGGTTTCAACCGACTTTAGCTATAAGACGGGGGTTTAAACCCCCGGCGGACTGTGCCACTACTTAAACTACTTAAACCAAGGATTCCATACACAATTGGCGGAAATGATCGCCTCGTTCCTCGAAGTTTTGATATTGATCAAAACTAGCACAAGCTGGTGACAACAACACAACTTTAGCATTATTTTGCTTAGCTAATTCTGCCGCCCTCGGAATTGCTCTTGCCATTGTTTCCACAATTTCCCAACTGTGGTAATTTGCTTGTTTTAGCCGATCGCCAAAAATACCCGCAGCATCTCCAATTAACAACACCCCAGCAGCCTTAGCCTTAATTGTATCAATCCAAGCGCCATCTTCACCTTCTTTTGGAGCACCACCTGCTATTAAAATCGCCGGGGCACTCACCGAAGCTAACCCGACTTGGGCGGCGTCATAATTAGTCGCCTTGCTGTCATTGATGAAATCTACGCCTTCCCAGGTGCGGATGTGTTCGAGGCGGTGCGCTACTCCGGGGAATTTGGCAATGGCTTGGGCGATCGCAATTTTATCTATCCCCGCCAAATTAGCCGCCGCTACCGCCATTAACAGATTCTGCAAATTGTGTTCTCCCACCATTCGCAAAGAATCAGCAGGCAGAATTTTCTCGCTTTGAGATATTACCCAACCGTCTTGAATGTACGCTCCAAAATCTGCATTTCCCAACAGTTCTTTTTCACCTTTCACACTTGTCCAACACGCATCCGGCCAGGTATCAATACCTTGCTGTCGCAAAGCAGGATCATCGCCGTTGATTATTTGCAATTCAGACTTTTTCAACAAATGCGCTTTAATGTTGTAATAATTTTCTAAAGTTTTATGGCGGCTGAGGTGATCCGGAGTCAAAGTCGTTAAAATACCGATTCGTGGCGCAACAGATGGCGATGATTCTATCTGATAACTGCTGATTTCGGCGATCGCCCAGTCTGGCTGTTTTTCACCTAAAGCTAATTCGCACGCAGCATATCCAATATTACCACAAGCAGGAGCATACAGTCCAGCTTCTGCAAAAATCGCCGCAATTAAAGCCGTAGTAGTAGTTTTGCCGTTAGTCCCAGTAATTGCTACCCAAGGAGATTTGAGGTGACGCCACGCCAGTTCCATTTCTCCGATGGTTTCAATGCCTAATTCTCTGGCTTTTACTAAGGCTGGATTGTCCCAAGGAACTCCCGGACTTACTACTACTAATTGTGTAGATTCGTCAGGTTCAAAAGATTTACCTAATTCTACTATAATGCCTTCGTTAGCGAGTTGTTGTTGCTGTTCGAGCAAATTTGGGGAAAATGAGCGATCGCTCAATATTACTTCCCATCCTTCGCGTTTGAGCAGTCTGGCGGCGGCTATTCCTGATTTTCCTAATCCAATGATATGAGCGATTCGCATGATTTGTGTGTGTGTGATAGAGCGAACTTGCCTGGTTTTCTAAGTTTAGATCTTAACCTTTTATTAGTCATTAGTACCGTAGCACCCTACAGATATTAACTTGTTAACAACAGGCAAGATGCCTGTTCCACAAAGAGTGGATTTTTCTTGTGGAACAGGCATCTTGCCTGTTCATAAAAGGCTTGTTGAGTAGTACCATAGGTGCGTCGCTGCGAGATTGTTGCTCTTTTATGGGATTTTTGATGGCGACGCACCCTACAGATATTAACTTGTTAGCAACAGGCAAGATGCCTGTTCCACAAAGAGTGGATTTTCTTGTGGAACAGATATTAACTTTCAGCAACAGGCAAGATGCCTGTTCCACAAAGAGTGGATTTTCTTGTGGAACAGGCATCTTGCGTTAGCAACAGGCAAGATGCCTGTTCCACAAAGAGTGGATTTTCTTGTGGAACAGGCATCTTGCCTGTTCATAAAAGGCTTGTTGAGAATGGTACAATATCTTTAACTTTTGACGATCGCACCAAAGTCAGCTAACACCCGCGCATGATTCCGCAGCAACCCCAGTAAATTCAACCGATTCCCCTTAATATCCGCGTCAGCATCCATCACCAAAACGCTTTCTGGCCCGTCGAAAAAGTTGCCGACTGTCGGAGCAATTTCAGTCAAACTGTCTACCAGTAGCTGATAATTGCGGGTTTGCTTCGATAGCTGAGTTTGCGGCACTAACTGCACTAAAGCATCGTAGAAACCTTGTTCAGATGACTTTTGAAATAACTCTGGTTTCACCGTAGTTTTCGGTTCCAATTCGATTTTATTCAAATCTCCTTGAGCCGCCAAACGAGTTGAACGGTTGACTGTTTCGTAAATCAGATCCAATGTCTGATTATTACGGATTTGTTGCAAGAAAAGCGCTCTTTCCAAAGCATCCAACAAATCTCGTAATGCTCGTTCCGTATATTCTGGGTCATTCTCTCCCAAAACGGCATTTACCAAATCGTAATCTACATTCTTTTCTTCTTGTAGCAAAGTCCGAATTCTTTGCAGGAAAAACTCGGACAATTGTGATAGTAATTCTGGGCTGGTTTCCGGGCGAATTGCTGTAAATTCAGCAACACTTTCTGCGAGTAGCTGGTGTAAATTGACTGGTAACTGAGCCGCCCAAATAATATTAACTATCGCATTGGCGGCGCGGCGCAAAGCAAAAGGATCAGATGAACCTGTGGGCAACATTCCCAAGCCGAAGATGCTGACTAAAGTATCTAATTTGTCTGAAATTCCGACAATTTGACCTGTCAGAGTTTCGGGCAAATTGTCGCCCGCACCTTTGGGTAAATAATGTTCAAAAATCGCTGTGGCTACTGCTTCCGATTCACCACTAGCTAGGGCGTATTTCTGACCCATGATTCCTTGCATTTCGGGAAGTTCGTAAACCATTTGGGTTACGAGGTCAGCTTTGCAAAGTAAGGCTGCTCTTGCTATGTGTAAGTTTTCTTCTGCTGTTAGTTGCAGTTGATTTGCGATGAGACTGGCAATCTTGCACAGGCGATCGACCTTGGCGCGTACAGTCCCCAAATCTTCCTGGAAAGTGACTGTTTCTAACTTGGGTAAATAATCTTCTAGAGGTTTCGCCAAGTCTGCTTTGTAGAAAAATTGACCGTCTGCTAATCTCGCGCGCACGACTCGTTCGTTCCCGGCGGCAATGATGGCTGATTTGGCTGGATCGCCGTTGGAAATTGTAATGAAATATGGCAACAGTTCGGGGAAATCAGGGCTTTTGAGAATTGGGAAATAGCGCTGATTTGTGACAATAATTGTGGTGATTACTTCCGGCGGTAACATCAAAAATTCATCATCGAATTTTCCGACTACGGCATTTGGCCATTCTACCAAATCAGTGACTTCTTCTAACAAGTCATCGGTAATATCGGCGTAACCGCCTTGTTTTGTGGCCGCTGCTTCTACTTGGGCTTGAATTTGAGTTTTTCGTTGTTCGCGATCGACCTCAACGTAAGCAGCCCGCAAACACTCGACATAGGATTCTGCTGCTGAAATCGAGACTTGTGGCGGGTGCAAGACGCGATGTGCTTGGGAAATGCGATCGCTCTTGACCGTATCTGAACCGCTCACCAATGTAATTGGCAGTACCGTATCATCAAGTAGCGCCACGATCGATCGAATCGGGCGAGGAAACTTCAAATCCCCGTCAGCCCAGCGCATGAACCTCTTACCTTCCAATTTGGAAATCCACAGGGGCACAAGTTCAGTCAAAATATCCGCACTCATCCGCCCCGGAATCTTTTTCAGTACAAACACAAAATCGCCCTTATCTGTAGCGCGAATTTCCAAAGCATCAATTTCTACGCCCTGCTTTTTCGCAAAACCTTCGGCTGCTTTCGTCGGTTTCCCATCTTTAAAAGCCGAACTTGCGGGCGGGCCTTTTACCTCTTCTTCTCTGTCTAATTGCTGAACTGGCAATCCTCTGATCAGAACTGCCAAACGCCGTGGAGTCGCGTATACATGAATTGATTCGTTTGTCAAGAATTGTTCGCCAAGAGTTGCAGGTACGAGTCGCTGCCATTGTTGGGCGCTGTCACAGACAAAGGATGCGGGTAATTCTTCTGTACCGAGTTCTAATAGAAATGCTGCCATATCGCACCGTAATGGAGTTTAGTTTAGGTTGACACTCCCCGGCGTGAACGCACGGGGATTCTTGGTTCAATCAGTCGGCTTACTCATTGATGTCACCACCAAGGAGTAGAGGTCGGTCTGTCCTCAAGCGTTAATTTCGGTGTGCCCCACCGTATTAAAATTAATTCCAGCTTGCCTCAAGCCCTTCGCTAGAATATTCAAAGCTGCATTATGGTCGCGGTCTAACACCGTGCCACATAGGCAAATATGAGTTCTGACTGAAAGCGACTTTTTAACACAATTTCCACAACTTGAACAATCTTGGGAAGTATACTGAGGGGCAACAGCAACTACTATTTTGCCGTACACTTTCCCAAAATATTGCAGCCATTGAGCAAACTGCGACCACGCTGCATCGCTAATTCCCAACGCAAGCTTATGGTTTTTTACCATATTTTTTACCTGAAGGTTTTCGTAGGCTACAAAATCGCTAGATTTTACTACGCACAACGCCGTCTTAATAGCGAAGTCTTTGCGCTGCCTACTGACTTTCAGGTGTTTTCTTCCCAACTTGTTAATTGCTTTTTTACGATTACTGGAACCTTTCTTTTTTCGAGAAATTCGTTTGTGTAATCGCTTTAAAGTTTTTTCACTTTTACGAAGATGTCGAGGATTGGGAACGGTTTCTCCGGTACTATCAGTGTAAAAATGGTTTAATCCTACATCCAAGCCAACAGCAGTACCAGTAGGCATCACTTCTTCTGTCCGATCCACATTGACACAAAACTGAGCATAGTAACCGTCGGCACGACGAATTACTCTAACTCGTTTAATTTCATTAGGTGCATAGAAATGCAAGTCTCGACTACCAAGTAACCTAAAGGTTCCAGCAGCAAAGCCATCGGTGAAAGTCAGGCATCTTTTATCGACAGAAAGATTCCAACCTGAAGTTTTATACTCTACAGAACGATTGTGCTTTTTAAATTGTGGGTATCCCTTTTTCCCTGGCTTCTTAGCTTTGCAATTCGAGAAAAAACGTTGGACAGCAAAAATGGCACGTTCAGCCGAAGCTTGACGTGCCATTGAGTTAAGTTTTCCTGCCCATTCAAACTCTTTTGCCATGATGGCGCATTGTTTGTAAAGGTCAGATAGTTTAACTGCTTGATTATCGATCCAGTGTCTTAGAGCTTTGTTTCGGACAAACTGAGCTGTGCGGATCATTTCGTCTATGACCCGGTATTGCTGTGGTTTGCCTTTTAACTTGAACTCTAGTACAATCATCATATGATTCTATCATATTTATGGGCAATTGTAGCTATAAATCGATGGCTTCAAGAATCTTTACGGTTGACGCTCACAATCTCAAGCCTGAAACAAACAGGGAAAATTGAAGCCGTCCTAAACAGACGGGGCTTTTACCCCCAATTTCCTGTAATTTGTCCGATCGCACGATCGATCTGTAGGGAAACGGCACTGCCGTGTCCAAGGCTAAGAAATGCTATGTCTCAAAAATACTCAATTGTTCAGGATACCACGTAGAATCGGGGGTGGAAGACAATATTCTCAACAGCCCATGACCTTGCCGGAAAGACTAGCACAAGATTGGAAGTCTCGACTGGAAAAAGATTGCCCGGCCGAAAATTCTACCACTCGCCAGAGTATTGTCCACTGGCTGTTGGGAGACACGCCAGATAGATTTGACAGTCTCAATCCTACTCAATTGTCGATCGCCACAGGGGCGATCGACTTTCTCTATCGAATTTTGATTTCTCGGTATCTAGGACTAGCACCAGAACAAGCTTACCGCAACTTGATCGGGCGGCTAGGTGGTTTGGTGGTGTTGCGACAAAAAATCCAATCATGGGTGTCCCTGAGTCGCGACAGACAGCGCAGTGTGGTAGATGTCTTGCAAGAAGTGATTCAGGAAATGCTCAATTCCGATCGCTACCTCCAGCAGCAAGTCGCCTGGATTGCCGAATGTACCTCAGACAGACGCCTGCGAAATTCTTTGCTGCTAGCAAGTGTAGAAGAATATTGTCTGCGCCCAATCCGCAACCAGCCACTGCTGGTGTACCGTTTTGTCAACTACCTGCGGCGTTCCCAGCGAGGCGGTTTGACGCAAGTGCCTTCAGGTGACTGGGTGCGACTGGTTTCGGAACAAATTCTCCTCGATGACAAAGACGAACCCATCAGCCTGCTAGACGAACAGGCGATGTCTGACTATCAAGAAACTCAAGCTTGGGAAGACCGGCAAACTCAGCGGCAGATTGTCCAAGCAGAATTTGAGACTTATTTAGCAGCCCAAGTCGATCCGCTGGCCTCTCAGTGGCTGCGGCTGTACCTCCAGGGGCGTTCCCAGGAAGCGATCGCCGAAGCTTTGAATATGCCGATTAAGCAAATTTACCGCTTGCGAGAAAAAGTTAGCTACCACGCTATTCGGGTTTTCGCAGTCAAACAATCGCCGGAATTAGTCGCTAGTTGGCTAGAAACTTCCCTGAAAGAACACAGTTTGGGCTTGACTCCAGCCCAGTGGGAGCAATATTGGCAAAACCTGACAGACGATCAGCGGCACTTGATAGAATCGCTGAAAGCAGGTAAAAGTGTAGAGGCGATCGCATCTGAACTGAAATTGAAAACCAATCAGGTCATCGGCGAGTGGAGTAAACTCTATTTAGCAGCTCAATCCCTCCGTAACGAATGATCCGGAATCAGTTGCCGGCAATTGGTAATTGTTAATTACTGTAGCATTTTGATTTTATGCTCGCTACAAATCAGTTTCCGAACCGCCTTATTTGCTGTGAGTTGTCAAATAGAAAGTCACGCGATCGTTCTGATTAGCTTAATTTTCAGCAATTAATCGCAATTATTGGTCAGTAAGATAAGATAATAGCAGCACAATCAACTTCTCAGGATTTTATACCCAATCCTAAATTAACTATTACCTCACTCATCTACCGGGCGACGAGTTTTGTTGGATGACAGCCTTAAGTTTTCAGACTTCAGCCCCGTCAAAGCGTTTAATTTGATCTGCGGAGGTTGGTGTGTTGCAAAAAGCGCGATCGCGTTTGTCCCGACTACTACTTATTGGCTAATGATATATACATCTCCAACAGACTCGGCGACGACAATGAAATCCGATCACATATTTCCATTAATCGATACGGTTGTCCCCTTTGAAGCCTGCCTTTACTATCAAGTCTTGCCTCTATCTCTAGAAGGTAATATTTTAAAACTGGGCATAGTCGATCCACAAGATGACTCGGCTTTAGACTATGTACAGCGAATTTTAGCTTACATGAATTGCTCTGTCACAACGGAGGCAATTTCATCGGAAACCCAACACTCAATGCTCTCAGCCTACCTGTTGCACGGTAGCCAACCAAGAGAAACAGTTCCAACAGCCACCGCAGCAGCTTTTAACCCAATCAATCCGACTATTGGAAAAACCACAGAAACTTCACAGCCAAAAGTAGAGACAGTGCCCTCTGAACCCGAACTGGAATCAGTCACGAGTCTTCGCTTCAAACCTTCAATAGCAACAATTAAACCAGCTTATTCTGAAGTTTCGCACGCACCAATCCCATTGCAAACTTTGGATATCCAAGCCTTGCACTTGTCAAGTCCTATGGAAGTTTTGACCAATTTACCCGCCCCACAATTGCTACAAGAACTACTTGGTAGAATATTGCTCGAAGGTATTGGCCGCCTATTTTTTGAGCGACAGCAGTTGCAAGGCCGAATTCTTTGGAGTCAAGACGGCGTTTTGAAATCAATGCTTGAAGGTATCCAACCCCTATTATTTCAAGAAGTCATCGATGAATTGAAGCGGCTGACAGATATGCCTCTGAGTCGAGTCCAACACGCACAACAAGTGGAAGTGGAGCGAATTTATCAAGAAACTCATTTGTTATTGCGCTTGCGGGTGATGCCTGCCAACGGCGGGGAAGAAGCCACCCTGCAAGTGTTGCGGGGAGCCGCTTTGAGGTTTTACGAGCAGCAGCAGTTGTCTACATTGAGTCGGGATGCACTACAATTAGCCCAGGAATTGCAGCGAAAAGTGAATCAAATACGCGATCGAACTCGACTTGCTCCTTTGCCATTAGAGGGCTTACCGGCTTTGGAAAAAGTTGTCAGAAATGTTGACGATCAAATAGAAGCTTTGATGCACCAACACCATATTGAGTAGTATATAGCCTTTCTCGGTTCAGTGAGGTAATGGGTAATGGGGAATCGGGAATGGGGAATCGGGAATGGGGCATTACCAATTACCAATTACCAATTACCAATTACCAATGACCTAATTTGATATTACCCGTGCTCGAACACATCCTTATATTGCAACAAATCCAAACTTACAAAAACTGGCAAACACTGAAAACATTGCTGTGCAATTTCCCAAAGTTCCTCTCGCTGCAACATCACCGTCAACTTCTGTTTAGCACTCAACAAATAGCGAACATCATTAGCCGCATAATTTAGTTGATCGTCAGAAAGATTAGTAGCATTTCCCCAGTCAGAACTTTGAGAAGTTTTATTTAATTCTACCTTTTCCAGTTCTAGAATTAACTCTTTCAGTCCATGTCTATTAGTATAAGTTCTGGCTAGTTTACTCGCTAGCTTAGTGCAGAAAACTGGTGCAATGTCAATACTTAGATTTTGACGCATTGTTGCCATATCAAAGCGGGCAAAATGAAACACTTTCTCAATATTCTCAGCTTCCATTAACTTCTTTAAATTCGGTGCCACAGTCTGGCCTTTAGCAATCCGCACCACTGCGACTTTACCTTCCGGGTTGCACAACTGTACCAAGCACAGCCGATCGCGCCACGGCATCAAACCCATTGTTTCGGTATCAACCGCGATCGCCCCTGCGGTCAAATAATAGGATAAGAGAGAATCGGAAATATCGCGATCGCACACTTGAAAATTTGGAAATTCCATTTATTGAGAATTGGTAATTGGGCATGGGGCATGGGGCATGGGGCATGGGGCATTGGGCATTGAAAGCAAAGCCTCCAAGGTTATTATTAACAACTTCCATCTGTTCCAGAACATCCGTTAAATCCGTTACAGAATCCGCTGCCGAACTTCCTTCATCTACTACGGACAAAAAGCTGAGTAAAATAATACTCCCCTTTAGCATTTTTAGCAATCCCAATCCCAGTCAAATTAAACTGACCTTCCATATTCTTGCGGTGGCCATCACTTTTGATCCAACCATCAACAGCATTGCGTACCGGGTCACTGAAGCCCATGTTATAAGCCACATTTTCAGCTACACTTTGATAGGGAATGGCGATCGCCTTTGCCCGCCCATCAAATCCATCATGACTAAACTTAACCTTCCCACTCGCCATATTTTCGCTATGAATCCTGGCTTGCTGAGTGATGCGTGCATCGACACTCAGCGGCGGCAACTTCTTAGATGCTCGATATTGATTAATCTGTTGATTAACCGCTTTTTCTAAGTCAGCAATTGAGCTAGAAGCAAGATTAGTATTCATCGTAATTTGTGGTGGCGATTGTGTAGGAATGATTTGAGCACAATTAGGTAGAATTGTTAGGAATCCTAGGGACATCAGAACTAAAGATTTGTACATTACTTAGAACAATAAATAAACTTAATATCGTAGGTTGGGTTGAGCGATAGCCATTGGTGTCAAATTAAGCTGTCAGCCCGCCAAGTTCGTTGGTCATCCCGCTAGTTCGACAGGGGTTGAAACCCAGGGTTGTTTCATTCTCGGGTGCGATCGGCAAAAGTAAAAGCGATCGCGCTATCTGATCAGATTTTTAGCGACCGCTCAAC
>REAP01000130.1 GCA_004294385.1 Oscillatoriales cyanobacterium | reverse complement strand
TCAAGAGAGAGAGGACTTTAGCTTTGAGGCAGGGGTTTCAACCCTTGCCGGACTATGAGTTTTACCTTAAGTTGACACCAATGGGCACTGCCGTCTCCTCTATATCATTCCGGTGCTAGCCAAAATTTATAATTACTATTTTAATTCATCAAATTTTGCTTTAATTAACTGCATATCTTGCCACATAAACCATTTCGGAGTTTCTGGTTCGCGGGAGGGGTTTCGTAGCAAGTAAGACGGGTGAAAAATCGGCATACACAAACGATTTTCCCATTCAATCCATTGACCTCGGATTTTACTAATTGGTCGCTTGTCGCTAAGTAAGCCTTTGAGGGCTGTTGCACCGGTTAATAAGATAATTTTGGGGTCTAATATGCGAATTTGTTCGAGTAAGTAGGGCTTGCAGGCTTCTATTTCTTTGACTGTTGGTGGGCGGTTGTTGGGTGGGCGACATTTGATGACGTTGGCAATGAATACGTCGGTTTCTGTGTTAAGTCCTACTGATTCTAAAATCTTATCTAAAAGTTTGCCCGATCGCCCAACGAATGGCAATCCGGTTTCATCTTCGTTTTGTCCCGGCGCTTCTCCGACAATCAAGATTTTTGCTTGAGGATTGCCGCGCCCGATGACAGCGTGAGTGCGGCTGTTGCCCAATTCGCAGCGGTGACAACGGTTGCAGTGTTCGGCGATTTGCTCGATACTTTGATAAGTGCCGGGAGGAATGGGAATTTTGACATTTGTTGGTATTGAGTCGGTTATGAAAGAGGCACTTTGGCTGCTGTCAAAAAGGCTGAGTTGCAAGTCGCTTGACATATATTGAAAGATCAGGGAGATTTTTGGGAAGCTAGAGTTATCAGAAAACTGGGTTTAAAACCCCGTTTCTTCGACGGAGTTTATCCTGAGCCCTTCGACTTCACTCACGATAAACTCCGTCGAAGGACTCAGCACATCGCCTTCTAGGACGGTTTTAATTTCTTAAATCCATTCCTAAAAATCCAAAACTTGCTTGTATTTGTAGTATACTAGGATAGTCAAGGTTAAACTCCTTTGCCATCGTGAAACAGTTAAGACACACTTTTAGGCATAAATTGTTGGACCCAGAGCAGCGAAAACTCTTAAAACAGCTAGAGAATCAACACATTCTCTTTACCAGAGAACAAATAATTTAGTTCATTTGTTAAGTAGGGTAGGGCATACCCGAACTCTAGGTTCGTATCCTAGTGCGCTTTTGGAGATAGACCCTCTGGGGTTGCCGTGAGTTAAGCTCGTCAATTGGTACTTTTGTACGGTTGAAAGGTTTAAGAATTGCCGAAAGGACATAGCGCTTAAAGGTCAGTCGATGAATTAAGAATCCTCGTGCTTTGATAGCCGAGGAGTGTCAAAGTTTAGATCGGGTTTGCTCTTACAGGCGGGAATATGTTCTCTAACCCGTTGTTTGACGATCGCACCGATGCTGGCGAAAAACTGGCTGTGGCAGTTTTCGCAGAGCTCGAAAAATTGAATTTAACCGCACCAGAGGCTGTTAAACCGATTGTTTATGCCCTACCACGGGGGGGTTTGCCGATCGCAGTACCGATTGCCCGTTTGTTGGGTTGTGCTTTGGATGTGGTGGTGGCGAAGAAAATTACTCGTCCTGATAATCTAGAATACGCGATCGGGGCGGCAACTGCTGATGGGCAAGTTATGTGGCAAAATCAAAAGCCGCGCAATTTGTCTTTTCAAACTCTAGCACTCCAGCAGGCTCTCGATCAGGCTCAATCTCTGCAAGCGGATTTGTCTCCTGGGCGGCCCAATGTCAGCGCTGCGGGGGCTTTGGCGATTTTGGTGGATGATGGGATTGCGACGGGGATGACGATGGCTGTGGCGGCGCAAGCTTTGCGGGCGCAGCAACCAGCGGCTTTGTGGATTTGTGTGCCTGTTGCGCCACAGGATTTGATACAATTTTTGGAGGAAATGTCCGATCGCGCGATCGTCCTAGAAACCCCGGATCCTTTTTATAGCGTCAGTCGCTTTTACGCAGAATTTCCGCAAGTTGAGACGGAAGTTGCCTTAGCGTGTTTAGTGCAACAGAATCAGTGGCGATCATAAGTTAAGCTAGAAAGCTAAATCCAAAAGTGCGATCGCGAATAAATGAGACCTTGGCAAAATTGGTTTGACACTTTGATTCTTTCTACTCAACAAAATCCTCCTCGCTTTGTTGAGTTGGTGATGTTGATTTTGGCAATGGTTTTGTTGGGGTTATGGACTTTCACAGGGCAATGGCCCTATTTAGCGCTGTCTCTGAGTTATATAATTGGTTCGTCTTTTTCAATTTTGGTGCGAGAATCCCTCGGCCCGCGGCCTCAGTTTCAGCTAACTCATCTCACAGCGCTATTATTGTTAATTATCAGTTTTTATAGTTTTGCTGAACTGATTAGATAGTTAAGGCAGTTTTGAGTTAACGAACCGCGAAGACGCGTTAGCGAAGCGGCGCGTTAGCGCTAGGACGCGAAGGAAGAGAAGAGAAGAGAAGATCGAGAGTTCGCAAATCATTAGCTATCATCCTACATTGTCATGGGATTGATGTAAAATTAGGCGATTGCCGGCGGGATCGAATGCGTAGATTTCTAAACCATGAGAAGCTGTGATAATTTCTCCGGGGGGTGGACAACCTAAAGTCCAAATTCGGGCGATCGCAATTTCGATGTCGCTGACTTCCAAACACAAACTCATGCCTGTTTTTCCGATACCTGAAAATTCCGACTTGTGAGATTTTTTCGGTTTAAATATACCGAGTCTTAAACCCGGTAGTTGAAATTCAGCATAAGTATTAGGAATGTAAGGATTCGGTTCTATGTCGAGAAATCTTTTGTAGAATTTGACTAGAACTTCATTCTCAATATCTGCTAAAGTTACTAAGGCCGCTTTGTACTCGAAACTCATATTGTTGGTAATTGGTAATTGGTAATTGGTTATTGGTAATTGGTAATTGGTTATTGGTAATTGGTAATTGGTAATTGGTAATTGGTTATTGGTTATTGGTTATTGGTTATTGGTAATTGGTTATTGGTTATTGGTTATTGGTAATTGGTAATGCCCCATTCCCAATTCCCCATTCCCAATTCCCCATTCCCCATTCCCCATTCCCCTGTATCTCACCTAACTGAGAAAGGCTATATGTCTTATCATATTCTCATACAACAAGTATTTTTTTATGGAAACCACCAATTTTATTGCTCTGTCTGTCATCATTGTTACCGTCTTGGGAATTGGCGTAGGAACAATGACTTGGGCTTACTTCGGTAAGGGTAGCGTTTCTGTGCTGTTTAAAGAACCAATTCTAAGTTTACCAGAGTTTCCAGCTACCGATGCTGGTAAAGAAGCCTCGGTTTATTTCCAACAAGGCATTGAGGCGTATCAATCGGGAAATTACCGCCAAGCTAAAGATAAATTTACTAGCGCCATACAACTGGTGTCAACTTTGGCAGAAGCTTACCACAATCGTGGTTTAGTTTTTGCTAATTTGCGATCGGACGGCGAAGCTGTGGCAGATTTGATCCGTGCAAGCGAATTATACCAACAGCAGGGGAATGAAGTTGCGATCGATTTGATTAAACAAAACCTGGCAGCGTTGAAACAGCGCAAATTAGAACGCGAACAACTAAAAACCTAAAAAATCTAGATTCGATTGAAATTAAATTTTTCTAGTATCTTCGATTTGGTCAATTTTGGCAATTAACATGGCTCGGCTAGATGAAACAATGCGATAATTAGTGATTGGATCGTAAGCTTCCCATTCTTGAGTCACTTCGCTGTCTTGCCACAAAAACCATTCTCGGTAAATTTCGCCTTGATCAATATCACCAGATATCGCCAGCCAATCATCTCCTTCAAAACTATTATAGTCTCCTCCTACTAAGTCAATCCAAGCAGCAGCGATACAATATTCCATGTTACTCTGAGAATGAACTGCATTACTATGAGGAGGATTAACTTTTTTAGACTGTAGGGATATTTCGGGGAAGCAAAGAGTAGATTTCATAAGTATTTCCTGAATGTCATGTTGTTACTTTAGAAAAAATTCCTCAGTAGCAGTGACAGCAAAATGCCACTATCCCAACTATCACAGTTTTTACCTCTATTAACTCTGACACCCGATCGCACTCCAGCCCTTGTGATGTATAACTAGAGTGTGTTTTTGTGCCACAAACAGCAGAGGCTGAATTTAGTCAATTCGCCAACTGTCACAAGCCCTAAGCTGCGATGTATGGAAATTCGTTGTTGGGAGGGCTGAGGAGTCCAGAATCAGGCTATACTTAGTAAGTTGGTGAGTTTCAGTACAGTTCGCGAAGATCAATCGTTAATCGGGTCAATTCAATAGTCATCTCCAGAAAAGCCTGTTTTGAACAGGCTGTCCGGCCTGTTCCACAATAAATATGGTCGATGTCTAATGCTAGAACTCCACTGTCACACAACTTATTCCGATGGCACTCTCACCCCTGGGGAACTCGTCGCCGCTGCTGCTGCGTCTGGGGTTCGCGCTTTGGCTATCACCGATCACGATACGATGTCCGGTTGGGATGAGGCCTTTCTGGCGGCCCTTTTGTACAATATAGAAATAGTCCCCGGACTTGAACTCAGTACAGTGCATAACGATCGCTCTTTGCATATTTTAGGCTTTTATCCCGATGCAAATAAGTTGCGTGTTCCTTTGAACGATCGCATAGAAGGCCGGTTTAGGCGATCGCAAGAAATGGTAGACAAATTAGCAGCATTGGGATACCCGATCGAATTGCCACAGACATCCCCAGGAATGGCACCGGGAAGGCCTCACATTGCCTCTGCGCTGGTAAAAGCTGGTCACGCAAAATCATCGCGAGAAGCCTTCGACAGGTGGCTGGGAGATTACGGCCCCGCTTATGTTCGTTACGAGAAATTCTCGATCGCCGAAGGCATTGATTTATTGCGGAGTTGCGGCGCAGTACCAGTCTGGGCTCACCCTTATCTATTTCGTGGCGGAGTAGTTGAGGAAGTCTTAAAAGAATTAGTAGATGCTGGTTTGATGGGTGTTGAAGTATACCATCCCAGCCACAGTTCCAGCCAGATCGCAAAATTGAAAGATTTGTGCCTTCACTACGGTTTATTCGCAACTGGTGGTAGCGATTATCATGGCCCCGATCCTGAAAGAAAAAACACCGATAGCACTACTTTAAATATGCTGCATTTACCATTAGAATTGCTAGAACCAATTAAAGTGGCAGCAGCAAGTTTGAAGTAGTTTGTCAGAGTAAATTTTGCCAATCGATTTATATAAATAAATGTTAATTTACAGTCAATTGTCAGGGAATTAGTTGTATGATTATGTGAACATTAAATTGCTTACCGGAGTGTGCTATGAGTACAGAAGATAGAGCGAAGGCGATCGGCAAAAATGTAGAAGGCAAAGTTCAAGAAGTTTTCGGCAATATTACAGGCAACAAAAAAGACCAGGTTGAAGGTAAGGCGAAACAAGCTGAAGCTGCCGCCCGCCATGCAGCCGAAGATCTGAAAAATGCTGTGAAGGATCTGAGTGACAAGGCCAAAAAGGCGATCGACAAATTGTAGAAAATGGAACTTGGGCGAACAGAATACCCAGATGGGGAGATGGGGAGATGTGGCTAGGAATGCCCAATTCCCCAATGCCCAATGCCCAATGCCCAATGCCCGATGCCCAATGCCCAATGCCCAATGCCCAATGCCCTTAATTCAATTCCTTTGAGCGCTTCTGGGATCGAGAGCATCCCGCAACCCATCACCCAATAAATTAAATGCCAATACGGTTAGAATAATCAAAATCGCGGGTGGCCAAACTAACCAAGGTTGCAACACTAGAATTGAAGCATTAGTAGACAGGGATAGCAAATTTCCCCAAGAAGGATCGGGCTGTTGAATTCCCAGCCCAATCAAACTCAAAACTGACTCCGCCACAATAAAACTGGGAACCGATAAAGTAGCAGAAATAATCACATAAGTTGCAGTTTGGGGAAGTACATGGCGGACAATAATATAAAGTGGATTTGCACCCATTCCCCGCGCTGCTTGTACAAATTCTCGCTCTTTAATCGAGAGAACTTGACCGCGAATTACCCGTGCTAAACCAGTCCAACTGATGAATGAAGTAATGATCACAATTAAGATAAATCGCTGAGCGCTGGTCAATCCCGGAGGCATAATTGCTGCTAATGCTACTAATAAATAAAGACCGGGAATCGTCATCAGTACCTCTACGAAGCGCATTAAAATACTATCAATCCAACTACCAAAATAGCCGGAAATTCCTCCGATCAACAATCCCAAAGGAAAGGAAATTGCTATGCCTACTAAGCCGATGCTGAGGCTAATCCGGCTGCCGTGGACTAAGCGGGTAAATTGGTCACGAGCTTGTTCGTCCGTGCCTAAGATGTTGATTTGGGCTTCTCCTCTAGTACCGAATAGGTGTGTATCTAAAGGCAGGATTCCTAAAAATTTATAAGGGGAACCTTTGACAAATAAAACTAGAGGAGAAGGTTTTTGCGAGTCTATAATTACTTTGCGATCGCCTGTATTGGCATCCACTGGGCCTTGAGTGGTAGGATAAACGTGCGGCCCGATAAATCTGCCATCAGGGGCTGTCAAATGAATCTGTGTCGGCGGCAGTAAGGAACCGTTTAATTGAGAGTCGTAGGGGTCATAAGGTGCTACAAAATCAGCGAAAAGTGCTACTGTGTAAAAAATCAATAGCAACACGGCTCCAAATTTAGCTAGAGGATTATGTTTAAGTTTTTGCCACCATTTCATAAGTTTTAATTTGCTGATTGTTGACTGTTGACTGTTGACTGTTATCTGTTGACTGTTGGCTGCTACTAATAACTAATAACCCTTCGACTACGCTCAGGGCACGACCAATAACCAATAACCAATAACCAATAACCAATAACTATTGTAATTCTTCATCCCTAAAAGGATTGTAAAAAAAGGAACCTGTTTGCGGTGGCAATTTGGGATTGAGTACAATTTCTACGATACTTTTTACTACTCCAGTTAACGGAATTGCCAGGATGACTCCCAACAATCCTCCCACTCTACCTCCTAACAGTAAGGCTGTGAAGATGATTACCGGGCTCAATCCTGTGAGATTGCCCATGATTCGGGGTGCTACTAGATTATCCTTGATTTGCTGGAGCCCGATCGCAACTACTAAGACTTGCAGCGCTAACCACCAGTCAATAAATGCTACAATTATACTAACTGCTCCAATTCCCAAAGTCGCACCGATAAACGGAATGATTTCTGTCAACCCGATGAATACCGCAAATAACAGGAAAAATGGTACTCGCAGCCACCAAAAAGCCAGAGTTAGTGCTGTGGCCATAAATACCCCCAGCAGCAACTGTCCCGATACAAATCTCTGGAGATTTCTCTGCAAAGTGTCGGTCAAAACATAGCGGAGTTCTGGGGCGAAAATACTTGTCAAACCACCCCAAACTCTTTGTCCGTCTAGGAGCATATAAAATGAAATTACGATAATTAGAATTAAGTCGAGAAACCAGTTGACAGTACCGACAACTAATCCTAGGCTAGTTCCCGCGATCGCCTGTACCTGTTCTTGCACCTTAGCAGATAGTTGTTGCTCCAAAATTTCTACGTTAAATGGTAAATTGCGATCGGCACTCCAAAGTTGGAATTCACCTAGCTGCTGTCGCCCCGACTCGAGCAATTCCGGGAATCTCACCCCCAACTGTCTCGCTTGGCTGAACACTGGCGGTACAATAGTTAGACCAATTACGACTAATAGCAAACCCGCCGTCAAATAAACTAGCGCCGCAGCTACTCCCCGTGGCAAAAATACTTGTAGTCTGACTACGGCATAATTCAATAAAAATGCAATTAATCCAGCCGTTACTAAAATGCTGACCAGTTCTCCAACATAATTGATAGCAGTCAGGGTAAACCATCCCGTCACTAGCACTAGCAGCCAAGTAATTAGAAACTGTTGGAGGGGAGAAAAGAGACTATTCATAGTTGACAGTTGACGTGCGAGGTTTTGAGCATAGGGATTTACGCCATTGCGCCACAGTAACCCAAAAGGAGGACGCGCTACTGCTCAGGGTCTCCGTTAAAATGATATAGATATATTAGACCGCAATCTTTCTTTACAAGATAAAAAACCAAAGGCTCATACCGGCGCGAGGATCTACTGTGACCAATCAAGTTATCTCAGAAGCGGAAGAAACGCAACCTCTCGACCACAGACAAAACGGGCGCGACAGCAACAAAGCCACGAACCCGTCTGAAAGTAATGTCAAATATGAGTCTAGCCCGGAATTAGACTCTGAGGAAGATCAACTAGAAATTCCTGCTTTAGTTCCAGAAATGGATCGGGAAGAATCAACAATTTGGGACGCAGAAGAGCCTGAATCTGGTTCTAGGAAAGGACTGAGGTGGCCTGCTGTGTTGACTGGTGTCGGAATTGGGGTAGCTGCAACACTGGTAGCGGTAAATTTGCTGGCTGGGAAAAGTTCTAGCCCCGCCACGAAACCAAAACTAGCAACTCAAGCACCGATTGATCGGGCTGTGACAGTCGCGCAGGTAGAATCTGCCCAAGTGGCTCAAACTCTGGAAGCGACGGGCACTGTGGCTGCTTACGATTTGTTGCCGGTGCTCCCGCAAGCTAATGGGTTGCAAATTAAGCAGGTTTTGGTGGCGGAAGGAGATGCGGTAGAAAAAGGTCAGGTGATGGCGGTTTTGGATGATTCGGTGTTGCGATCGCAAATTGCCGAAGCTGTTGCTAAAGTAGAATCAGCCGATTCTACGGTGGAACAAGCCGAAGCCCAGGTGCAACAAGCTCAGTCAGCGCGACAAGAAGCCCAAGCCGGTGTTGCTCAAGCCCAAGCTGGTGTGGAAAAAGCCATTGCTGATGCGGCGCAAGCCAAGACAGGTGTCGGCGGGGCTCAAGCTGGTGTCGAGCAAGCTAAAGCTGGTATCGAGCAAGCTAAAGCTGGGATTGCTTCTGCTCAGGCTAAATTAGATCAAGCTCAAAGAGAGGTAAATCGTACCCAAAATTTGGCCTCTCAGGGAGTAATCAGCCAGCAAGATTTGGAAAAGCGCAAGACGGAACGTTTGACTGCTGTTCAAGATGTGAACAAAGCTAAAGCTGATTTGAATAGAGCTTTGGAAGAACAGAATAAAGCAGCGGAAGAAGTGCGATCGGCTATTGCTAAAGTGGCTACTGCGGAAGCTAATATTAGTACGGCGAGAGCTGCTCTCAGCAGCGCTCAAGCTAAAGTGAATACTGCTGGATCGAGTGTGAGCAGCGCTAGAGCAAATGTGGGAAATAATGCAGCAAGTGTTCGCAGCAATGATGCACGAGTTAAACAGTTACAAACTCAACTAGAACAAACTGTGGTTCGTGCACCGGATAGTGGCACTATTGCTGAAAGAATTGGTCGAGTTGGCGATGTTTCTTCTGGTAGTCAAAAGCTGTTTTCGATTATTCGGGGCAACAAGCTAGAATTGCAATTGAAAGTGCCAGAAACTCAACTTTCGCAGGTGCGGCCGGGAATAGCGGTCAATATTACTTCTGATTCTGACAAGCAGATTCAATTAGCAGGAACTGTCCGGGATATTTCGCCGCTGGTTGATCCGCAAAATCGGCAAGCAACGGTGAAGATTGATTTGCCTCAAAGTCAGTTGTTGCGATCGGGAATGTTCTTGCGCGCATCTATTTCGACGACAAATACTCAAGGTTTGAAGGTTCCCGCTAAGGCTATTCTACCGCAAGCTGACGGTGGTTCTGTGGTTTATAAACTTGTCGGTGAGGATCGGGTGCTGGCTCAACCGGTGCAAGTTGGGGAAATTTCTGGCGGTGCTGTCGGTGATTTGACGAATGCCCAGGTGGAGGTTAAAAAGGGTTTGAAGGTGGGCGATCGCGTGGTTGTTGCTGGGGCTGGTGATCTCAAGGATGGCGATCGGGTTAAAGTTGTTAAGTAGTTAGAAGAAGGAAGAAGGAAGAAGGAAGAAGGAAGAAGGAAGAAGACCCTTCGACTTCGCTCAGGGAACGGGAAGAAGACCCTTCGACTTCGCTCAGGGAACGGGAAGAAGACGGAAGAAGACCCTTCGACTTCGCTCAGGGAACGGGAAGAAGACCCTTCGACTTCGCTCAGGGAACGGGAAGAAGACCCTTCGACTTCGCTCAGGGAACGAGAAGAAGACCCTTCGACTTCGCTCAGGGAACTGATTGCGCTCCCTGAGCGGAGTCGAAGGGTTCAGGGAACTGATTGCAATCCCTGAGTCGGATCTGATATTATTTTTACTTCAAATTGTACAGTTGCATCACATCGCTAATCGGCATTCTCGAATATGCTCCTAAAGTTAATGGTGATGTGTGTCCTTGCTGCAAGTGTTCTGCGGCTGCACAGGCGATCATTGCTGCATTATCGGTGCAATATTTTAATGGGGGAAACAATACTCGCAGATTGTGTTTGGCTGCTGCGGTTTGTAGGTGGTGTCGCAATCCACTGTTAGCGGCAACTCCGCCACCGATCGCAATAGTATTGAGTCCCAGATTGACTGCACAGGCGATCGCCCTTTTTGTTAAACTCTTAGCTACACTCTCTTGAAAGCTAGCCGCAATATCATTAATCACAAATTCAGGCAAGATGCCTTCGCTACCAAAATGATTATTTTCTTTCTTGAGTTTCTGCACTAATTGCAAAACCGCAGTTTTCAAGCCACTAAAACTACTGTCATAGGGATGAAAACCACCTTCTGGTAGAGAAATTCTGCCTTCTGGCAACTTAAAAGCTGTAGGATTCCCCAAGCTTGCCAATTTGTCAATTAGTGGCCCGCCCGGATAGCCTAGCTGCAACAGTCTTGCTACTTTATCAAAAGCTTCCCCCGCTGCGTCATCGCGAGTGTGTCCTACGGTTTCGTAAACGCCACAATCTTTGACGTGAATTAAGCTGGTGTGCCCCCCAGAAACTAACAGACACAAAAATGGCGGCTGCAAGTCTGGTTCGGTAAGATAAGAAGCATAAATGTGCCCTTCCAGGTGGTGTACGCCTAAAAAGGCTTTTTGGTGGACAATTGCCAAGGTTTTGGCCGCCGTCAGCCCGACTAACAATGCACCCACTAAACCAGGGGCGCAAGTCGCTGCAATCCCGTCAATTTCTGACCAAGTGAGGTTTGCTTCAGCAAGACACTGGACAATTACCTGATTGATCATTTCTAAGTGACTCCGCGAAGCCACTTCTGGAACCACCCCGCCGAACTGCTGGTGAATTTTAATTTGTGATGCCACAACATTGCTACAAACTTGACGATTCTTAACAATTGCTGCGGCAGTTTCGTCACAACTTGTTTCGATTGCGAAAACGGTTGCCATTAACTGGTAATTTTATTTGATAGGTTGTCTACTGCTAGCTTAAACTGTTAATACGGCAGTAATGTTGATGACCGATCGACAAGTTGAAATGCTTGTAAAAAAACTTATTGTTTTGTAACAAAAGGAAACAATTTCATGCGACGATTGTTTGCTGCGATTTTAGTGGTGAGTCTTTGGATTAGTTTTGCTCCTGTTGCCTCGGCCTACAATTTAGTGCCGTGCAAGGACTCTCCCGCATTCAAGGAACTGGCTAAAAATGCACGTTCTACCAATGGCGACCCAGCATCTGCAAAAGCCAGATTTGACCGTTATTCCGAAGCTATGTGCGGCCCGGAAGGATATCCTCACTTAATTGTGGATGGCAATTTGAGCTACGCTGGCGACTTTTTGATTCCTAGCGTGCTGTTTTTGTATATCGCTGGCTGGATTGGTTGGGTAGGCCGCTCTTATCTGCAAGCAGCTAAGAAATCTGGCACTCCAGAGGAAAAAGAGATTATCATCGATGTTCCAATGGCAGTCAAATTTATGCTAGGTGGCTTTTTGTGGCCTCTGGCGGCTCTCAAGGAAATCACCACTGGTGAAATGTTTGCTAAAGACGACGAAATTACGGTTTCGCCGCGCTAGTAATTTGGGATTTTAGATTTGAGATTTTAGCTGGTTTGCAAATGCCAATTATCAAATCCTCAATCTAAAATCTGTTCTGGCTTTTTTTTTTAAGTTGTCTAAACTTTCGAGGAGCAGTATTTATGCAATACTTTCTGAAGTATCTTTCGACCGCGCCAGTCTTGGCAGCAGCTTGGATGGTGGTAACGGCGGGAATTTTGATTGAGTTCAACCGCTTTTTCCCTGACTTGCTTTTTCATCCGCTGCGCTAAAGTTTCGGCGAATTTAGGTTCCCAAACCTAGGTGAAAAAGTTGAGAGTTTTGAATTTTGAGCTGACTGATCAAGTTATTTGAAAGCTCAAATATCAAAACTCTCAAAATTAGGGAATAGGGAATAGGGCATAGGGCATCGGCCAAACAGGGCATCGGCCAAACAGGGCATCGGGCATCGGCCAAAGAGGGCATACCTCATACCTCAGTTTCTTGAGAACCTCTATAATGACTAATGACTAATGACTAATGACTAATAACTACCGACTACTGACTAATGACTAATGACTAATGACTACTAACTACTGACTACTAACTAATAACTACTGACTACTGACTACTAACTACTAATTACTAACTACTGACTACTAATTATCAATGAAGTCTTATCTCGCTGCTGCAATTCAAATGACTAGCTTGCCTGACCTGCAAAAAAATTTGGTACAGGCAGAGGAATTAATCGACCTGGCAGTGCGTCGGGGTGCTGAGTTAGTTTGTTTACCAGAAAATTTTTCGTTTATGGGAGAAGAGGAGGAAAAGATTGCTGCTTCTGAAACTATTGGACAGCAAAGTGAAAGATTCCTCAAAACTATGGCCCAGCGGTTCCAGGTAACGATTCTGGGTGGCGGGTTTCCGGTGCCGACGGAGGGGGGCAAGGTATACAATACTTGTCTGTTAGTAGATCCGAATGGCAGGGAGTTGGCAAGGTACGAAAAAGTACATTTGTTTGATGTGAATGTGCCCGACGGAATTACTTATCGGGAATCTAGCACTGTGAAAGCGGGTCAAGATTTGCCGCCGGTTTATGCGTCGCCAGATTTGGGAACGCTGGGGCTTTCGGTTTGCTATGATGTCCGATTCCCGGAATTGTACAGGCATTTGTCGCAGCAGGGTGCGGATGTTTTGTTTGTGCCGGCGGCGTTTACGGCTTACACTGGCAAGGATCATTGGAAGGTTTTGTTGCAGGCTAGGGCGATCGAAAATACTTGTTATACGATCGCACCGGCACAGACTGGACACCACTACGGCCGCCGTCAAACTCACGGTCACGCGATGATTATCGACCCTTGGGGTGTGGTTTTGGCGGATGCGGGGGATGAACCTGGTGTGGCGATCGCGGAAATTAATCCCGATCGACTAGAACAAGTCCGTCGCCAAATGCCCTCATTGCAACACCGGGTTTTTCTCTGAAGGGTTTTTGAGACCAATTGGTCTCAAAAATTCAGTTTGAGTCAGGGAGAAGACCTGAATAATTTTAATTCGGTCGAGGAATTGTGTACGTTCGTACACAAATTTTCTGTTGTCGCGAGTGGCGACAGGGCGCGCTGTTACACGCCCGCATAACATAATATATTGTGTAATACAGGTTCAATGACCGTGCGGTTCTCCGAAAAGAAGAATTGGCGACAGTAGAATTGCACGAAATGCGTCTTTTTTGGATAAATGAAACACACTCTTTCGGTTTTAGTTGAAGATGAAGCGGGTGTCCTCACTCGAATTGCTGGTTTGTTTGCCCGCCGGGGTTTTAATATTGAAAGTCTGGCTGTGGGCCCTGCTGAGCAAGTGGGAGTGTCTCGGATTACGATGGTTGTACCGGGAGATGACCAAATTATTGAGCAGTTGACTAAGCAACTGTACAAGTTGATTAATGTGCTCAAAGTGCAGGATATAACGGAAATTCCTTGTGTGGAACGAGAGTTGATGTTGTTGAAAGTTAATGCTGCGACTGGGACGCGATCGGAGATTATTGAGTTAGCTCAGATTTTTAGAGCGCGAGTGGTGGATATTGGTGATGATACGCTGACTTTGGAAGTAGTCGGAGATCCAGGTAAAATGGTGGCGATTGTCCAGGTGTTGAATAGATTTGGCATCAAGGAAATTGCTCGTACTGGGAAAATTGCGATGACGCGGGAGTCGGGAGTAAATACTGAGTTTCTTAAGTCTTTGGAAGCGAAGGTTTAAGTTAGTTGACGGTTGACGGTTGACGGTTCATATCAATTCCGGTTGTATCGGAATGATTTAACCGCGAAGGCGCGAAGGACGCGAAGGAAGGGAAGAGAGAGATTAATAATATTGATAAACTCTTAGCTGTTGGAAGCTTTCCATATTAACTCCTTTTAATAAATAGTCAACCGTCTACCGTCAACTGTCAACAAATTAATTACCATTCTGGCTTACTTGCGACTAACATTGTGGCTGTCTTGCTATCTACTGGCTTGGAGAAAAAATATCCCTGTCCGTATTCACATTGCAGTGATCTGAGCAAATTAAGTTGTTCGATTGTTTCTATTCCTTCTGCAATTACATTCATGCCCAAATGACCGGCTAAAATTAAAATAGTCTGCACGATGGCTTCGTTTCCTTCATCCTCGGTCATGCGGTTCACAAAATCTCGATCGATCTTTAAAGCGTCAGTTGGAAAAGTGTGCAGCCGACTCAAGGAAGAATAACCAGTGCCGAAATCATCAATATATAATTGAACTTCTAAACTTTTCAATTCTCCCAGAACAGTCGCTGCTGATTCGGCATTTTCCATGATTACACTTTCGGTGATTTCCAATTTTAAACTGCCGGGATTGAGCTGAGTTTCTTGTAAGATTTCGCGAATGCGATCGATTAAATCTGGCTGTTTAAATTGTTGGTTAGAAAGGTTGACACTGACAGTGAGATTAGGATGATCTGGGAATTGCTCGTGCCATTGTTGCATCTGCTGGCAAGCCGATCGCATCATCCACCAACCAATCGGTATAATCAACTTGGTTTCCTCTGCTACTGACATAAAATCAGCGGGAGAGACGACTCCTCGCACAGGGTGATACCATCGCAGCAGCGATTCAAAACCGCTGATCGTACCGCTAGTTAAACAAATAATGGGCTGGTAGTAAAGCTGAAATTCCTGGCGTTCTAAGGCGTGGCGTAGGTCGTTTTCTAGTTGCAACAGGGCGACGGCGCGAGTGTGCATACTTAAGTCGAAAACTTCATGACGAGCTTTACCCGATGCTTTTGCATGATACATGGCGGCATCTGCATCTCGCAGCAATTCTTCGGGCCGATCGTACAAAATTTGAGTATTAACATTCGGAAAGGCGGAGTTGGCAAAAGTAGATTGATCGGTTTCTATGTTAATATCCCGATCGCCCGCGAGAACAATTTCCGATTTATCTAAGTAGGTAGGCGGCAAACCAGAACACACAATCCCAATACTGGCGCTGCTAAAAACCTGATATTCGTTGAGGTAAAAAGGCTCGGAAAGTTCAGTTTGCACTCGATCGGCAACATAAGTCGCATCGTCCTTGTGTTTGATATTGTGCAGCAAGATAGCGAATTCGTCGCCGCCTAGACGCGCCACTGTATCTCCTTGACGCAAACAGATTTTCAGCCGACCAGCGATCGCGATTAGCAATTGATCGCCCACCAAATGCCCTAAACTATCATTCACAACCTTAAAGCGGTCAAGGTCGATAAACAGCACCGCAAACCAAAAATCACGACGGCGTTTTGACAAGTCGATCGCCTCAGACAAGCGTTCCATAAATAAGGCTCGATTGGGCAAACCTGTGAGGATGTCATGTAGAGCGTCGTGTACTAATTTCTCTTTTGTGATTTTGCGATCGGTGACATCTTCGACAGTGCCTTCATAGTAAAGCAAAATGCCCCCAGCATCGCGAACTGACCGGGCATTCTCCGAAATCCAGATGGCGGTGCCGTCAGCGCGGTAAACTTGAGACTCGAACTCAGACACAGAACTGTGTTTTTCGATCTCCGACAAAAACTCGGTTCGGCGATTTGGCTCGACATATAATTGGCGATCGATATTGTGTATTTGCATCACCAATTCTGTCGCCGACTGATAGCCATAAATCCTTGCCAAAGCCGGGTTTGCACTGAGGTAGCGCCCGTCTGGTGTCGTCTGGAAAATGCCCTCGATCGCATTTTCAAAGATGCTGCGATATTTCTCTTCTGCCCGCTGTAGCCCTTCTTCTGCTTGTTTGCGATCGGTGATATCAGTCAGAGTCCCAATGTAGCCCAGAACTTCCCCGCTTTTGGCAATTTCCGGTACTGCTTGCGAAAATACCCAAGTTGTGCGATCGCCCTGGAAAAAGCGGTACTCTAGTTGAAAAGGCAACTTCTGTCTGACAGCCCGATACCACTGCTGCAAAACGAACTCGCGATCGCCCGGATGCAAAGCCATCGCCCAACCTTCCCCCAGAGTCTCTCTCAGAGTCAGCCCCGCCATGTCCAAAAATCGTTCGTTGACGTACAAACACTTTCCCGCAGCATCGGCGCGGAAAATCCCGACGGGCAGAATTTTTTCTAAGGTGTAATATCTTAATTCACTTTCTAGTAGGGCATTTGCCGTTACCTTAGTCTCCGTGATGTCAAACATTGCTCCTTGTAGGATGAAAGACTGGCTGGCTTCATCCCAAACGGCGATCGCCCGATCGCGAAACCATAGCACTTTGCCGTTGCGGGCGATCGCCCGGTATTCTGAAACTATCGGCTGATTCGAGGGAATATTTTCTTCATCAGTAAATCTCAGTGTGGCGCTTTCAACTAGCACGCGATCGCGATCGTCTGGGTGGACGAGTTTGAGCCATAGTTCGGGATCTGCTTTCCATTGGGCCACAGAATAGCCCAGCAAAGTTTCAATTTGTGCACTAATCTCAAGTTTGATGCTAGGGCTATTGATGGGCGAAATGTAAGTAACTGTCGGCGCTTGTTCCACAAGAGCACAGTATTTTGCTTCCACGGTGTAGAGTTGTGCTTGTAGACGCCCCCGTTCTAATTCCGCGCTGGCCCGCGAGGCAAAAATTTTGAGAATTAATCTAAATTGGGCTACCTTTTCGGCGGCGAGGGGTCGATCGTGGAACAGGCAAATAGTTCCTAGGCATTTGCCGTAGGAGTTTGTGAGGGAGACTCCCACGAAGCTGCGCGCACCGCTAGATACAGTTCTTTGGTCTTGAGGAAAGGTTTCCAGCAGGCTGTCTGGACAGGAGTACATCCCCTGCTCGATCACCATTGCTTCGGGAGTATTTGCGGTGTCGCACTCAAAGTTCGGCTGCCGTTGCCGATCGCTCCAAAAACTGATAACTTGTAATTTAGGACAAGAAGTGCGATCGTCAGACTTGACCAATTTCGAGGCGATGACACTACGAACTCCCAGGGTTGACTCCAAGTGGCGCACTAACGTCTCAAAAAAATCTGCTCCCGTAGTGCGATCGATACCTGCTAAAATTTGATCCAGCAAATCTTCATCTAATTGAGCAGCAGCACCGACTTTAGGATCATTGCAGCCCGGAAGCTGAGTTTCGGATTTAGAACTGTTCATATAATTATCAGGTTTATTGAAAAATATAAACACCAGCCTACCAAGCTGTCTGGTTTTTGTGATAGCCAGCATTTCAGTAACTCCGCAAGGTACGATCGCAACTATCTCCCCTTTAACAAAACCAAAAAATATGAAAGCAATTGTTTTTGAGACTCCCGGAAGCCCAGAAGTGCTGAGACTGCAAGACATCCCAGCCCCTAGTATACAAAAAGAAACCGAAGTTTTGATTAGGTTGCGATCGGCTGGGGTAAATCCGATCGATACTAAGTTACGGGCTAAGGGTACTTTTTACCCCGATCGCACCCCTCACATTTTAGGATGCGATGGTGCAGGAGTTGTGGAAGTTGTAGGTTCTGGCGTACAAAGTTTCAAAGTTGGGGATGAGGTTTTTTTCTGTAACGGCGGTTTGGGCGGCCCGACAGGGACTTATGCTGAGTTTGCCGTTGTAGACGAGAAATTTCTCGCCCTTAAGCCTGCGAGTTTAAGTTTTGTTCAGGCGGCGGCGGCACCGCTAGTCTTAATTACCGCATGGGAATCATTGTACGATCGCGGACGCTTACTTGCCGGTCAAAAAGTTTTAATTCAAGCAGGCGCAGGCGGTGTCGGCCACGTCGCCATCCAGTTAGCAAAATTACAAAATGCTGATGTTTGCACAACTGTTAGTGACCAAGAAAAAGCCGAATTTGTCAAGCAATTAGGCGCCGATTCAGTTATTTTATACAAAAATGTCGATGTAGTCGATGAAATTTTGACTTGGACTGAGGGAAAAGGAGTCGATTTAGCTTTCGATACAGTCGGAGGAGAAACTTTTTATCAAACTGTTCCGGCTATCAAAGTTTATGGAGATTTGGTGACAATTTTGGAACCAGATCCGACTTTGGGAAATTTGAAAGCCGCGAGAATGCGAAACCTGCGGATTAGTTTGGAACTAATGTTAACACCAATGCTGCAAGGTTTGGTAGAGCAACAGCAACAGCAGGCTCGTATTTTGCAGCAATGTGCTGATTTGTGCGATCGTAATTTGCTCAAAATTCATGTCAGCCAAACCTTCCCCCTAGAACAAGCCCAAGCCGCCCACGAATTATTAGAAGCTGGTTCCGTAACAGGTAAAATTGTTTTGCAAATTTCCTGAATTGAAGGAAGAAAGAAGAAGGAAGAAGGAAGAAGGAAGAATGTTGATATAGCAAGGTTTTTAGCCATTGGTATATTACGTTAATCTTCAATCCAAAATCCAAAATCACCTGAATCTTCAATCGAAAATCCCAAATCAAAAATCCAAAATTACGTTAATCCCAAATCGAAAATCCAAAATAGAATGACTAAACCCTATTCCATACTTTCCTGCGACGGTGGCGGTGTGCGTGGCTTGATATCAGCCATTATTTTAGAACGACTAGAACAAAAACTCAAACAAAAAGCTCCTGACAAAAAACTGAGAGACTATTTCGATTTAATTGCAGGAACCTCATCAGGAAGCTTAATAGCTTGTGGTATAGCCAGAGGAATTGATGCAACTCGCATTAAAAAACTTTACCTAGAAAGAGGAATAGAAATATTCCCACCTTTCAATAATGTATTTAAAAGTTTCATAAGTCGCCTAGCAGTCGGCTTTGCGACTCAGCCAATCTACGATGGTTTAGGCTTGAAACAGGTACTTCAGACAGTTTTCGGTCAAGGAGAAATTGATTTTGATAAATTACCAAAACCGCTCAAACCTGAAAACTTACCTGCCAAACCGTTACTATTCCAAGACTTACCAAAACCAGTTTTAATTACCAGTTACGACATTTATAACCGCCAACCAGTTATTTTCAAGAACACCAAAATTGCCCACGAAAAAATCCCTGTTTGGGAAATTTGCCGATCGTCCGCAGCCGTACCAGTCGCCTTTCCCGCGCACATCATGACCAACCCAGACTTTCTGAAAAATTGGCAGGAAGAGGGCAATCAAATCCCCGTAGCAGGCAATATCAGGGGTATTCCTTTGATCGACGGTGCCTTTGTGGCCAGCAATCCGGCATTATGTGCGATCGCCGAACGTTTACGCTGGAATCACAATCCACCAGCTAATCCGAAATGGATGCAAAATCCTGCTAACCCGTGGCGCGATGTAGTCGATATCAAAGATATTGTAGTAACATCTATTGGTACTGGTCAAAGTATCAAAAGAATCGGCATTCCAGAATCGCAAACTTGGGGTGCGGGAGAATGGATTAATCCCTTAGATGGTATTCCCATTCTTGATGTTATTTCCGACGGTTCATCGGATGGGATTATCTACATCATCAACCAATTAATGAATGCAGATCAATATGTCCGCTTTCAACCAACTTTGTCCAAAAACTATCCATCTTTCAATGCTAATCAGCAGATACTTTTGGAAATTCAGCAAGAAATTGAGAAGTCATTTTTGACAAATAAGCAGGAGGATGAAAAGCTAAATAAATTGGCGGAAGTTCTGTTGTCTCGTTAGTCAATGTAATGGGGAATTGGGCATCGGGCATGGGGCATAGGGAATTGGGCATGGGGCATAGGGAATGGGGCATGGGGCATAGGACATAGGACATAGGACATAGGGCATGGGTCATAGGGCATAGGGCATAGGGCATAGGGCATGGGGGAATAGGACAATTCCCAATTCCCAATTCCCAATTCCCAATTCCCAATTCCCAATTCCCAATTCCCAATTCCCAATTCCCAATTCCCAATTCCCAATTCCCAATTACCTACGGAGATGATTAAGTCGTATACTCCGCATTAATCTTCACATAGTCATAACTCAAATCGCATCCCCAAGCCTTCGCAAAACCTGCGCCATTCCCAACACCAACCTGAATTAAAACCGTGTCGGATTTCAAATATTCACCAGCCGCCGCTGCTTTCAGATAATTACTCGCAGCAGATTTATCGAACTCCTTTGGTTGTCCATTTTCCATCATCAAAAAATCTCCCAATTGAATTCGCAAATTCTCCTGTTCAAAGGGTACACCAGCCCGCCCAGCCGCCGCTGCAATTCTTCCCCAATTTGGATCTCGACCAAAAATAGCAGCTTTCACTAAAGAAGAACCGACAATTGTTTTGGCAATTTTACTCGCAGAAACTTCATCGGATGCGCCGCTGACTTGTACTTCTACTAAACAAGTTGCACCTTCACCATCGCGGGCAATTGCTTTGGCTAAATATACGCAAACTTCGGTTAGCATTGCTTCTAATTTGTCTGCTTCTGGCCCTTTTTCGGTAATTGCTGGTGTGCGAGATTGTCCGTTAGTCAAAGCAATTAGCGAATCGTTGGTACTGGTGTCTCCGTCAACAGTAATTTGATTGAAACTTCTGTTAGCAGCCCGACTCAACATTTCTTGCCACAAATGTGATGATACTGCTGCATCACAAGTGACAAATGCTAGCATTGTTGCCATATTCGGATGAATCATTCCCGAACCTTTGCAAATGCCGCCGATGCGTACCGGTCTGTCGCCAAACATGGTTTCTAGGGCGATCGTTTTCGGCACTAAATCAGTCGTACAAATCGCCTTAGCAGCGGCATCAGAACCAGTTTCCGAAGCTTCAGCAACTAATTTCGGAATTCCCGCCCTCAGCGGTGCCATTTTAATCCGCTGGCCAATTACTCCAGTGGAAGCCAACAGGATTGATTCTGAGGGAATGTTCAGGGCTTCTCCTAACAATTTGGCACTTTCGAGGGCATCGGCCAAACCGAGTTCGCCGGTAGCCGCATTAGCTTGTCCCGCATTGCACAAAATAGCTTTGGCGCTGGGTTTCGCTTGCAGTCGCTGGCGACAATAGTCCACGCAAGCGGCCCTGACTGTGGATGTGGTGAAGACTCCTGCGGCGATCGCGTCTACTTCTGACAAGATTAAACTTAAATCGGGCAAGCCAGAAGCTTTTAAGCCTGCTGTAATTCCCGATGCTCGATATCCTCTCGGTGCTGTAACTCCGCCGCCGATTACTTTCCAGTCTGACATAATTGCCTCCCCTAGAGCTTTCTATTATATTGAGAGGGAATTATATCATCTTCGATTTTAGATGTCTGATTGGAGAGCTTTTTTAGCTCATGGTGGCGTTGCTGCGATCGTAACTGGCCTGAAAAGTGGGCTGAGGTTTGCCTTGAATGTGACCCCAGTAGTTTGTGTCTTCCATCCCAACTTCGGTGGCGGTGCGATTGAGCATGGATTGCTGGCGGTTCTTTACCAGGTGGTGGTGCCGCATCATCAGGGAGCGAGCTTGATTTTCGGTAGACATCTGCGGTTCCTCCGTTTTGTTTGACTAAGGTTAGGCTGGTCTTTTGTTCCTTATTTTTAATATAACAGATAATTCTGTATCTAAAGCTACCGAATCGCAATTGTAATAAAACTTTATATATCGGTGGTGCGATCGGTCTTGCGGACAAAAACACTCCTCATATCGTTTATGATCGTTTACGGCTGCATCGGTATTGTTTAAACAGTGAACAGCGGTGCCCTGAGCGTAGTCGAAGGGTTAACAGTTAACTGTCAATGTTTCTTAATTCTTCAGGCAATTCAAACTTGCCATCTGCACCAGCCTCAAACTCAATAACTTGCAACACAGCATCAACATTCAGTGGCCCATAAATATGAGGATAATCATCTCCAGCAGCAGGTTCATATTTAACTTCTGCTTGCACTTTTCCAGAGTCAATCCACAATAAAAGTAATCCTGTTTGTCCAGCAAAAAACTTGTTGGAAGTTCTCACAATTTGTGGGAGTGTCGAACAGTGGATAAATCCTTCAGATTCTAAGGTGTCACCGCGATAGGATTTAAGTTGTTTTGCTTCTTCCCACTGTTGGCTTTTAGCAATGTGAAATATAACGTCCATAATTGGTTTTACTCACTATTGTAAAAAATAAGTTTCATCAAATCATATTTTAGCATATAAAATCCGATCGCCCTAATACTCTAAGATCTTCCTCATCTAGTTCCACTGGCGTACCACTGCGAATCAACTCCACAAAATCCTCATTAGGAACCATGATACACAAAGTATACAAACGCTCATTACCCGTATTTTCAATTACATGAGTGCTGGTTGGTGGCACTAACAAACTATCTCCAGCCTTAATAGTAACAGTTTTACCGTCACAGGTTGCTCGTCCTTGTCCCTTGAGTACAAAAAACATTTCTACTGCGAATAGATGTCGATTCGGAGGAGTTTTACCACCACAATCAAAAATCTCAATACAAACAGTTAATGAACTATTAGCGGCTGTCGGATCGAAGACAATTGCTAATCTATTAGTATCACCGGGACTAATCCGAAATGCTTGGTAGTCTTGTGGAGACTTTGATACTGGAATCATGCACTGATTTATCATAGCTAATTGGTAATTGGTAATTGGGAATTGGGAATTGGGAATCGGTTATTGGTGATTTGCGGTGCCCTGAGCGAAGTCGAAGGGTTATTTTTTATAGCGGTTCTCAAGTATGGTAAGGTATGCCCAATGCCCTATGCCCAATGCCCTATGCCCTATGCCCTATGCCCAAGTTATTTAATTGCTTCTAACATAGCCTGAGAATCAGATAAAAAACCAAAACATTGTTTAACGTTATATAGAGTTGCTTCCCAGCAATAATCTGGCGATGTCGTAGCAGTACAATCTTTGACTAAAATGCAGTCATAACCGAGAAAATTAGCATCTTGTAGTGTAGTCATTACACACTGATCTGCGTTGACTCCTCCAAAGAAAAGTGTAGTTTTGCCAAGGTTTTTCAGAATACTATCTAAAGGAGTATCCCAAAAGCCACTCATCCGATATTTATCAACGCAAATATCCTCCGATTTCGGTGCCAATTCATCGACAACTTGCGCCGCCCAACTACCTGCCATTAATACAGCAGCGCCATTTTTTGGTAGCGGATCTCCCAAACCTACACCGTCGCCTGTGGGATTGTAAACGTGACGGGAAGCTGCGCTAATATTGAGCAAATCGGGGCGGTTTCCCCAGTTGATCCAGATAATTGGAATTGCGTGCGATCGCAATTTTGGCAGTAAATTTTGTAAAGGATTAATTGGAGTCCTCGCAGGCGTTACATCTACGCCAATATGTGCTAACCAACCGTCGGGATGACAGAAATCATTTTGCATATCGATCACTAGCATTGCAGCTTTTGCCAAATCCACACGCAGGGTTTTAGTTTCTGTTTCTAAAGTAACAATTTTTGGCTGAAGTTGCGATCGCGTGATGTCGGCAATTTTGGCATCAACTTTCCAAGCATTCGGTGGCACGCCCAAGGTACGGAGAGAATCAGGATTCATATTGATTGCTACCCAAAAATAACTATTATAGATGTGAGTGAATTCACTAATCAGGATAAATCAGTGAGCTTTACAATTCAAAATGTTTTAATTCCCGTTGAGGGTGGTTATGAAACGGCAGATGTGCAGGTGGCGGATAATTGCATAAGTGCGTTAGCGTTAGCGAAGCGATCCGTTCGCCGAAGGCGTTCCCGAAGGGTAGGAAAGCCCGCCCCTACGGGGGCTACGCCAACGAAGAGGATCGCGCCCAACAACCCCCCCTTTAATTCCCCCCCTCACCAAGGGGGCGATAGGGGGGGTGAAACAGTTATTGACGGCACAAATAAGCTGCTGCTTCCCGGTTTTGTCAACGCCCACACACACTCTTCCGAAATGTGGCAACGGGGAATCATTCCTCCTTTACCACTGGAATTGTGGCTGGCAGAATTGTATGATTTTACCCCTCTCGATCCCGAACAAGTTTATTTGAGTGCCTTGGGAACTGCGGTAGAAACATTGCTCTCTGGAGGCACAACTGTAGTCGATCATTTAGTCTTGATTCCGGGACAAGAATTAGAGACAATTGCCGCCGCAGTTCGCGCTTATCAAGAAATCGGGATTCGCGCTTTCATCGGGCCGTTAATTCAAGATGAATCCCTGACAGCAGGAATGCCTGCGGGAGAAAATGCGATCGAACACGCTGCTTACATTCGATCGACTAAGGCAACTTTAGATTTGATGGAATCAGCCATAAAACAGTTTCATAACCCTGAATTAGGTGTGAATATATTATTGGCACCAACGGGAATTCAACTGTGTTCTGATGCGCTGTTTGAAGGGTGTATCGATTTGAGCGATCGCCAAAATCTATGTCGCCACGCCCACCTCTTAGAAACCCGTGCTCAGAAACAATTAGCTCAACAAAAATACGGTTGTAGCGCAGTCAAACATCTCCAACAAATCGGCTATTTAAGTTCCAAAACTTCTCTAGCACATTGCGTTTGGTTAGATGATTCAGACATTGCAATTATGGCAGAAACCCAATCCACTGTTGTTCACAATCCCCTCAGCAACCTACGTTTAGGAAGCGGTATTGCGCCAATTTTAAAATACCGTGAAGCTGGAGTAAATGTCTCCTTTGGTTGCGATGGTGCAGCTAGCAACGACTCCCAGGATTTGCTAGAAGCAATTAAAATTGGTTCCATTTTACACAACATCACAGACTTGGATTACCGCCACTGGATTACACCGCGCCAGTCAGTAGAAATGGCATCGCTAGGAGGAGCAAAAGGCTTGAATGTCGCCGACGAAATTGGTTCGCTGACTGTTGGGAAAAAAGCTGATTTTGTGCTGTATGATTTAACCAGTTTATCATTACTGCCACGCACAGATCCGATTGGTTTACTAATATTGGGTCGTCCGACTAATGCCGTACATAGTGTTTGGGTAAATGGGAGACAAATTGTTGCCGAAGGTAAGGTGAAAACAATTGATGTTGATGATTTGAGACGGGAATTATTCGATCGCAGTGAGTGGACTAGCAAGCGCCAATCGCCAATGGTGAGTGAAATTGAGGCCCACTATCGAAAAGTCATGAACCTCCAAGGTTATTCTTGAAAAATAAACCATTTGACCCTAAATAATATCCAAAGTAAATCTGTAGTGGTGGCGATCGAGTCACACAGCATTCTTTTAGCGTATACTGTTTTGTAAATATATGTGAGCTGAAAAAAATCTGTCTACCTGGGTCTAGACTGGGAAAAGATAGAGAGTTTGACGGCAAACATTGAGATGCAACTGAAAAAGATGAAAATCGGGAGAGGTGATTAAATAATGGTCAGCGATGTAGGTTCTTACGATGTCATCTGCTTCGGCGATGAAGTTCCAGGGGTTATAGCTGTCATCTCCGCAGCCAGAGAATATCGTCGCCGGAAAAATCGATATCCGCGAGTTCTGCTAATGTCTAAAGGAAACTTACAGGAAGGTATTGGCGGTCATTTGGTCAGAGGTAAGCTTTCTTATTTAGATAGATGCCAGATTAGTCCAGAACTTCAACAATCTTTAGGTTTAGACGCCTTTGGTTCACCGCCTGCAATCTATAAAGAATTTCTGCAAAAATCCGGTGTAATTAAGATTGCACTTGACCCCCAAAAAGCTAGTGCAGCGCTTAAAGAAATGCTGTTAGAAGCTCAGGTATATCTCCTCAGCAGAGTAGAAATTAAATCAGTGAGCAAACAAGGTCAAAAAATTGTTAGTATTACCACTTCTCAAGGCACTATTTACACCGGAAAGCAATTTATTGATGCCACTGTCAATGGTGAATTAGCTCAAGCTGCTGGCGTGAAAAAGCTGAAGGGATTTGAAACCTTTGGTCTTCCTTACTCAGAACTTCCAGTCACCCTCGCTTTTGAAACCCAAGGACTGAGTGTCAAAAGACTAAAAGAACTCGATTACACCTATCTAAAACGCTTTACCAACATTGCAGATTCTCAAGCTCAAAAATTTATGCTGCACGCTGCCGGCATGGATGCCAAGCTAGCAGAAGAACTCCGCATGGAAATGCTCGATACCAGAGGCAATCTCAAAACTCTGTGGGCTGGCAATGATTACATTGATGTTCGCTCACCGGCTCTGTCTGTATCTTATCACTCCTTTAGAGGAACAAGACTATTGTTTCCTCAAACCAGCGCAATCTTAGATGAAGGAAATATCGCAATACTTCCCGGTGAAAAACTTTCTTGGAATGCGCTTTTATTTGCTGTCAACAGCACAGAGGCAGAAACTCTAGCAAGAAGTGGGGGAAAACCCACTGGTAGGATGCTACAAGAGATGTCATCTGTGGCAACTTGGCTGAAGAGTTTGGGAGCTACTTCTGTGATTCCCGCTTCAGAACTTTATATCAGACACGCCGGCAATATTACGGGAGTTGTAGAACCTTTAACTGGCGCACAAATGCTGTTTGGCGGCGTACCTGCTAATGAGGCATTGGCAACATTTAGTTATCATTTTGATGTACGTGGAGGCATCATAGGTATTGGTGAGAAAGCGAATAGCCAAGGGTGGTTCAAAAGTCTCAGTTTTAAACCGCCAACTTTCAATATTGGCATTCGCCACGCATTAGTTAAAAACGTTCCTAACCTGGCAGTGGTGAGTCCGTGTTCGGGATTTGAAGGGTTGGCTTGTTCTGTAGGCAGAATTGTTGAATTCAACGCAGCCGTTGGTCAAGGTGTCGGTATTGCTGCAATTATTGCCATTCTCAATAACAAAAATTTAGCCGATGTATCTAACCGAGAAGTGAGACAAGTTCTGGCTACAACAGGTCAATTACCTAAAATTTTTGGAGTGGCCAACAATTCAGAAGGAACGCTACTGGCGCAATTCGAGGGTCTTTTTGATTCGAGTTATATTGCGTAATTTCTATAGTAGTAAGGTGCTACAACCAAAGAAACCGGGTTTTTTACGAAAAAACTTGGTTGCAGTCGGCAGATTCGGTAAAAAACCCGGTTTCTCGCTCTCCCATGCGTCCAGGAATAATAGTAAAATAGAAATCCAAAAATGATCATGTTCGCGAACAAATTGACTATAAAACTGTACGGATGGCGGCGGATACTGGCTTTTATACTTGCTTTGACGATCGCACTTATTTCCGCCGCGATTTTCTCCCCCCGTCTCTCGGCTCAAACTCCGCCAAAAACTCCCAGAAACACCGAATTGCGCGGTGTCTGGTTGACTAACATTGACAGCGATGTTATTTTCTCGCCCAAAAACATAACTGACGCTGTAAATAGACTGGATGAACTCAACTTTAATACCATCTATCCCACGGTTTGGCAAGGCGGCTATACCCTGTATCCCAGCGCTGTAGCCAAACGAGTATTCGGAAAGTCGATCGACCCTGCACCCGGATTGCAAAATCGAGATATACTCAAAGAAATCATCGCAGAATCACATCAAAAAGGTATCGCTGTAATTCCGTGGTTTGAGTTTGGTTTCATGGCTCCCGCAGACTCGGAATTAGCCAGACTTCATCCCGACTGGCTGGCGAAGCGGCGCGACGGTTCAACTATTTGGAAAGAAGGCACACATGACCGAGTTTGGCTCAATCCATTTCATGCAGAAGTACAGCAATTTATTCTAGATTTAATTGTAGAGATTGTCGATAAGTACGACCTAGATGGCATTCAATTCGACGACCATTTTGGCTTACCAGTTGAATTTGGATATGAACCAACAACAGTTTTAATGTACCAAAAAGCAATTAAAAGCCAGCCCTCAAATGATGCCCACGAAACCTTCTGGATACGGTGGCGTGCTGACAGAATTAACGACTTCATGGCGCGAGTGTTCCACGCTATCAAATCTCGCAAACAAAAATGTATTATCAGTCTCTCACCCAACCCTTTTCACTTTGCATTACCTGCCCACTTGCAAGACTGGTTTACCTGGGAAAGACGCGGTTACATTGAGGAAATTGTGTTGCAAGTTTATCGCAGCGACATCAAGCGTTTTAATGCGGAAATAGAACGAGAAGAAGTGATCCTAGCCAAAGCTCATATTCCAACTGCGATCGGCATTTTAACAGGATTGAAAAATAATTCTATTTCGCTCCAGCAAATTCAAGAACAAGTGCAAGAAGTGCGAAAAAGAAACTTTGCTGGTGTGTCTTTCTTTTTCTATGAAAGTTTGTCAAATTGGGCGAAGGAAATCCCCGAACAGCGAAACTCAGCTTTGCGATCGTTCTTTCCTACAAAAATGCAGCGCCCCTCTGTTTAAAATATGGTACGATGGTTTGTAGGTATTGTGGCTCCTAGTAAAGACTTTATTTTTAGTCACTCATAATTTTAATGACTAAGGAAGCAGGAAGAAGGAAGAAGGAAGAAGGAAGAAGGAAGAAGGAAGACCAATTCCCAATTCCCAATTCCCAATTCCCAATTCCCAATTCCCAATTCCCAATTCCCAATTCCCAATTCCCAATTCCCAATTCCCAATTCCCAATTACAAAATTATGAATGTAATTCCTGCGATCGATCTATTGGATGGAAAATGCGTCAGACTCTATCAGGGAGACTACGCGAAGTCCCAAACTTTTAACGACAACCCCGTAGAAGTCGCCAGACAGTGGGTAAATGAAGGCGCAACCATGCTGCATTTAGTAGACCTCGACGGGGCCAAAGCAGGTCATCCCGTCAACCAAGCAGCCATTGAAGCCATTGTCAGAGCCGTTGATGTTCCCTGTCAAGTTGGAGGCGGAATGCGCGATCGCACTTCTGTGACTACTATCCTCAATTTAGGCGTGAGGCGGGTAATTCTCGGCACTGTTGCTGTTGAACAACCGCAATTAGTTGGTGAATTATGTGCTGAATTTCCTGGTCAAATTCTGGTTGGTATCGATGCCAGAAATGGTAAAGTTGCAACTAGAGGCTGGCTAGAAACTTCGGAAGTTTTAGCAACAGAATTAGCACAAAAAATGGCTGAATTAGGTGCTGCTGAAATTATTTATACAGACATTCACCGCGACGGTACTATGGAAGGGCCGAATTTGGAGTCTTTGCGCGAAATTGCTAATGCTATTTCGATTCCGGTGATTGCTTCTGGTGGCGTTAGTTCGATCGCAGATTTGCTGAGTTTGTTGGCTTTGGAACCAATTGGTGTCAAAAGTGCGATCGTCGGTAGAGCAATTTATACTGGAGATGTATTGCTAAAAGAAGCAATTCAAGCAGTAGGAAATGGACGATGGCAGGATGTTCCCTTAGATTTGGATTCTTCAAGTTTTGCTTGATAGTCATGTTGGCTGAAGTAGCTACCAAATATCTATACCGTTTCTCAATGAACTGAAATTCAAAAGTTATGCCCATACCTTTGTTAGCAACAGTCGATCCCGAAAATTTACCCATTGTTCTCAGCGGAGTTCTACTCAGTTTAGTAGTGATTTATCTCGCCAGTAAATTAGGCGCAGAAGTAGCTAAAAACTTCGATTTCCCCCCAGTTTTGGGTGAATTGGTAGCAGGGGTAATTGTCGGAGTATCCGCCTTACACCTCATCGTCTTTCCCGAAGCTGGGCTGTCAGCCTCAGACTCTGGGATTATGACTGTTCTGCAATTAATTAATCATCTCTCCCCAGCCGCCGTCACCACTATATTTGAATCCCAGAGTGAAGTCATTTCAGTGCTAGCTGAATTGGGTGTAATTATTCTGTTGTTTGAAATTGGTCTAGAATCGGATCTCAGACAACTTAAGGAAGTCGGAATTCAAGCTGTTGTTGTCGCCTGTGTTGGTGTGGCAGTTCCCTTTGTCGCCGGTACTGCGGGCTTGATGATTTTCTTCCATACTGCGGCGATTCCAGCGGTTTTTGCCGGGGCGGCTTTGACGGCTACTAGCATCGGAATTACCTCGAAAGTGTTGTCTGAATTAGGACAATTGAAATCTAAAGAAGGTCAAATCATTGTCGGTGCGGCGGTGATTGATGATGTGCTGGGAATTATTGTTCTAGCTGTTGTCGCTAGCTTAGCCAAAACTGGTGAAATTGATGTTGTCAATGTCATCTATTTGATTGTCAGTGCAACTGCTTTTCTGCTAGGTTCGATTCTGTTGGGTGGTATTTTCAACAAAACTTTTACTGCGGTTGTGGAGACACTCAAAACTCGTGGCAATATTGTAATTCCGGCATTTACTTTTGCCTTTTTTATGGCATTTCTGGGCAACGCAATTCATCTGGAAGCGATTTTGGGTGCGTTTGCTGCGGGCTTGGTTTTGGATGAAAGTGATACTCGTAATGAGTTGGATGAATTGGTGAAACCGATCGCAGATTTGCTTGTACCCATCTTTTTTGTGACGGTGGGAGCACGGGCGGATTTGGGGGTTTTGAACCCAGCAGTGCCGGATAATCGGGCGGGACTGCTGATTGCTGGTTTCTTGATTTTGGTGGCGATTATTGGCAAGTTAGTCACAGGCTGGGTGGTGTTTGGTGTGCCCGGAATCAATCGATTGGCGATCGGAGTGGGGATGATTCCGAGGGGCGAAGTCGGGTTAGTTTTTGCTGGTATTGGTTCGGCAAGTGGGGTTTTGGATAAGCCGTTGGAAGTGTCGATTATTATCATGGTGATTCTAACAACATTTTTGGCGCCACCATTTCTGCGGATTGCTTTTGGTGATTCAGTGGAACCTCCTGCTATAGAAGAATCTTCTAAGGTCATATAGGACTTAGGGACTCCGACAAAGAAACCGGGTTTTTATTAAATTTGTGGACGGGAACAAAGTATTTTGGTAAAAAACCCGGTTTCTCGACTTCATATTAGGGAC
>REAP01000129.1 GCA_004294385.1 Oscillatoriales cyanobacterium | reverse complement strand
TCGTTCTGGAGACAACTCGTTTCTACTGAGAACCATGAGTTGGCAATCGTTTTGCTCACAGAGCCATTTGATGAGGTCTCCACCAAACCTCGCAAGTCTATCTTGGTGTCCGACCACAATTGTTGAGATATTTCCTGACATGACTTGTCCCAAAAGGGCAAGGAGCGCTTTTCTTTTGAAGTTGAGTCCGCCTCCGATGTCTTTAAAGACTTTGGCTTGCGGGTAGAGGTTTTGGAGATAACTAACTTGCCTGTCGAGGTCTGCTCGTTGCTTATAGCTACTAACCCTGGCGTAGATAGCTGTAATTCGGCTGTGTCCTGTTCCAAGAACGCTGTCAATGTCGTAGCGTCGTTGGTTGGAAGGAGTTCTGATTGCTGATATTTTATCGGCAAGCTCCCAGTTTCTAAGGGTTTTTTCTGAGACTTGCAGGATTTCGCAAGCTTTCCTTGGTGTGACATATTTGGTCATGACTGGCAGTATTTTTGCTCTCAATTAATACTACCAGGTTTTGTCTGGATTTTCTAGGACTTTCCAGGAAATCATTTACTTTGCGTTAACACTGAGTTTTTCAATTTGCCGTGAAAAATCGTCAAGCAGGAACAAACTCTATCAAAGTAGTCGGAAATGGTAATTGTCTCATCTGGGTAGCGGACAATCGATTTTAGATTTTAGATTTTAGATTTTGGATTGATTCCACGGATAAATCCGGGGGCTTGTACCATCAAAAAATTCTTGGTCAATTCCTGGTAGAATCTTGGAGGCTTCTCAAATATTGGGCAATGGGATCGACACGCGCAAGAATTGCAATAGACGCTATGGGTGGGGATCATGCCCCTTCCGAAATTGTCGCTGGAGCGCTTAAGGCGCAAGCAGAATTAGGCGTAGAGATTTTGCTAGTGGGCGACCCGCAGCAAATAGAAGACTCGCTCCGAGAACAAGACGCCCTGGGTCGCGTCTGTGCAGGTCAGCTTGAAATCGTTGCTTCTGAAGGAACGGTGGAAATGCACGAAGAACCTTTGAGTGCCCTCAAACGCAAACCGAAAGCTTCGATTAACGTAGCGATGAACTTGGTGAAGCAGCAACAAGCTGATGCTGTGGTCTCCGCCGGTCACTCCGGCGCGGCAATGGCTGCGGCTCTGCTGAGATTGGGACGACTTCCTGGAATTGACCGCCCTGCGATCGGTGCGGTTTTGCCGACAATGGTAGCTGGTCGTGCTGTACTAATTCTCGATGTCGGCGCTAACGTGGACTGTCGCCCCAAATTTTTGGAACAGTTCGCGGCGATGGGAACAATTTACAGTCAGTATGTACTGGGTGTCGCTGAACCTAGAATCGGTCTGCTCAACATTGGCGAAGAACCTTCTAAAGGCAACGATGCGGCAGTTCGTACTCATCAATTATTGGTGGATAACCCTCACATTCCTTTTGTGGGGAATGCTGAAGGCCGTGATGTGCTGTCTGGAAACTTCGACGTGATTGTGTGTGACGGGTTTGTTGGTAATGTTGTGTTGAAGTTTGCTGAAGCGGTGGGCGAAGTCGTAGTCCAGGTGCTTAAGGAAGAGTTGGTGAAAGGACTCCAACATCAAATTAATGATCCTTTGCTGCAAAAAAGCTTGCAAGGATTCAAGCAGCGAGTAGACCACGTTGAGCACGGTGGCGGTTTGCTTTTGGGTGTGGCTGGAGTTTGCATTATCAGTCATGGTTCATCTCAGGCTGCTTCAATTGCTAATGCGGTTCGTTTGGCTAAGGGAGCTATTGATAACCAAGTTCTGGAGCGAATTCAATCGGAATATCGCCAAAGTCCCGTAGAACAAGAAGTTAGGAATTAGAGGGAGTATGCGGGAATTAAAAATTTAAAAATGTCAAGTTAAACAATGTAAGCTTAAATAAGCTGTTTTGCGAAAACAAGTAATTTTGGCCGATGCAAAAACTTTTTTAATTTGTGGTTTTTAATTTTTAATTCCTAGACCGATCGCTCAAAAAAGGAGAAGAATGTTGCAGCAATCAGGGTTTGGTATTGCCATCACGGGTAGCGGTTCTTGTACACCGCCAGTTTCGCTGGATAATGATGGTTTGAGTCAGATGGTGGAAACGTCTGATGAATGGATCGCGACGCGGACTGGAATTCGATCGCGCAAATTGGCGAATCATGCAATGTCTTTGTGCGATTTGGCTACGGAGGCTGCTCAAAATGCGATCGCAATGGCAGAAATTTTGCCGACTGATATCGATTTGATTATTTTGGCTACCTCAAGTCCTGATGATTTGTTTGGTAGTGCTGGTCAAATTCAATATCGTTTGGGGGCGACAAAGGCTGTGGCTTTTGATTTGACAGCAGCTTGTTCGGGTTTTGTGTTTGGTTTGGTGACAGCATCGCAGTTTATTCGGACAGGGGTTTATCAAAATGTTTTGCTGATTGGGGCGGATATTTTGTCTCGCTGGGTGAATTGGTCCGATCGAGGTACTTGTATTTTATTTGGAGATGGGGCTGGGGCGGTAGTCTTACAAGCTTCAGAAACCGATCGCTTTTTGGGATTTGAAATTCGCAGTGATGGTACCCAAAATTCCTCTCTCAACTTGGCTTACCAAGGAGAGTCAAAAGAATTAATTGATGGCGTCAGTATCGGACAAGGTGCATTTCAACCCATCACCATGAATGGTCAAGAAATTTATCGGTTCGCTGTGCGGAAAGTGCCGGAAGTCATAGAAAAAGCCATGTTTCGGGCAAATATTAGCGCCACAGAAATTGACTGGCTGCTGTTACACCAAGCTAATCAGCGAATTCTGGATGCAGTTTCCCAAAGGCTAAATATTCCGCCCGAAAAAGTAATTAGCAATTTGGCAAATTATGGTAATACTTCCGCTGCTTCGATTCCTCTAGCTCTGGATGAAGCCGTTCGTCAGGGTAAGGTTAAATCGGGAGATACTATTGCTGCGGCTGGTTTTGGTGCAGGTTTGAGTTGGGGGGCTGTGATTTTTCAATGGGGAAGCTGAATTATCCTACCAAAATTAATTCTCTTAAATTAGCATAAATAAATTATCGGAAATTTAAAAAAAAGTGCATTGAATATGTTACTATTGTAAGTCGCGCACAGATAGTTAATCAGCGAGAAACAAATAATTTTTGCAATCAACAATTAGCAACTACCAATTAGCAAATTACCGGAAAAATGACTAAAACAGCATGGGTATTTCCCGGACAAGGTTCCCAGGCGATCGGGATGGGTGCAGACTTATTAAACTTGCCAAAAGCCAAAGCCAGATTTGAGCTAGCAAAAGAGATTTTAGGCTGGTCTGTCCCGGAAGTTTGCCAAGAAGAAGCAAAACTCTCTCGGACTCTCTACACTCAGCCTTGTTTGTACGTCGTAGAAAGCATTTTGGTCGATTTAGTGCGCGAAAAGTTCGATCGCCCCGCAGTGGTTGCAGGTCACAGTTTAGGAGAATATGTTGCCCTTTACGCAGCAGGCGTCTTTGACTTTGAAACGGGATTGCGTTTAGTTAAACGTCGTGCCGAACTCATGGATAATGTCTCTGGCGGGCAAATGGTAGCTTTGATTGGATTTGACAGACAGGAATTGGAACTGCAAATTCAATACAGCCGAGACGTAGTATTGGCTAATGATAACAGCGAAGCACAAGTTGTGATTTCTGGAACGCCGACAGCAGTAGCAGAATTACTTGCCAAAATCAAAGTCAAACGCGCGGTTAAATTGAATGTTTCCGGTGCGTTTCACTCTCCTCTCATGTCATCAGTGGCGAATGAATTTCAACAAGTTTTAAAATCTGTCAGATTCTCCGATGCTAAAATGCTCGTGCTCTCTAACTCTGAACCGACAGCTACCACAAGTGCGGCTACTTTGAAGCAGCGGTTGACTCATCAGATGACCAAAGGTGTGCGGTGGCGAGAAATTTCGATGCAATTACCACAGCAGGGAATCGATCGCGTTGTGGAAATTGGCCCAGGTAAAGTGCTGACAGGTTTGATTAAACGGACAACTCCAAATTTAGAACTGGTAAATGTGAGTAGTTTTGCAGATTTGCCCGTTTAATCTATTGTTAACCTCAAAAACAGAATACGCAGATCCCTGAATTCTTTAAGAAGTCTGGGATCTGATTATTGATCGCTCGAAAAGGGCGATCGGCAAATCCTGATGTAAACTAAGCTAATCTGGTATTTAAAGTACGCGGTTTTCACACTCCCAAAGATTTGATTTTTATATGAAAAAATTTCTTTACTGGTTGATGGGCGAAAAAGCAGGCAGAACCATAGTAGGCACATGGAATTGGATGTGGGGAATCCCCGTAGAATCCGGTGGCAAAATATCCGTCGAGGTAGCCGAAGAGTCTTTGCGATCGATGCAAGAATCAGTACAAAAGTTAGCAGCAGCCGTATCTACCCAAGTAGCAAACTACCAGCGCGCCAAAACTAAATATGAAGAAAAAGTTAGAGAAATGCAAACCGTAGAGCGACAAGCCATCACAGCCCAGCGCAACGGTAACGAAGAAGCAGCCCGCTTGGCCATGTCGAAGGTAATTCAGACAGAACAAATCCTACCGCAGTTAGAATCCCAAGTAAAACAAGCCGAACAGTATGTCAACGCTTCCAAAGACAAGCTGAATCGAGAGCGAACAAAGCTGGAAGCCTACAAAACCGATATGCAAAATATGAAAGATATGGCCGAGATTAACGAAGCCCTAGGAGCCATAGCCAAAGTCAATAACGACTTGAGTATTGATTCAGCCCGATCGCAATTTGACCAAGCCAAAAACGCCGTCCAAAACCGCAACCTCCAACAACAAGCTTTAGCCGAGTTATCTGAGAACCCCCAAGAAAGACTTCAAGCAGAATTAGAAAATATGACCATAGACGATGAAGTTAATCGCAGGCTACAAATGTTAGACGACTCCGACAACAAAGAACTTCCGAACTAACTTTCTGTAATTAAGGAGAATTTTATGGCTAAGAGTAGCGGGCCTCCCCCCATAGTTTTTATTCTGTTATTTTTCTTACTCGCCGGCGGCGGCGCGTTCTTTTTTCTGAAAAAACCAGCATCCCAGGATGCCAGCAATACTCCCACACCCGCAAGCGGTGATGTTACTCCGCCTTCGGTTGCGCCCGCTACTGGCGGAGCATCTTCACCACCTGCTACTTCCTTTGCGCCTCCAGCTTCTGTGGCTGCCGGTACGGCGGTGAAAATTGACGGTTCTACCAGCATGGTGACAATCAATCTCAACCTTAAGAAGGGCTTTCAAGGGAAGTTTTCTGGCACTACAGTCGATGCCAAAGCAAATGGTTCTGCAAACGGAATTAAGGATTTGGTGGCGGGAACTGCCGATATTGCAGCGATATCGCGACCTTTGACTGCTCAAGAAAAAGGTCAGGGTTTGGTAGAGGTGCCTGTTGCTCTAGATACGATCGCCCTTGTAGTCGGCACTAACAACCCCTTCAAAGGAGGTTTAACCTCGGCTCAAGTTGAAGATATCTTCAAGGGAACTGCTCAAGATTGGTCGAAAGTCGGTGGCCCGGCGGGCCCGATTAAAGTGATTAATCGACCAGAAATTAGCGGCACTCACCAGACATTTAAAGAACAAGTTCTCAAAGGCGCTAATTTTGGCACGGGGTCAAATATCACTACGCTCGATCGAGATGCGACAACTCCCCTGCTGCAAGCTTTAGGAAATAGTGGCATTGGTTATGCGACTTTCGCCCAAGTAGTCAATCAAAAAACGGTGCGGGTTTTGCCAGTAGATGGGGCGACACCGGATGCTGGGAACTATGCTTACAAGCGGCAGTTGTATTACGCCTACAAAAATCCTCCCACTCAAGCAGTTAAGGATTTTTTGGGTTACGCAACTTCTCTTGATGGACAAAAAGCGATGGTTGCCGACAATTGAGCTTTTGCAAAGTTTCAATAAATGTCATAGGGTAGGCACGGGGGCACTACCCCTACAAAACGATGATTTGTCTGAGAATGAAAGAGAATGAAACCGCCCTATAGCAGAAGGAAGAAGAGTCTTCTTCCTTCTTCCTTCTTCCTTCTTCCTTCTTCCTTCTTCCTTCTTCTATAATTTAAGGTTTTTCTTGTGAGCAAAAATCGCGAACCAGTCGAGAGTTTAATTCTTTATTATTTATTCAAGTGGTCGATTGTCAGCCCGATGTTGCACCTTTATTTTCGGGGCCGCATCTATGGCGCGGAAAATGTTCCAACATCAGGGCCAGTGGTGATAGTCAGCAATCACGCCAGCGATTTTGACCCGCCTATTTTGTCTAGTTCCATGAGGCGACCGGTGGCATTTATGGCGAAGGAAGAGCTATTTAAAGTGCCTATTTTGAAGCAGGCAATTACGCTGTATGGTGCTTATCCAGTCAAACGAGAAAGTGCCGATCGCAGTGCAATTCGATCGGCTATCCAATCTTTGGAAAATGGCTGGGCGACAGGAGTTTTTTTGCAAGGAACCAGAACAGCAGATGGTAGAATTACTGATCCAAAATTAGGTGCAGCACTAATCGCGGCTAAGGCGAAAGCACCGCTATTACCTGTTAGTTTGTGGGGAACTCACGCTATAGCATCTAAGGATTCGGGATTGCCGCGATCGGTACCATTGACGGTGCGAATTGGGAATTTGATTGAAGCGCCGAGTTCGTCGGATCGATCGGAGTTGGAAGCATTGACTCAAAGATGCGCTCAAGAAATTAATGCTATGCACGATTTAGGACGTTGAAATTGGGGAATTGGGAATTGGGAATTGGGCATTGGGCATTGGGCATCGGGCATTGGTAACTAATCTTAATAAGCTTTTTATGAACAGGCTTTCCGGCCTGTTCCACAAGAAAACTCACTCTTTGTGGAACAGGCCGGAAAGCCTGTTGCTAACAATGGTGCAAGATGTGAGGTGCAACCGGAGATATAACAGTCAACAGTCAACAGTCAACAGTCAACTAAATTACCATTGCAACCCTTGAACTAACAAAGCTGTAGCAGCCTCGCTATCGAGAGGTTTAGAGAAGAAGTATCCCTGACCATACTCGCAGCCCAACGTCCGCAATTGAGCCAGTTGAATGGCGGTTTCGACACCTTCTGCAACCACCTCCATCCCCAAACTGCGAGCTAACATGACGATCGCCCTGACGATTTCCAGATTTTCACCTGTTGCTCCGATGCGGCTGACAAAAGAGCGATCGATTTTCAAAGTATTGATCGGGAATTTATGCAAATAGCTCAAAGAAGAATAACCGGTACCAAAATCGTCAATACAAAGCTCAATCCCCAAATCTCTCAACTGCGAAAGCATCAGCGCTGCGGCTTCCCCATCTTCCATAACTACGCTCTCAGTAATCTCTAACTTCAACCAGCGAGCATCCACTCCCGTTTCCTGCAAAACTTTCTTGATTTGCTCGATGGAATCTGGTTGCTCAAACTGTCGCCCAGAGAGATTTACTGCTATTGTTAGTGGTGAATTCACCGCAGGTAATTTCAAATTCTGCCACTCGATAATTTGGCGGCAACTTTCGTTCAAAATCCATAAACCCAAGGGCATAATTAGCCCTGTTTCCTCCGCCATCGCAATGAATTCCGTCGGAGACACCAAGCCACGTTCGGGGTGTAGCCAGCGCACCAGTGCCTCGAATCCTGCAACTAAGCCAGTTTTCAAAGAAACAATTGGCTGGTAGTAAACTGTAAAAGGACATTCTAATTTAGAAGTGAAATTTTGAGATTTTGGATGATCTAAAGAACGATCGGCTTCGTACAAAGTTGAGTTTTCTACCGTTGTCCCAAATCGTAAATCTAACATCGAATATTTCAAATTCAGTTCTTCTACTGACTGCCGCAAATCATGTTCCAAGTTCATCAAAGCCACGGCGCGAGTGTGCATGGCACTGGTAAATACTTCGTAGCGAGCTTTGCCGAGGGATTTTGCCCGGTACATGGCAATATCAGCATCGCGCAAAATATCTCCTGGCCACTGATATTCGGCGCTACTCAAAGCAATGCCAATGCTAGCAGTAATTGAAACTTTATTCCCGTCTAAATTCAGTGGTCGTTCGATCGCCTTTTGAATTTTCTTGGCGTTGGCGATCGCATCCTCAACACCTTGAATTTCTTCTAGTAAAATCACAAACTCATCTCCGCCCAGACGGGCAACGGTATCACCAGGGCGTAAACAAGTCAAGAGACGGCGGGCGATCGCGACCAGCAGCCGATCGCCCGTGCGGTGTCCCTGGCTATCATTAATCACCTTAAACCTGTCCAAATCGAGAAAAAGCACCGCAAACTGATAGTTGGGATGTCGTTTGACGCGGGCAAAAGCTTGCCCCAACCTGTCAGTCAGCAAAGCCCGGTTCGGCAAATCCGTCAGCGCGTCGTGCAAAGCATCGTGTAATAGCTTATCTTCTGCCATTTTGCGCTCGGTCACGTCGTGGCAGTTGACCACAATTCCTCGCACCGAAGGTTCCGAGAGCAAATTCGTCGCCACCGCTTCCAAGACGCACCAGAAACCATCGTGATGCCAGACTCGATATTCCGCAAGTCCTAGCCCAACTTTAGGCATTTGGAGGACTCCTTTAAACACTTGACCGACCATTGCCAATTCGTCTGGGTGAACCAGTTCAAATACAGACCGACCTAGCAATTGGGCCGTCGGGTAGCCCAAAATCCGCTCTTGGGAAGGAGAGACATAGCGACAGAAGCCTTTCTCGTCCAGAATCACAATAATATCTCTAGCATTTTCAATCAGCGATCGGAAACGCTTCTCGCTTTGGCGCAGTTCTTGTTCTGTGCGCTTGCGATCGGTAATGTCGGTATTCATGTAGATCAGACCGACAATTGTCCCAGTGGAGTCTTTGATCGCATCAGCCCGCAGCAGCACTTGTACTATCTGGCCGCTTTTGGTGTGGTTAGTAACTTCACCAGACCAAGAATAACCGTGGGCGATCGCACAAGTCACCTCCTCCGCGACGGCGGGGTCAGCAAAAATGGCGTAGATCCCCCCAGCATTCCTGAATTCTTCTACAGTTTCGTATTCAAATAGTTGAGAAAAAGATTGATTTTGATAGATGTGAGTGCCGGAAACATCAGCCATCCCGATCGCATCACTAGAACTTTCCACCGCCTTGCGAGTCAATACCAGAGCCTCTTCTGCCCGTTTGCGCTCGGTGATGTCAATGCCGACCAAACAGGCTGCTTTGCCCTGATCGTACTTTTGAGCCACAATCAAATAGTGTCCCGCCGACTGGCCGTCAGCAGTTTTGACTTTGGCGGAGAGTTCTTGAATCACTTCCGTAGCATTGCTAGCAAAAAACTCCCCCAAAAAAGAGTAAAAATCCGAGCTTACGCCCAGAAATCCGATATCTTGGCCGACGAAGGCTGACGGCCGCAAACCGTGGAGTTTTGCTAAGTGCTGGTTAACGCCCAAATAGCGCAAATCCGAACTCACCCAAGATACTGTTCCCGGAACTGCTTCTAAAACGGTTTCGAGTTGGTCATTAGTTTGCTGCAATTCCTGCTGAACTTCTATCCCTTCGGATAAGTCAGACAGAATTCCGACGAAGTGAGTCAAATTACCGCTGTCGTCTCGCAAAGGAGATAGGGAAAATTTGTGCCAAAAAAGAGTCCCGTCTTGGCGATAGTTTTTGATGGTCTCCTGAAATTCCAGGCCTTGGCGCAAAGCATCGTGGATGTTGACTAGGGTAGCGCGATCGGTATCGGGACCGTACAAAAACTGAAAGTTGCGCCCCAAGATTTCGCCGGTACTGTTACCTGTAATCCTTTCAAAGGCTGGATTGCAATAAATTATGGGATAGTCGGGGGCTCTGGCGTCAGCAATCATAATACCGTTGCTAGTAGCAGCCAAGGCTCGATCGCGCAGCCACAGTGATTCCGACCCATTATTGCGATCGCCAACACCAGCTACTCCATCTAAATTAGAAATTGACTGGATCTCCCGATTTCTCATCAGCCAAACTTTGAATCATACCTTTACAGTTTCGCAGTTTTTTCTTACTTTAACGTTTTTCAGCACTTCTGTTAAGTTGAAATCTTACCACCACTGTTCCAATCAAGTAGAGTATAGCCGGCAACCACAGGGGATTGCCCTACAAAAATGAAACACTCCTGGGCAGAGTGGGGGTAGACACTGAAATAAATTTGTTAGACATCGCTTGACATTCTTTCCTGATTGGGTAACTATTGAGTTGTAGTATTAGAGGTAAGCAACCTTGGAGA
>REAP01000128.1:27745-31967 GCA_004294385.1 Oscillatoriales cyanobacterium | reverse complement strand
GTACAAGGAAAGCCCTTCGACTTCGCTCAGGGTACAAGGAAAGCCCTTCGACTTCGCTCAGGGTACAAGGAAAGCCCTTCGACTTCGCTCAGGGTACAAAATAAACCCGCCCTCTCCCACGAGTTAAAATTGTCGCAAAAAGCGTAAATCGCTAGCATAAACCCGACGAATATCGTCAATTTCATGCAGTACCATTGCGAAGCGTTCGACCCCAAAACCGGCCGCAAAACCACTGTATTTTTCTGGGTCTAAACCGACTCCTTTGAGAACGTTTGGATCGACCATGCCGCATCCTAAAACTTCTAGCCATTTGCCATTCCACTGCAAATCTACTTCGGCAGAAGGTTCTGTAAACGGAAAGTAACTTGTGCGAAAACGAATCGGCAAATCTTGCCCGAACATTTGTCGCAAAAACTCTTTGATTGTGCCTTTCAAGTCAGTAAAAGTTAGACCTTCATCTATTGCCAAAAGTTCGATTTGGTGGAAGACTGCGGCGTGAGTTGCATCGACAGTATCGCGGCGGTAAACGCGGCCGGGAGAGACAATCCGAATCGGCGGTTTATGCTGTTCCATGTAGCGAATTTGCACGGAGGATGTTTGAGTCCGCAACAGGTTGCCACCTGGGAGATAAAAGGTATCTTGCATATCCCGCGCTGGATGGTCTGGCGGGGTGTTCAATGCCTCGAAATTGTAATAGTCTGTTTCCATTTCTGGGCCGTTGGCGACGGTGTAGCCGAGACCAACAAAGATATCAAGAGCGCGGTCTATAACGCTGTTTAAGGGGTGAATTCGGCCTTGGGGACTGAAAATCGCCGGCATGGTGACATCGAGAGTTTCTGAGGCTAATTTGACTCCAATTTGGGCGGTTTGGAGGGCGGTGCGTTTGTCTTCTAAGTCGGTTTGTAGGGCTTCTTTGACGGTGTTGGCGATCGCACCTAGTTTCGGCCGCTGATCCGGCGCTAGTTTGCCCATCATGCCTAAAACTTGAGATAGTTGACCTTTTTTGCCGAGGTAATTGACGCGCAACTGTTCGAGTTGTTCGAGGGTATCGGTGGTTGCGATCGCACTTTTGGCTTCTTGGCCCAGGGTTTCTAGTTGGGTTTCAATGTCGCTTAGCTGGACAGTCATATTGATTTTAGATTTTAGATTTTAGATTTTAGATTGAGGGCGGTTTTGAGCCAAGTTGAGTTTACCGCAATTTGAGTGCGCTCTGCTTAATTTTAGATTTTAGGTGGTAGCGGGTAATCGGTAATTGGTAATTGGTAATTGGTAATTGCAGGTGAATGCGATCGCCCGACTTGAATTTAGTTTAGTATTGTTCTGAGACCTACAAAACTTTTGATGAAACTTTTAATTAGCAACGACGACGGCATTTTTGCACAAGGCATCCACAGCCTCGCCAACGGACTCGCCGCCGCCGGCCATGACGTAAGTGTAGTTTGTCCCGACAGAGAACGCTCAGCCACGGGCCACGGGCTGACTCTGCACCAACCAATCCGGGCCGAAATTGTCGAATCCATTTTTGACCCAGCAGTCAAAGCTTGGGCTTGTTCGGGTACTCCCGCCGACTGCGTGAAACTAGCTTTGTGGGCTTTAGTTGACAAACCGCCGGATTTGGTTCTAGCAGGTATTAATCACGGCCCGAATTTAGGAACGGACATCATCTGTTCGGGGACGGTTTCGGCGGCAATGGAAGGATTGATGGAAGGCATTCCCAGTATTGCTTTCAGCCTTGCTAGTTATACTTCGCTGGAATTTGATCCGGCTGTGAATTTTGCTGTGACTTTGCTCGCACAGTTGGAAAAAGAGCCAATGGCAAAACCGATGTTGTTGAATGTGAACATACCGGCGGTTAAACAAGCTGAAATTACCGGAGTTGCGATCGCCCGTCAAGGCATTCGCCGCTATTTCGACATATTTCAAAAGCGCACTGATCCGCGCGGCAAAACTTATTATTGGCTAGCTGGGGAATTGTTAGAAGATGTGGAAGAAACCCCCGATCGCGCTATACCGCATGATATTCCTACAGATGTACAAGCTATTCGCGACAATAAAATTACCGTTACTCCGTTGCAATACAATCTGACCTGTGGTGCGGACTTGCGCTCCTTACAGGATTGGCAATTTACAGATTTTGCAATGGATTGATCTGCGATCGGGCGGATCTGAGGAGTAAAATAGGAATTAAGGAAATGTACCTCTTCAGGTCTATGCCCTAGGCATTAGTGCAGGCTCTCAATTGGTTGTTGGTTTTTTACTCAAGAAAAACAGTTATGAACGCTCCCACATATAACACTCATTCTGTCACTTGCCCGATTTGCCACCGTTCCAGCGTCGTCGGCCCAGTAGGGATGGTTAGCGGACTATTCAGTTGTCCCCACTGTCATTCCCACTTGGTAATTAGCTGGAGCGGCAATTTTGTGCGCGATCCTTTTAGCTTGAAACAACTCACCGTGGGGAAGATGCTTAGGCGAGAGAGTAGGCCTCTAGCTCGCATTCAGCGTGATTTGGGGATTGGGAAGCGTTTGCCGTTGGTGGCTCTTTTGGGGAGTGCTGTATTTCTGGGATTTGCGATCGCCTCGACGGATCAATCATTAACGCGATCGCAGCCATTTCAAGGATTTTTAGAATGGGTGAGTGGGAGTAGGAATTCCCAGGATGTCTCTCGCTAACATTTCGCTACATGAATCTTGACACTGACTGGGTTTAAATTTGTCTTCCTTTAGGTATAGATAACAATTTTGAATTTGGGATTTTAAGCTTTTTATGGCAGGCTCTCCTGCCCACCCCACAAGAGACTTGATGTGTTGTGGAACAGGCATCTTGCCTGTTCCTAAGAATGGTGCAATATATTTTGATATTAATTAACTTTGAAATTCAGCAATTCTCCTAACAGCTTCTGCCAAAATTTCCGGCGATTCAACTAAAGCAAATCGCACATAACCTTCTCCCGATTTCCCGAAGCCGGCACCGGGGGAAGCTGCAACTCCGGTACTTGCTACTAACTGAGTGCAAAATTTCACTGAATCTGTTGCCCAAGGTTCTGGAAGTTTCGCCCAAACGTACATTGTGGCGGGGGGAATTGGCACTTGCCAGCCGATGTTTTGCAGGGCGCGGACGAAGGTATCTCGCCGTTTTCGGAAGGTTTCTACGCTGGTTTGAACGGTGTCTTGGGGGCCTGTTAAAGCCGCGATCGCACCATTTAAGATTCCTTGGTATTGATTGAAGTCTACGGCGGCCTTTACCTGTCGCAGTGCTTGGATGATTTCGGCATTGCCGATCGCATATCCGACTCGAAAACCACCCATATTGTACGACTTGGAGAGTGTGAAAAACTCGATCGACACGCTTTTATCGCGATCGGCCTCAAAGATAGACGGCGCCATCAATTTACGAATTTCCTCCTCGTTACCAGAACCAGAGGGCGGGCACGGGGGCACCGCCCCTAGGTCATCGTCAAAAACCAAATCCACATAAGGGAAATCGTGCACCAAAACCAGCCGATGTTCCCGACAAAAAGCCACGGCTTTGTCAAAAAAGGCCACAGGTGCGATCGCAGTTGTGGGATTATGAGGATAACTCAAAACCATCATCTTCGACTGAGCCAAAACAGCTTGTGGAATATCATCAAATACAGGCAAAAAGTGATTTTCAGCTAACAACGGCATCGGATAAATTTGCCCTCCAGCCAAATAAACACCGCCCGCGTGGGATGGATAACCCGGATCGAGCAACAAAGCAAAATCTCCGGGGTTGAGCACAGCTAAAGGCAAATGCGCCGTGCCTTCTTGGGAACCAATTAAGGGCAGAACTTCGGTTTCTGGATTGACTGAAATCCCGAATTTTTGTTCGTACCAAATCGCCGCCGCTTCCCGGAAAGATTTCGTACCGTTAAACAACAAATAGCCGTGGGTGCTGGAGTCAGATAGAGAAAGTGCGATCGCATCTGTAATGTGAGCCGCCGTCGGCAAATCGGAAGAGCCCAGAGACAAATCAATCACATTTTTGCCCGCAGCTCTAGCCAGAGATTTCGCCCGATCCATATCGGCAAATACATTCGATCGCAATGGTTGTAAACGTTGAGCAAATTCCATATTTTTTATCAATTAATAATTCTAATTTCCGTAGGGGCGGGTTTTACAAGCAATAATTGCCTAAAACCGACAATCTCATAAACCCGCCCCCACCCAATGGTAGATTTTTATGATGCAATTGTAGTTTT
>REAP01000128.1:0-27726 GCA_004294385.1 Oscillatoriales cyanobacterium | reverse complement strand
ATAAACCCGCCCCCACCCAATGGTAGATTTTTATGATGCAATTGTAGTTTTCGTAGGGGCGGGTTTTACAAGCAATAATTGCCTAAAACCGACAATCTCGTAAACCCGCCCCCACCCAATGGTAAATCACTTTATAAATTAGCGTCTAACAAAACAGTCAATTTTTGTTTAGTAATAGCTCCCTCATGAGACATCACTAATTCAGATTTTTTAAACAGCCTGAGAGCGGGGACTCCTTCTACTTTATACTGTTTGACAGTAGCTGGATTGGGGTCAATTTCCATTTTAACTACTTTCAGCCGATCGCTATAATTTGCTGCTATCCAGTCTATCGAAGGCGATACCAGTTTGCAAGGCCCACACCAAGGTGCCCAAAAATAGGCTAGCACTGGTTGCTCTGCTTCCAGGACTTCTGTTTCAAATTTTTCGTCGCTAATCACAATTACACTGTTGCTCATGGTTTAAGAATTATTTTTCCTATTTATCTCTACAGCATTGGCTTTGTGAAATTCACACAAACTTACTTTCACAGCTTTCAATGACTCTTACCAATTTTAAAACATTCTGTCAATTATTGAGCGCAAACTGAGGACTGGGGACTGATGACTAATTCTGTTTGGCGGGTAATTCCGCTGCTGCAAGCTTCTGGTGCGGTGCAGATGGCGATCGACCAATGGCTCCTGGAACAGCATCTAGCGGGCAAAATTGGGCCAACTCTGCGGTTTTATACTTGGCAACCAGCGGCGATTTCCTTGGGCTATCACCAGCGCCGATGGCCGGAATTTTGGCAGCAGTTGTCTTTTGGGGGGCTTCCTGTGGATTTGGTACGCAGGCCCAGCGGTGGGCGGGCTGTGCTGCATCAAGGTGATTTAACTTACGCTGTGGTGGCATCGGGATTTGCGGGGAGTCGTCTCAAAGCTTATCAGGATATCTGCCAGTTTTTGATTGATGGTTGGCGGGAAATGGGTTTGGATTTGCACTACGGGGAAGCTGGAAGGAGTTACATTCACAACCCGAATTGTTTTGGGACTGCGACGGGTGCAGATTTGGTGACATCTGATGGTTGTAAGTTAATTGGTAGCGCTCAATTGCGTCGGGGTGATGCTATTTTACAGCATGGTTCGATACGTTTGCAACCGGATGTTAGTTTGTTTTCTGAAGTTTTTGGAGAGCAGTTAATTCCTGTGAATTTACCTCTATCGGGCGGCGGAAATGATTTGATTGAAACTGTTGTTCAGGCTTTGACTGTGGCGGCTTGTCGCTGTTTTGAAATTGAGTTGAATGTGCAACCACTTTCGGATCAGGAATGGCAGGATATTTTGGAATTAAATCGAAAATCGAAAATCGAAAATCGAAAATAGTCTTACTTGGCTTCGCCAATCAGGGTAAATGCTGCCCAGTTTTTGGGTTCAGGATATTGTTTCATGGTAGTCAACATGGCTTGGCGTAACGCCTGAGCCTTGTCGGGGTTCTTTTGAAGGTTTTGATAAAATTCGCTCATCAAGGATGCTGTAGGCTCATCTGGTACTGGCCAGAGGGACACAATTACACTGGATACACCTGCCGTAATCAGCGATCGAGATAATCCAATCACACCATCGCCAGTGATTTTGCCTCTACCCGTGTCGCAAGCACTCAAAACCACTAATTCCGCATTCAGTTTTAAGTCTAAGATTTCATCGGCAGTCAGTAAACCGTTAATCCCTGACTGTTGCTCTTTGCTGAGGGAAGATGGGGGATCTGGAGCAAGTGCGATCGCGCCCGGTACTCCCAACCCTTTAAAATCATCGAGTAACCCATGTGTCGCCAAATGAATTATCCTCGATTTAAGCATTTTTTGGACGATCGATGATTTCGTCGCTTGGTTGCCGATGATTGCTGTAGTTTTCAGCAGTTTGGCAATAGCTAAAGCTTCTTTTTCGGCACCTGGAAGCGGAGCCAACTGCTCAGGTTTTTCGCCAATCTCCAGAGGAATGCTGGGCATAGTGGGATTTCCTACTACTAAAACCTTGTCTCCTAGAACTTGTTTTCGTTGCTGATTAGTTAGCTTGAGTACCTGAATGGCGGGTGCTGTTAAAATCGTGTGTTTTTCAATCAAATATTTCCCAGCAGTGTCAATCAGTGCTGGGAAAGGAACTACAAACAGAGATTTTTGAGGGATGAAGATCACAGGAGCATTTGGGTCATTCGGTAGCAAGTCAGCAATTGGTTTAATCAGGATTTGATAGAGTTGCTTTAATCTTTTTGTTTGGCTAGTTTCATCGCTTCGCCCTACTTCACTGCTGCCACCTCTGGCAGCGAAATATTCGCGGCTACTGGTAACATAGTATGCTAAAGAAATCTGCTGTTCTTGCCATATAGATTTCAGGTTTGAAAATCTAAACGTCACTTCACCCGTAGGTTTAATCACCCAAATATACAGTTCTGATTCCTGACTTTTTTGGATACCTTTTACTTGGAAATCGTTGTAAATAATCGAATATTGAACCAGAGTAGAATTCTGAGTTTTAGCAATTTGTTTAATTTGCTCAATATTCGGTGGAGTAATGGTAGTACCTGGTGTTTGCTTCAGAGATAGCCGCTTCTCCAGTAACTCCACAAACGCCCTACCTCTACCTCTTTCGGCAATTTCCAGTGCCGCATCATTTTTATTGGCTGCAATCAAGACTTTTTGCAAGTTGATATAAGCAAAAGTCTGAGTTTCAAAGAGTGAAATTTTATAGGAATCATTACTGCCTAATCTTCCCCTGAGAGCTTCTAAAATTTGGATACCCTTTAATAAGTTTGTTGTGGCTCCCGGTAAATCGCCAGCGTTGATTTGCACCACTGCGATATTATTCCTAACTATGGCTTGCTCTCGGAGGTTTTTGCCAGAAAATATCTCGCTCAAAAATTGATTGTATAACTCAATTGATTTCTGATAGTTCTTCATCTGGAAATAGACAAGTCCCAGATTGGCACGCACCTTGTTTGCTATTTGAGATTCGCGAATTTTCCAAGCAATAGCTAAACTCTTTTCGTATAATTCAATTGCTTTGTGATAATCGCCCAAAAAATAGTAAGCACCTCCCAAATTCCCCAAAGCTTGTTCTTCCAACAATGGGTTTTTGATTGCTTGGGCTAGGGCTAAATATTGTTGTTGGTATTCAATGGCTTTAGTATAGTTTCCTAGGGTATGGTAAACGATGCCTAGATTAGAAATTGCTTGACCCTCGCCCCAGGTATCTTTGATTTCCCGCGCAATTGCTAAACGTTTTTGCGTATATTCAATGGCTTTCTTGTATTCGCCTAATGAATGATAAACAATGCCTAAATCTCCCAGTGCTTTACTCTCCCCTCGACGGTCTTTAATTTCCAGGCAGAGGGCTAAACGTTTCTGATGAAATTCAATTGCTTTTGCGTACAAATCAGCACTATAATAAGCATTGCCAAGATTCCCCATTGCTACTCCTCCCCAGCGGCGATCGCCTCCGTTGTAGTAGTAAGCTTTGTGCCAAGTCAGTCCGAGATATTGCTGTAAATACTCAAAGGGTTCGATGTAAGCAAAGCCATTTTGCAGATAGGCTAATCCTATATTTCCTAGTAGGATTACTTCCAGATTTACATCCCGGATTTCCTTGGTAATTACTAAACTTTGCTTGTAGTAATCAATCGCTTTTTCAAAAAAACCGCCGAGGGTATGATTGGCTAAACCTAACTTGAAAAGTGCAAATGCTTCTTTTTGCCGATCGCCATTTCTCCTGGCAAATTCCACCTCGCCCTCATGGTTTGACACCGCATCGGGTGATACTCCGTCGATCGAGAAATAAGCGATGCCTTGGGGACTGACAAACATTCCCTCCCACTCAATATTCTGGATGGGCTGATAAATGGTTAGTGCCTGCTGTTGGCTGGAAGTTTGAGCTAATAGCTGCGGGCCTGAATGTGAGCCGGATAATAAATTGGAAAAATGAGTTTGGGCCAAAACACTGGCATCACGATCGCCTTTTGCGATCGCCTCCAACTGGCCCCAACTCAAAGTTGCGAGAGTAGAACCAAAGAATTGTAAGAAATGACTGCGTTTCATGTTAAACTGTTCTATGGCTCTGGAGCGGTTTGAACGATCGGCTCTTTGGCAATTTCGCCCAATTTCACAGAATCCAGCAAGGTTTCCCAATCAGCAGTTAATTCTGCATCATTAGGATTACCGCGACGAGCGGCAGCTAAAGTGCTCAGAGCATCTTGCCAAATCCCAGTCTGAGCATAAATAACGGCTTTCTGGCGCGGATCTGCCTTCTCTAATTCACTGCGGATATCTGCACTCAGTTCAACTCGACGCACAATACCCGCTGCAAACACATCTGTGGATCGGTCTTGAGGGTCGCAAATTAATGAAATAGACCAACGGTAATTTTTGCCTACTTGCAAGGGCGACACATTCTTATTGGCGGGAATACTAACGCTCATGACTCCTGGTGAATTGTTAATTTTTAGGGTTGTTTGATAAATCAAATTCTCCTTTTCATCTTGTAGGAAAAAATCGGCTAGTTGCGCGTCTGATTTAGGCAAGTAGAAAAAGAAGAGAGGATATTCCGAAACAGTCCGTCCGATTTGATTTTCTGGTACTAAGGCTGTTAGCTTGATCTTACCTCTATCGCATAGAACTCCTGCTGAGGGCGGCCCTCCTTGTCGATAGTCTGGTGACGACAAATTATCTTCAGTAGGCTGAACGAAGCGCACCCTTCCCGGTTGAGTGATTGGCTGACCATCTACCTTTGGAGTCGGCTGTCCCACAACGGTTAATTGGAAAGCGTTAAGTGTGGCGATCGATAATATTGAGCCAACTGATGCCACATTTAGGATAATCTTAGTAGTTTTTTTCATTTTTTCAAACGTATTGAAACTGTAATAGAATTAATATATTAGAGTCCCGACTTCTCGAAGAAGTTGGGGCTCTGAGTATTTGGTTATGGCTTTGGATCGATGGGAGCGATCGGCTGTGGATCGATGGGAACGATCGGCTCTTTAGCAATTTTGCCCAATGTCACAGAATCCAGTAAGCTTTCCCAATCAGTCTTGAGCACTGCATCATTAGGCTGAGCGCGGCGAGCGGCTGCTAGGGTACTGAGGGCATCTTGCCAAATCCCATTTTCAGCATAAATAAAGGTTTTCTGGCGCGGATCTGCCTTCTCTAATTGACTGCGGATATCTGCACTGAGTTCAACTCGACGCACAATACCTTTTTCAAATACATCTGCGGATCGGTCTTCAGTGTCGCAAATCACTGAAAAACTCCAACTGTAACTTTTGCCTACTTCCAAGGGCGGCACATTTTTGTTAGTGGGGATACTAATGCCGATCGTCCCTGATAAATTGCTAATTGTGAGAGTCTGTTTATAAATCTGGGTGCCGCTTCGATCTTCGAGGATAAATTCGGCTAATTGCGTCTCTGTTTCAGGCAAGTAGAAAAAGAATGTTGGATAATCGGAAACAGTCCGTCCGACCTTATTTTTAGGCACTAAGGCTGTGAGACTTAGCTCGGGGCGACTTGCACAGCCACCGCGCACAGTTCTTCCCTGTCGATCGGGCAACCCGATATCTTCAGGGGGCTCAACGAAGCGCGGCCCTCCCGGTTGAGTATTGTCTGGCTGGCTATCTACGTTTATCTTCGGCCGTCCCAAAACGGCAAATTGGGAAATGTTGAGTGTGGCGATCGATACTACCGTTGCCATTGATGTCAGGTGGAGCAGAAACTTAGTATTTTTTTTCATTTTTTTCATGAGTTTTTGGAAGATATGCTGTCTTTTTATAGGTTTTTTATTCCTAATATACGGTAGACATTAACTTTTTGTTCCCGGCCTTTTAACGGTAAAGCTCCCCAAGACTCTACTTCAAATTTGTTTCCCAGATGCAGTAAGGTTTCTTCTGCAATCAATATCCGACAAGTGTCTTCTTGCCGATCTTTTTCGCAGCTTTCCAGCCGAGAGGCAATATTTACGCTGTCGCCGATCACTCCATATTCTAAACGGGTTGTACCTCCCAAACTACCTACCATAACAGGCCCTGTAAAGATGCCTACTCGCATTCTGGCGGCGGGTAAACCCCGATCGCGCCAATTTTGATTCATTTGTGGTAAACGGGAACTGATGGCTAGAGCGCAACATACGGCGAGGCGAGCATCTTCGGCAATTTCTGCTGGAGTTGTGCGGGGAATGGGTACGCCAAATACTGCCAGCATTCCATCTCCGGTAAATTTATTAATCACGCCTTGATGTGCTTGGACTTCTTCGGCCATTGCGGATAAATACTCATTCAACCAACTCATTACTATTTCTGGCGGTAGTTTTTCGGAGATTGTACTAAAGCCCTGCAAGTCGGTGAGTACGATCGTAGCAATAAGTTTTTTTCCCGGTAATAACCCGGATTCTAGCAGGTGGACACGTTCTTTCCACAGGGCATTGGCGATCGTCGGTGAAGTTTGTTGTCCTAATAATCTCATCACAATTTGTTCCTGTTGCCTCGACTGCTCGTACTTATATGTAACTGCGACTCCTGCGGTGATTAAAAGTGCCAAGGTAGGAGCAATTAGAGGTATCCACCCCTGTTGCAAAAATAGGAAAAAAGTGAATCCGAATAATGAGGCGCAAGCTGCGATCGCACTGCCCATCAAACTCACCGATTTTTCTAGCCGCCAAGCCAAACAGCCGCCCACTGCACTCCAAACAGCGATCCAAACGATTTCTTGCCATTCCTCCCAATACCAAAATAGCCCTTTGCCGTCTAAAACTGCGCCCAGAAATTGGCTGGTTGCCGCTGCGTGAATTAATACCCCAGGTGTCGGGATGTTGCCATTTTTAGTAGCACTGTAAGGTGTGGAAAAAACATCTTTTACAGTTGGGGCTGTAACGCCTATCAAGACTATTTTACCTTTAGCCAATTTGGGGTCAACTTTGCCCTGCAAAACTTGAGTTAGTGTCACGGTTTCTGCTATATTTTTAGCAGAGCGGTAATCCAGTAATATTTGATAACCTTTGGCATCAATGTTCTGATAACCTCCTGAGTTCGATCGCAGTTTTGAAAATACAGTTTTATCTACCACGAAAACATCGTTTTCTATGGTTTTATACGGGATATTATGGCTATCAAAATATGCAAAAGCTAGCGTACTCGAAAATGAAAAAAGCGTTTTTTTACCATCGCCAGCAGAAATCAAATTGCGACGCACTATACCGTCTGGATCGGCTACTAAGTTGTTAAATGTTACCCGCTCATCTGGTATGTTAGGAGGAGGTGGCACTCCCTGGTTTTTAGAGTTGCCGATGAAGGTAATGGGAAATACTTTGGGGTTTTTTAATTGAGTTGCTAATTCGGCATTCCCCGGTGGGTAGGGAATGTCGCGAATTATATCGAGGCCAATAGCTGTGGGTTCAAGACGTGCTATTTCGGCGATTACTTTTCCTAAAACGGCATCAGAAATTGGCCATTGTTTAAAAGCTTTAATATCCCGTTCTGTGATTTCAACTATCAGCAACCTGGGGTCTGAACCGGGATCCGGTTGCAACTGCACCATGAGGTCGAAAGCATTTAATTCGAGTGGCTGCAATCCGCCTAAATGCCTGACTCCCAATAAAGTTCCCGTCACGGCAATACAGATAATAATCAGAGGTTGCAAGTCAGGAAGGGGGAAGGAAAAACTTAACTTTTTTCCCGGTGCTGCTCGCTTTTTCAACAGATAATGCCATTGTCGGAAAAAATTGGGCATATCGATTGTGGTTGTTTCAAAAATTTAAAATTTGTGCAATCGTAAATGCCCCTGCTTGATGCCAAAATTTTAGTTGTCTTGTGCAGTTTTGGCGATCGCACTTAATTGCAATCCCTGGGGATAGCTGTTTTCTTCTTTACTGCGCTTGATATCAGCTTCAGAGACTGTGGGTTTGAGGTATTTTGCCAAAACTTTCATCACGTCACCGCGATCGATCGTACCCACTACTGAACCGATGGGTGAGAGGACGATGATTCGGGACAACTGACAAGATTCCATCGTGTTGATTACTTCGGCTAGGGATGCTTTTTCTGAAACTGTAGTGATTTTTGCCAGCGGTTTCACAATGTTGTGCAAAGTCTGAATTTGCCACTGACTGCGTTCTGTGAAGCGGATATCGTCGATCGACACTATACCTAAATCCCGTCCATTGACTGCTGCAACATAAAATGGGAATGGATTGACTTCTAATAAATAGCGATCGGCAAATTCTCGTAAGGTTGAATTCGCATCAACAACTCGAAATTCACGAGTCATGGCATCGACTGCTTTGGTTTTCAGCAAAGCTTCTTGTAATGAAACAAAACGACTATAAGCTATGGCATTACGGATAGCGAATCCACCGATTAGTGCGATCCACAAGCCACCGATTTCGCGGGCCAGGAGGCATGAAGCTAGTCCAAAAGCAATGGCTAACCAACCTAAAACTTGCCCGATTCTTGCCGCCCAGCGAACACCAGTAAATCGAGAACCGCTGATTTTCCAAATGGCGGCTTTTAAAACCTGTCCTCCATCCAAGGGTAAGCCGGGAATTAAGTTAAATAATCCCAGAACTAGATTGATTTCTGCTACCCTTTCTATGACTATTCGTAGGAGATTTGTTGGCAAAACTTCAGAGCCTAAGCCGAGGATTAAAAACAGTCCAAAGCTGACGAGAGGGCCGGCGATGGCTACTTGAAAAGCTTGACCGGGAGTTTTTGATTCCGAGTCGATCGATGCAACTCCACCAAATAAGAATAGGGTAATGGAATTAACTTTAATCCCTTGGGACATGGCCGCCAAGCTGTGCCCCAATTCGTGTAGCAGTACGGAACCAAACAGCATCAAAGCTACTGCTAATCCGGCACTCCACGAAAGTGCAGGTCCCCAAGAACTGTAACTACTAGCATAGACGCTGGTTCCTAGGGCTAAGATGATAAACCACGAGTAATCTAAAAATAATGGGATGCCAAATAATGATCCGACTCGCCAACCTTTTTGCATGAAGTTTTCCTGGGAAATAAAAATAAGGAAGAGTTTCTATTATTATATCTTCTCTTCCCCTTCCCCTGATTTTTACAGAACTCCGGCGTTTCCTAAGCCCAAGATTACTCCGGCGCCGAGTAAGTGGCCGAGGCTGGTTGTTGCTAGCAATTCGGGTACACCAAAGCCTTTGAACATTCCAGGCATGACAAGGGGTAGGGCTGGGCCTTTGCCTCGGTTTTGCTTGTTTATGCCGTAGTAGCCGATCGCGATCGCTAGCAAGTTGCACAAGATCATTGTCAGTCCTACCATTGGCGACCACTCTGGTGTTGTGGGAATGGTCGATTGTACTACTAACAGCAAAGATGAGTAAATCACGCTATTATGCTCCCTATCTCACAAATAAATTAAGTTACCAAATTATAAGAAGTGTTTTGCCTTAAACTAAAATTTGTTTTAATAGTTAACAATTGGCATTGGGCAAAGAGGGCATTGGGCATTGGCCAAAGAGGGCATTGGGCATTGGGCATCGATAACTAACAGTTAACTGTTAACATCATTCCGGTGCAAGCAGAATTGATATGATGTAAGGAGGAGAAGTGCGGGTTAAAATTTGTGGCATCACGAAAGTAGAGCAGGGTATTGCGATCGCCCGTTTAGGAGCGCAGGCTTTGGGGTTTATTTGTGTTCGGGCTTCCCCTCGCTATGTCAGCCCAGAAACTATTCGCCTAATTGTCGAGCCGTTGCCCGCAAATATCGATCGCATCGGTGTTTTTGCTAATACCACAATCGAAAATCTCTGTCAAGTAGTTGCAGCATCTAATTTAAGCGGGGTGCAGTTACACGGAGATGAAACAGCGGAATATTGCGATCGGCTGCGGGAGTTTTTGCCGACAATTGAAATTATCAAAGCCCTGAGAGTTAAGACTCCTGAGACTTTAGACATTGCGAATATTTATGCTGTTCATGTCGATACTTTACTGCTGGATGCTTATCATCCCGAACAACTAGGCGGTACTGGCAAAACTTTGGACTGGCAGATTTTAGCAGAGTTTAGACCAAAGTGTCCTTGGTTGTTGGCTGGTGGTTTGAGGCCGGATAATGTGTTAAATGCGATCGGCAGTTTTGCAGACAATAATTTTAGTGGTATTGACCTTTCTAGCGGCGTAGAAATATCTCCCGGAGATAAAGATTTAACCAAAGTTGCCCATTTGTTCGACCAATTATTCCCAATTCCCAATTCCCAATTCCCAATTCCCAATTCCCAATTCCCAATTCCCAATTCCCAATTCCCAATTCCCAATTCCCAATTCCCAATTCCCAATGACTAATGAATTAGCATTACTTGCACATCGAGTCAGCATAGCTTTTTTAACCATGCCCGATCGCACAGATTGGCTAGTTGCAGCTATGCTCGTGGTGACTTATAGTGCGATCGGGCTTCCCATTGGTTTTTGGTCAGGATTCCTGCAAATTGATGTGCAAACCTCTAGGCGTACAATCCTGGGGGTAACAGTCGGCTGCTTGTTGAGTCCCGGTATTACCGAAGAAATATTTTTCCGCGTTTTAATGCTACCCCACAAGCAGGAAAATGCTTCTGTGTTAATGCTGTGGTTTTGGGGATGCGTGAGTTTGGCACTGTTTGTAGTTTACCATCCGCTGAACGGACTGACTTTCTATCCCGTTGGGCGCGAGACCTTTTTGAATCCAGTGTTTTTGCTACTGGCGGCGTTGTTGGGGGCTATGTGTGCTCTAGCATACCTGCAAAGCGGTTCCCTGTGGCCTCCTGTCGCGATACACTGGTTGGCGGTGACAGTCTGGCTGCTAATCCTGGGCGGTTATCGGAGGCTATATGGTTAAATAGAAAAGTCGAGTATTACTATTTTGTCGCGAGGGATATCAGTTGTGGCTATCATAGGAGCGATCGTCGGTTTTTTAGTAGGGATAGCAGTTGCTTACTCGTTGGTGGAAAAGCGATTAAACAAGCAAAAGCAAGAACACTTAGAGCAAACTCGCCAGATTGCTGAGGAAATAGAAAGAGCTCATCATTCTCGGATTCAGCAAACAGTCGAATCTCTGCAAGTAGAACAGGATAATACACTCAGAAAAGTTACTGTCGAACACGAAGATGCACTCAGACAAGTTACGACAGAACACGAAAATCTGCTCATAAAAATCATTGAAGACCGCGATAATCAGCTCAGGGAAATTACTAATGAGCAGCAGAATCAGATCAGAGAATTTAGTGCAGGAATAGAGCGAAATCATGATTCTCAGTTGCAAGAAAATATCCAATCTTTGCAACAAAAACATGAAGCAGAATTACTCAGACTTTCTGAGGAATTGCACCATAACTATCAAGGTCAGATCGATGACAACTTACAAGCTTTGCAAGAAAAACATGAAGTTCGTTTGAGAGAGATTACTGAAGAATATCAAAACCGCGAGGTTGAGATGCAATTTAATTTGGAATCTTTGCAAGAGCAATATGACAGTCAGTTGCAAGCAGTTAACGAGCAGTTAAAAGCTCATGAAGCTCAGATGCAAGCGACTATCAAGTCTTTGCAAGAGCAGTATGAGGGTAAGTTGCATCAAACAGAACTTCCGCAGCAACAGTTCGTTGACTCAAATCAAATAGAAGTTCCGCAGCAACAGTTCGTTGACTCAAATCAAACAGAATTTATAGCGCCTGCTCAAATAGTTAGACAAGCAGGAAGTTATTCTCTAGCAGAGTTGATGGGATCTGTTCAAAGTCAGGATGCAGAAGTACGCAAATTAGCAGCATCTGCTTTAGGTAAAATCGCTGCTGCTAATCCTTTGAGAATCGACGGTCAACGAGCAGTAGAAACTTTGGGAAAACTAGCTCAAGATTCCTCTCCTGAAGTTCGTCAGACCGCTGTGGAAGCACTAGGCATGATTAAATCGGAAAAAGTGATTCCACTGTTGCAAAAAGCTTTGCGAGATACAGATAGCGATGTGGTCAAGTCTGCCAGTGCTGCTCTCAATAAGTTTAAATTTTATCGGCGTATTCCGGCGTTCAAAGCAAAAATGATTCATGTGAAGAAACCAAGGCGTTAAGCAGTTATAGCAGAAGGAAAAGGCAACCCCCCTCACCCTCCGAAGGGGGGAAGGCAAAAGGGAAATAATGAAATTTTGTAAATTGATCCGACTTGAGAATGATTTTTTGGAGTCGATCGTCTAAATTAAAAAAATATTCCGAACACAAGCGCACAAAATGTGTTAATAGCTATCCTAATTATTTTTATTGGTTTAACTCCCTGGTTGCTGTCTTTGTGGGTGATGCGTAGTTCAACGATCCAAACTCGCGAAAGAATTGCAGTGGCTAGGTTGGCTGTAGCAAATAGACCCCTGCCAACTCAACTAGGAACTGGCGATCGAACTTATATAGAAGCCCTCGCTTATCCGATCGGAGATCTGACTTGCGAGTATCTGCGCTGCGCTGTTAACCCAGAAGGCCCCTGTAAAGGTTGTCCGTACTACAAAGCCCAAACTATTAGACATCTCCCAAAAGGCCAATCTTGAACAGGCAGGATGCCTGTTCCACAAGAATTATGGGAGAGGTCTATTGACGTTCGCATTTAAAAGATCTAGCTTATATAGGGGCTGGTATCTACGAATATTTGCGGATATACTAATTATCAGTTAGTATATACTTACGTGTTAGGGGTTTTGTCTAGAATTGTTCTGAGTTAGGGCTTGAACACCAACCAATTAAAACCTAGTCGATCGTTATTCCTAGCTTAGCTGTGATCTCACTCACAAATTGCAGAAAATATTTTTCTAGTTAAGTAAATTAACCCAGAAAAATCGCAAATAGGTCGATCGCAAATCTGCAAGCTACTTTCTCAAACAGATTCTGGAAAATTAATCTCAAAAAAATTCCAGAGCATCTACTCTCACAAAAAAATCCACTCCCAGACTCTACATTTAGAGTTTTAAAAGTTGCCTGTCCGTGAAACTCTATTATTTTGGCGATCGCATAGCCCCAATCTCAAGCGTGGTCTTTTGTTCTCAGGGTTACAATTCATGAGTTTTTAAGAAGCCTCTTCGATACAGGGTATGTCAATTTCAATCTTGAAGAAAACTCGACAGTCACGGGTGAAGTTATGGAAAGGGATTAGCGAATAATCCAAAATTGGCAAATCAAAGTCAGCGTCGAAAAATGTGATAACTAACACAATCCAGCTTGGCTTTTGGTAATTAGTGCTACATCTTTGTGGAAATAAAGTCTATACCGGTAAATCTCATAAAAAAGTTTTTGAGAATTCCTGTTATTGCCTACTCACGGATGTAATAGGTATTAAACGGCTGCACTCGCAGACAGAAAGCAAAAGGTACTCACTGAAAGCCATAGCTCAACCTTTGGGATGGGGCCTCTGAAACCTTGCTTCTCGTTTGGCAATACTTGCAATGCTATCAAATAACAAGATAGCAGGGATTTTTGCTGATTAAAATCAGTCGATCGATCGCTTCGGCAGTCAAGATATCGATTATAAAGCTGTGTAGTTTAATTGTCTCATTCAGAGATAGTTCCGTTTTCAAAACTTAGTGTTTTCTCTACGAATTGTGAGTTGATTAAATCATGAAAAGCATCTGCCAAAAACCAGTTTTTGTTACCAAAAAAGTCGGTGACATTACCGAAATTATTGACAAATATTCCCGAATTTCAGCTACCAATCTACTGCCAAAAAATCTACTTTTCATCGATACGAGAGTAGAAAACAACGATCGCTTGGCAAAAGGAGCAACAGTCGGTACAGAGGTGTTTTTCCTCGATTCGATGCAGAATGGAGTCGAGCAAATTACTAGGATTTTGGCTACTTGCAGCGATTTAGAAAGCATTCAAATAGTTTCTCACGGCAGAGAAGCAGGGCTGCAACTAGGGTCGATCGAACTTAACAGCGAAAATATAGAAAGCTATAGCTATTTGTTGCAACAGTGGGGAAAATCCCTCGGCGAGAGAGGGGATATTTTGTTGTTGGGATGCAGCATCGCAGCAGGGGAAAGTGGTAAAGCTTTTGTGCGGAGACTGGGCGAAATTACTGGTGCAGATATTGCAGCTTCCGATGATTTGACGGGGAGTGCGGCCAAAGGTGGTGACTGGGAATTGGAATTTGCGATCGGGCAAATAGAAGCTACTATCGCCATTGAACCAGAGGTGCGGGAAGCCTATAGTTACACCCTAGCAACACTGGTGGCGGAGAGCTTCAGCAGCGGTACTGTGCTGGGGCCTTGGATCTACCGAGGAACTGAAGGGGCGCTTTACGATTCCACTAGCGGCATTCCAGCTAACTTGCAATCTATCCCCGGCCTCACTGGCGGAACAGTATCGGGCTTACTTCCAGGCTTGGGCGGGGATACACCCGGCAATGGGGTTCTGCAACTAACTCCAGCAGTCCAGAAACGAGAGACTTTTGCGATTTATAACAACCCCATTGCTGCGACTGGGGGGCTGAAGGTTCGTTTTGATTTTTTTGCTTATAACAGAGGTACTGTGCTTGGGCCGGATCGTCTTCTGCTTGGTGCCGATGGCATTAGTTTTTTCCTGATTGACGGAACAGCTACCCCAACGAGGGCGGGGGGTTTTGGTGGTTCTCTGGGCTATGCTCAGAATACTAATTCAAGTTCACCGGGTCTTGAAGGGGGTTATTTAGGTATTGGATTGGATGAGTTTGGCAATTTTTCTAATCCTACAGCAGGGCGTGTGGGTGGTACGGGAGAGTCGCCTGATTCGGTAGGAGTTAGAGGTAGGGAAAGCACGTCTTATCAGTTTTTGACTAATGCTCAGATCGCGATCGGGATAGACAACAAGGATGCCACTGTTCGGACTGCGGCGAAAAGAAGTGTCCAAGTCATATTATTTCCGCCTTCTTCGCCAACGCCTAATCGTCTTGCCGTTTCCTTTGATTTAAATCAAAATGATAGCTTTGATGCAGACGAAACAGTGATTGACATACCAAATTTATCAGTAGTAAATGGAGCAGTTCCATCTACCTTTAAGTTTGGCTTTGCTGCTGCGACGGGGGGACACACGAATGTTCATGAAATCAGCGATGTAATTGTTGAAACTGTAAATGAGCCTACACTTGTGGCAGATGTTTCTATTGTGAAAAAAGGGCCGTTGTCTGCACAAGCCAGCAGCACGATTACTTACACGATTACCTCTACTAACAATGGGCCTAACACTGCTGAAAGTGTGTTGATTCAAGATCCATTGCCTTTGGGCTTGACTTTCGTCAGCGCTGACAACGGCGGTGTGTACGACCCCACTACGCGGACTGTCACCTGGCCGGTGATTGCAACTCTGGCTAATCAAGCCAGCGCTACTCGCACGATCACTGCGAGAGTTCCGGCAACACTAAACACACCTTTAACTAATATTGCATTTAGCACTTCTAGCACTTTTGACCCGAATAAAGCTAACAACAGTGGTTCGCAAAATATCTCTCAAGTCCAAACTAGCATTATTAATGTCGCTGATGTTGTGACTACTAAGACAGGGCCTAATAATGCTACACCTGGTGCAACGGTTAGTTATACGATCGCCACACGAAATATTGGGCCAAGCACAGCAGATAATGTCACGATCACTGACAGCATTATTCCTGGTTTAACGGGTGTCAGCCTATCGGATGGGGGGACTTACAACACTACGACTGGGATTGTGACTTTCCCGGCTGTCACCTTGGCCAATGCTGCCAGCACGACTCGCACCATTAGCTTCGTCGCGCCGAACTCTGGCAGTGTCAGCAACACAGCAAAAAGTACGTCATCTACTTTAGACCCTATTCTTGAAAACAATAACGGTACTGCACTGGGTTCTCAAGTTACGACTACTCTGACACCTAGTGCTGATGTCATCACCACCAAAAGCGGGTTTACGAATGCTGCTGGGGGTTCGACAGTTGGTTACACCATCACTACACGAAATGTTGGGCCAAACACGGCGGATCAAGTTACGATCACTGACAGTATTATTCCGGGGTTAACGGGAGTTACGGCATCGAACGGGGGGATTTATAACGCTACGACTGGGGTTGTGACTTTCCCGGCTGTGGCGATCAACAATGGTACTACGGTAATTCGGACGATCGGCTTTGTCACCCCAACCACCCTGACTGCCATCAGCAACACAGCAAAAAGTTCCTCTGTCACTCCCGACCCGAACCTCAACAATAACAATGGTTCGGAACCAAATGCGACGGTGACTACGACTGTCACGCAAACACCTGCGCCGACACCTACTCCGACACCTACGCCGACACCTGCGCCGACACCTACTCCGACACCTACTCCGACACCTACGCCGACACCTGCGCCGACACCTACTCCGACACCTGCGCCGACACCTACTCCTACTCCGACACCTGCGCCGACACCTACTCCGACACCTGCGCCGACACCTACTCCGACACCTGCGCCGACACCTACTCCGACACCTGCGCCGACACCTACGCCTACCCCCAACCAACCGCCGATCGCAAACACCAGCAACACCACAATACCGCCCAAAAGCAGCATACCCATCAGTGGCCTAGGAGGAACAGATCCAGACGGAACGATTGTTTCCTTCACTATTAACACTCTGCCGTCAAGCAATCAAGGTGTGTTGTTCCTGGGAAATCCAGATCAGGGTGTGCGGGTAACACCTGGTCAAGTTCTGACACCGACTCAAATTAGCCAGTTGTTTTTCGAGTCGGCAGCAGGTTTCACGGGGGCAAGCTTTACTTATAGCAGCAAGGACGATCGCGGCAGCAGTAGTTCGGCATCTGAAATTTCTCTAAGTTTGCCGAAGTTCAACGAACCGCCAATACCTGTCAACACGGATACTGCGGTGAAGCCGAACGCTACGGTCAAACTCTCTGGACTCAAGGCCAATGACTCGGATGACTCGATCGCCTCTTATACCATCAATAGCCTTCCCGCAACCAACCAAGGCATCCTCTTCTTAGACGATCCAGACAAGGGCGGAGTAGCGATTACAGCGGGTAAAGTCCTGACGACAGATCAAATAAACCAGCTATTTTTCCAGGCAACAGGAACTTTCGTCGGGGCTAGTTTGACCTACAGCGCCACAGACAGCCGGGGTGCGATCAGTCCGGCCCCTGCTACAGTCAGCCTGTTACCGCTTCCGGTTAACCAACCACCCGTCACCAACAACTCTAGTGTTAGTTTATTCCCCGACAGTATTCTCAAAGTCCCTGGATTGGGAGGAACCGATTCTGACGGCCAGGTGGTTTCTTACACGATCAATAGTGTGTTGCCACCCAATGAAGGTACATTGTTTCTGGGCAATCCGACGAGTGGCGGAGTAAAGATTACATCCGGTCAAGTTTTGACGTCGGATGTAATTACTGAGGTGTTTTTTCAGTCTAGTACCAGTTTCACGGGAGCAAATTTCACTTATACCGCTACGGACAACACGGGCGATAGCAGTTCCGCCGTGGGTATTGTCTCTGGCCTGACGCGGGCAGTTGACTCAACTACGCCAACACCCGCGCCAACACCTGCGCCTACTCCAACACCAACACCAACACCAACACCAACACCTGCGCCAACACCAACACCTACGCCTGTAACAATACCTACACTGATACCGATACCGATACCGATACCGATACCAACACCGACACCGACACCAACACCGACACCGACACCGACACCGACACCAACAAGCTTATTTATCCCAATCCCAGTATCAGAACCAGATACCGGTTGTGGTTGTCAACCTCTACCTCTGTTACCTGCGTTAAGATTTATGCCGTCGCAACGGCGACCAATTCTCAACTTTGAGTCAAATGCCGCAGAGTTGATTAATATCGAAAAAACTCTCCTCGGCACTCCTGGAAATGATTATTTAACGGGTTCTGATGCTAACGAACTGTTTCTGGCTTTCCGAGGAGACGATACAGTTTTGGGCGAAGGTGGTTCAGATCTTGTATTTGGCGATCGACAACAAGATTTGATCTTTGCTGGCAGAGACAATGACATCGTTTACGCTGGCAAACAAAATGACGTGGTATTTGGGGGCAAGGGAAGCGATCGCATTTTTGGCGATCGCAATTCAGACACACTTTATGGTGATAGTGGCCTCGACACGATCGTCGGCGACAATGGCAACAACATCAATCTGACTGCGAATGATGGCGACTTAATTTTTGGTGGCGAAGGTGCTGATGCGATCGCTAGCAACCAAGGTAATGACAGCGTTTACGGGGGCAAAGGTGCTGATATTGCGTTTGGTGGCAAAGGCAATGACCTGATTTGGGGCGATCGGGGTGGGGATACTTTGTTGGGTGACAACGGAGACGATTCGCTGTTCGGCGATGCCTTCAACTCTCTGCAAACTGACTCTGGCGGGCGGGATTTGCTGTTAGGGGGAGGCGGGAATGATTTGCTCAATGGTCAAGAAGGTGATGATACTTTGCTTGGTGGTAGTGGCCACGATTTGGTGTTTGGAGGTAAAGGAGGCGATCGCATTTACGGCGAAATTGATTCTGACACTCTCTACGGCGGCCTCGGTTCTGACACCATAGTCGGCGACTACGGTACTGCGGTTGGTAACAACATGGCTACCAATGAAGGCGACTTAATTTTCGGCAATGACAATAACGATGTCATCGGCGGTGGCTGCGGTGACGATACCATTTTGGCTGGCAAAGGTAATGACTTAGTTTATGGTGGCAAAGATCACGACATGATTTGGGGCGAAATTGGTTCTGACACGATAGTTGGCGATGAAGGAGACGATTCGCTTTATGGTGGTTTGCAAAATCAGTTAGTGTCGGATGTTGACGGCCGCGATTTGTTGTTTGGGGGAGATGGAAATGACTTCCTGAATGGTGGTGAAAGTTCTGATTCTTTGAGTGGGGGTTTTGGCAATGATATTCTTCGTGGTGGGAAGGATGATGATTTGGTGGAGGGAGATGCTGGGAATGATTTAGTTAACGGCGACGATGGCAATGATATTTTGTGTGGCGGAGAAGGTAATGATACCATTTTTGGGGATCAAATCGATGACCAAGGGGGCTCTGTAGGTGCGATCGGGCAACAAGACTGCATCAACGGCGGTAGTGGCGACGACGTAGCTTATGGCAATGAAGGGCAAGATACTCTCAACGGCGATGATGGCAACGATACTCTTTACGGAGGGAAAGATAACGACATTCTCAACGGAGGTGCAGGAGATGACTGGCTTTGTGGTGATGTGGGCGATGATACTTTAATTGGGGGTATTGGGAGCGATCGATTCGTGTTAGCTAGCCACAGCGGTATCGATACAGTGCTGAATTTTGAAGTAGGAATTGACAAGTTTGCCCTGGCTGGCGGGCTGAGTTTCCAACAGTTAAAAATTAGTCAAATAGGGAGTGAATTTTCACTACAATTAGCTGGAACTAATCAAGTTTTAGCTAAGCTAATTGGGGCCAATAATTTGATTACAGCCTCAGATTTCCTGTCTGTTTAGGTGGTATCTGGTTGCATCGGAATGATTTAACCGCGAAGACGCGAAGAGCACGAAGGAAGAATTGCATCTTCTTCTTTCTCTTCTTTCTCTTCCTTCGCGTTCTTAGCGCCTTCGCGGTTCATTTAATCTTACTCCATCAAAAAGCGCCCCAGTAAATTGAAGACTCGTCTCTAGAATTTGTCACAGCCTTACTAACATTATCTGCTTGATTTTCCAGTTCAGTAGCAGTGACAAGCGATGGCAAAGAACTAATTCGCAACTCATTTAGTAAACTGTGAATATGACGCGGTTCAGCATCGATGATACTCGCTAATGGAAGCAAATTTTTAACTGCATATTCCCCAAGCCGATCGTTAATACTTTCTGCTAAATACGATAACATAATATATCTGCTAGCGCTACTGATAATCTGAAAAGTTTTATTAAACTCATCAAAATGTTGAGTACCGGGTATATCTGTGCCAATGCGAGTTTCATCACTCAAAAACAAATCTACATTAATTTGACTGGCGGCGGAAACTGTAGCTTTAGCCAGCCAGATTAAATCTAAAACTGGTTCCGATTCGCGATCGTGAAAAATCAACCGCTTCAAGCCCGATCGCAATTCGGACGAATTCAAGGTATTTTGCCATTCTAGACACCAATCGCAGCTTTTGGTGTTGCGGGCGAGTTTTACCGTTGTCGGGCGTTCTACTGCATCTTTGAGCAAAGAAAGACAGCCAACCGATTTAGCAAATTTAGCATAAATTAAATCATGCAGTATCCGGTTGGAGTCAATATAATCTTTGCGCCAATGTGCATCGGGGATAAGAACTTTTTCACTCGAACAAAGCGTGTTGTTTGCAGTAAGAATTGGTATATTTTTAACTACGACTCCCTCTAAAAACTGTTGGGATTCCAGGCGGTTGAGTACCTGAATCGCACAGTTTTTATCCGCTTCACTTAAAGAGTTGTTGTGGTCACTGAGCGTAGTCGAAGTGTGGTCACTGAGCGTAGTCGAAGTGTGGTCACTGAGCGTAGTCGAAGTGTGGTCACTGAGCGTAGTCGAAGTGCCGTACTCTGCTGATAGTTCGGTGAGGAAATCCAAGTAGTCTTGTACAGTAGGCGAAATTCTTTGTCCTAACAACTGATAAACTTCGCAATGGGAATTAGAACTAGGTATAGTTGTGCGGCGATTTCCGAAAAAAGCAACATCATCTAAAAAAGCGTGTTTTGGCGACCAAAACTTCCCTGTAGACTCATCCCACAAACATTGGCGGTCAGCAAATCGCTCTTGAATTTGCCGTCTGCGATCGCCCGAAATACCGCCTTTTACCAAAGTATCATAAAAATACTTGTAAATCGCTTTTACTGATTCTACTTCTGTCTTTTGATTGTTGGATAATTTAATTTTGTCATTTTCCCAAAGTTTTATGATAGTATCAAAATGGTCGATCACGGTATTAGAATCTACAGGCTCAAAACCCAGTGCATTCCTGATTTCTATCTTCAGCAAGTCCCGCTGAGGACGTGCAAATATGAACTTTTGACTGGCTACTAAAGGAGCATCTTGAATGAAGCATAAATCTTTAGCGCGGTAAAGTCTAGCTTCCGGTTTTGCAGCACCAAAATATTGGCTTAACTTCTCAGGATTTCCCTCGACAGGAAGCCAAGGTTTATCTGCAAGTGCTTCTGGAAGTGTCTTGTTGCTGTTGGCGATTCTGGTTTTTTTGAGCGCATCCCAGTTGTCAACAATGTAGTTGAAAACAGCAATGCAGCTACCGGAAACAGCACTGACACCAGTTCGATTTGCGGTTTGAATCAGATTGTCAACGCAGGCTAAAATATCATCGGCATCGGGATTTTGCCTCATTCCTAAATCGGAGAAAAAATTCAGCCAACTTTCAGAATCCAGGGAGTAAAATTCCATGTCTGGAATCACTGCTACATTCCCGATAATATTTCGGACTACCTCACTTAAAGGATTATAAATCAATTGGACCGATCGCAATCTCCTATCACTACAACGTACCAAACGAGCCTTTTTCAACTCTTCCTGGAATCCAAAAGCATTTTCTCCTCCATTTTCTAACTCTTTGCTAGCTTTAGTCAAGTTATCCCGAATCCAAGTTAGTGCAATTAACTGTTCTTCCGGGGAAAATGACGCATATTCGGGCAACAAACAGTCGCGAATCAGTCTCGCGCGGTTGAGTATTGGTACTTGCAAAAGTTGGAATAGTGGCAGCCATTCCCTAGATTTTCCGATGCGTAAAAGTCGCAAACTACCTGCAATGTCTGGTGGTTCATATCCGTCACCCGGAAGGTAGACATTTTCACTATTCAGAGAAACTATTTCACCGGAGGTTGTGGGGTAAATTGGCAGTTGGCGCAGCTTGTTTAGGCTAGTTTCATCGTAATTTCTTTGCTCTCGACTTGCCAGGAAATTCAGCAGATTTGTATAATGTTTTTCGTCGTAAGGCGGCAAACCTCGATCGCACCGCGAATGTACTATGTCTAGGATATCCGGGCCCGTGATACCATAGACTAACTGATTTTTGTGGCGATCTGCAAATTGTGCGATCGCGCCCTCAAGTTTTGGCGGTGCTTTAACAAGTGTCGCCCCAAAATACTGTACGGCTGCAATTGTTTCCGCCTCAATTTGATCGCCGCGCAACAAAGGAGTATCAACACATCCGCCTTTGTAAAGCTTGCCGTTATTTCCGGGAACCAACGGCAATTTTGTCAAGTTTTCGACTGTTTCTTGTGATAGATATCTGGGGCCGATATTGTAAAAGTAATTATAAACTAAAGTCAACCATTCTGCATTAGGCGGATGCGCTGCATCGGGATTCCAATCAATTTCTGACAGAGTTGAACCAATGACATTAACCAATTTTTTTGCTACTTCCGCAGCACTCATGGTTGAGATACCATTTAGATTGTATGCAGGCAATAATTTAGTTAAATCTTGGTGCAGAAACCAGTCGGGATAACTGGCGAAAATTTCCCTCTGCGCCTCATCTGCAATGTAGATAGTGCCGATCGCATTATACCCAAATACCTGCAAAGTATTGTCAGCCAGAATAGCTAACGGCAAACCGCGTAAATCTTGGCAATTGTCGCTGAGACAATAGCGCAACATATTCGCAATCCACTGCCGATTTCGGAGGCTTGGTTTCGGTGCATCCGACAGCGAAACCCCTAGGGATTTATTTTCGATTAAATGCTTTCGCAAGTTGGCCGCAGTGAAAGTTGCCAATGGTAAACCAGCATCTTTAAACGCAGCTAAAATCGAATCTGGTAAGGTTGGATTTGGAATATCGATATGATCAGCACACAGCGGTGCTAATAACTCATCCCACCACTTTTTCGAGGGTAGATTTTTGACTGTCGGAGGAGTCACCCATCTTGTCGATGACATCACAGCCCTGTTAACTCTATCCTCAGTTACAATGTATTTTACAGCCGATCGCACAACTTGCTTGTGGTACAATAACTGCATCACAGAATTGTGCAACTCTTCCAGAGCTTTGCTAGTAGTGATTTTGCTAATCGGCCAAAATTTGTAAAACTCCTCTGGCTCAAATCGTCCGACATCTTGCACTAAATCGACAATTAAGTTAGTATAAGCATGGGACAAAACATGGCGCGCAAGTAGCCCGTTCCAAATAGCTCTCGGCCGGTCTTTTCCCGTTTGTCCGCTGTCGCTACTGAGGTTATCCCGCGAACTATTTAAGTTGAAAAAACCGTTGAGGTGAACCGGCAAACCAGTTTCCAGAGGAAGCGGCAAAAAACAGTAAACTTTGCCAGAAACAGGCGGCAGATTTCCCTCGGTACTAGCAGCACTAATTCTAGCAGCAGCACCGGCCCAAGGCACTATTTTCTCTTGACTTTGGTGCATGGCTGCTATCACTTTTGCCAAATCGCCACCTTCGTCTGTGCGAATTAAACTGACTATTCTCCAAGTAGACTTGATAGTGCGATCGCAACTAATCGTTTCGATCTCGTGCAGGTAAGAAACTGACACTAAACCGTCAGGATTTTGCTGACACAATTCTAGCAACTTATCGGGAGTATCGGGAATTGCATCGAGGATTTTTTGCCGCGCTTCTCGAACTTCTTGCGGATTTTTGGTCACAATCGCCAGAATTTCTTGCCTGTTTTCTTGACTGTTTGCCGGAATTTCGTAAACTCGAATTTCCTGAACAGACTTCAAGAATAGCAAAAGTTCTTCACCAGACTGTCTCAATTCATCAAGTAGTTCCTTGACATTTGATTCGGTAAAAGCTTGTTTGCGAATCTCGCTATTTTTGGCGCTTTCTGTTGTTCTCAGCGGTAGGCGAAACAGAGTACCTTGAAAGTTAGTATCTCCAAATGGCAATCCTCCCGCTGCGTAGACTTGCATAAAATCGGGATATTTTTCGTACCATTTAGCATCAGCCAAATTCCACTCGCGCCCCGGTTCTTGTCGAGAAGTGCCGGGAATCGCCGCACCGTGAGGATCGAAAAAGATGATGCGATCGCGCGACACGAAACTGGGAAAATCTGTAACATGATAAATTGCATTAAACCCGACGCCAAACCTACCCGTTTTCTGTAAGTCTCGCGCTTTTTCGCTTTGTCCCAAACTGCGAATGCTGTCAAAGTCTTTGTCGGTAAATACGCGATCGTTGTAAACTAGCATCGCTGGCCCCATTAACAGTACCATGCGATCGTCCGGCAATTCTTTTACCTGATGGTTTCGCCAATCGAGGGTTATTTCTACTCGCGTGGCTTTCGCATCGTCAGCATTTTGAATTAATTCTTTGAGAATCCCCACACCTTCGGGATAATCGCGAATAATTCCCCTCAATCGGGCGATCAAAGGTTCCGATTGATAGAAAGATTTTCCCTCAAGTTCGCTGTTACTGTAAGCCATAGGTGTTCTGACGGCGGGAATTTTTAGGCGGTGGTTGGTGAGCGGAGTCGAACCATCGCGATTATAATCATAATACCTTGATTCGACCATCAAGGAACACGCTTTTTCCGATGCCCAATGCCCGATGCCCAATTATTCTCAAATCTAGTTTAAATCGAAAATTTCACACAGCAGCTATGCAACACCAAAGATTTTGGGCAAACTTACAAAAATTGAATATTATAGCAGTCGCCAAGGCTATATGGTCACTGAGCGTAGTCGAAGTGTCCACTTCGACTACGCTCAGTGACCAGAAGTATCCTAACCATCTTGGCGGTTGCTATAATTCTCTAGCACCCAGATTGTTACCAAGCTTGTCACTGAGTCTAAGTCTAGCCGTCGCCGCCGCAGTTTCGATGCAAATCGGACAACAACAGGCCAACGCTTCCACAGTCCCAATTTGGCAATTCGATCCGGCCACAAATGAGCTGATAATTGCCCTTCCAGAGGGAACCACGCCCAAATATTCTGTATTAAACCAAAATCAAATAGCGATCGATTTGCCCAACACCGAGATTGCTATAGATGCAACTCAGTTATACCCAAAAGGATTAGTAGGTTCTGTAGGGGTGAGTCAATTCAAACCTGGAAGGGCGAGAATTGTCATGCAGTTAGCGCCCGGATTTGCTCTTGTGCCCGATCGCACTCAATTCCAAAAAATCGGCACAGCCAATCGCTGGGTGCTAGTTCCCGCGATCGCCCCAAGTTCGACTCGCAACACCACCCAAACCCAAACCCCATCAGCAACACAAGTACCACAGTCCGTTACAGTCAGAACTCCCAACTCAGTCGCACCCCAAGAACCTGTTTCACCAAGTGCGATCGGCAATCAAACTTACGATCGCAATCCTTCCCAACAGACCAACCAAAACGACCAAATCCGACCAATAACACTACCTTTAGTCAGGGTTGCGGCGGGCGAACGACGGGGAGTAAGTGCTGCTCCTGTATCGCGTCCTGCTGCATCAGGACAGCGGATAATTAACTTCGGTGAACCACTTCCCAAACAATAGGAAGAAGGAATTGATATAATTCATTAGCCGAAATTAGGACACGGCAATGCCGTTTCCCTACAGTATTTTTTGGGTAGGGAAACGGCACTGCCGTGTCCTCTATATCATAGGTCGTGCAACCGGAATTGATATAATTCATTAGCCGAAATTAGGACACGGCAATGCCCATTGGTGTCAACTTAAGCCTGAAAGCCCGCCCCGTGTCTGTCTAATTCTTCAGTCCTCTTTGAGAGGACTTGCGCTATGAGACAGGGGTTTCAACCCCTGTCGGACTATAAGTTTTACCTTAAGTTGACACCAATGGGCAATGCCGTTTCCCTACAGTATTTTTTGGGTAGGGAAACGGCACTGCCGTGTCCTCTATATCATTCCAGTGCAGCCGGAATTGATATAATTCATTAGCCGAAATTAGGACACGGCAATGCCGTGTCCCTACAGTATTTTTTGGGTAGGGAAACGGCACTGCCGTGTCCTCCATATCATAGGTCGTGCAACCGGAATTGATATTACATACTTGACAGATAATCAAACTTAGAAATTCTGATTATCTGTCGCTGGGGCCACCGAACCAGGCTGGTTGATAAACAAGTTTTTGGCGCTATCATTTTGATAGATACAATTGATATCCGGTTGACTTTCCAGAGTACCAGTGAAGCCAAATGTATTCATCCGATTCTTGCACTCACGCACTTGATCTTGACTAACAAGTTTTTTTTGCTCTAAAATTGCCCAGTTGTTACTTCGCAACACGCAGCCTGGACGCATAGTCGGCTGTGAAATGTAGACATTGAAAGGGTTGAGGGTGACATAAGCGCGCATATCTGTTACCATTGCGCTGGCTCCAAACTGCACACAAAGTTCAGGATTCGGGGCACTGCGATCGATAAATTCACGGGATGCTACGTTGTCTGGGCTAATGGTAGCAGTGGAACTAAAGGCAATCCCAATCCCAATTCCCAGAATAAAGACGGCTGCTAAAATCCCCAGGGAAGTGTAATTAACGAAAGATGGTTTCCCAGACTGAGGTTGGCGGCGCGACTGTCCACCCAAGGGGCCGGAGTAGTCTTCGTCTTCATCTCCTCGCGGTGCGTCGGCGCTGAATCTGTCGTTGTAGGATTTAGGTTTGCGTTTCATAAACTTTCACTCAGTTATGGAGACTCAATAGGTAGTAGCTTGTTATTTTGATCTGTTGTATTCTAATTCTACGACGCTGGCAAGTTAAGGGGCGGCTGGCTTTGGACACAGAAGTTGGCAAAAACCAGAGCGGAGCTCGGTGTTGGGTTCAAAGGTGGCGATCGACTTTTTGACTACTTTGTTTGAATTTCAATACCTAACAGGATATCAATTCAATTAAAATAACTAGAAGTCGGATATCGTTGCACAGCGGAGGAATCCGACCCCAGATTATTCACAAATTTTAACATTTTACCTAGCAGGAGGATACAAAGTCGTGTCTGTCGAAATTATTGTCAAGCCTACAACAGTCCGTAAACTTGCACCGCGCTACCGCGTTCTGCTCCACAATGATGATTTCAACCCTATGGAATACGTGGTGCAGACTCTGATCCAGACGGTACCGAGCCTGACTCAGCCACAGGCTGTGAATATTATGATGGAAGCTCACACTAACGGGCTGGGGCTGGTGATTGTTTGTGCGCTAGAACACGCTGAGTTTTACTGCGAAACGCTGAACAATCACGGATTGATGAGTAGCATCGAATCTGACGAATAGCTAAAAGCCAAGGGCTTAACCCTTGGCTTTTAATTGGATTTACCGTAAAGCACGAAATTTGAAGAGAAGGCTGTTCGGAGCTAGATGCCCTTTATTGACAAAGCTCCTATTTCAAATCTGCGTCTGAGGAAGTTAATAACGTCCTCCTCCTCCTCCACGGTTGCCGCCTCCACGGTTGCCGCCTCCGCGATTATCTTGATCTTCGCGGGGCTTGGCCTTATTAACTTTGAGGTTGCGACCCATCCACTCTGCTCCATCGAGAGCAGCAATGGCTGCATCTTCTTCAGCATCTGTGGACATTTCTACAAAACCGAACCCACGGGGGCGACTTGTTTCTCTGTCGGTAGGTAGATGTACTCGCTTGACAGTTCCGTATTCAGCGAAGACGGAGGTGATGTCTCCTGGGGTAACTTGGTAGGATAAGTTACCGACGTATATCGACATGGGAAATAACTCCAAAATTTAGACAGTGCAAAGATTTCAGATACATTTAATCCGGCAAATCCAGGACTAAGCCAGAATCAGCCGTGTATGGCAAGACGCGTGAAAGCTGCAAGCTCTCCCGTCAAGGAGGTA
>REAP01000127.1 GCA_004294385.1 Oscillatoriales cyanobacterium | reverse complement strand
CCACCCCGCAAGGGGATTCACGGTGGTTAAAACCACCCGCGTCGTTTCCCTCTCAGGTCTAAAGACTCTGAGTTTCCCACTTACCGAGTGTTTTTATGATTTTAGGAATAAAAATATGCTCAGCCCTCATAAAATTGCGGCCTTAACTGCTACATTCACCGCTGCTTTCAGCTTGTTGACCGCACCCGCAATGGCATTTGTTGTAGGTGCAACGAATAACACCGAGACCTTGAAAAACCAGTTGTTAGGAAATCAGACAGCAGGATTGAGTAATTTCTCTGTTTCAGTTACTGGAAATAGTGCTGCTTTCGGTACTTTTGGTAATGACCCCTTCGGCTTGCAGTCAGGTGTTGTCCTCAGCACTGGTAGAGTAGCCAATATACCGGGGAGAAATATCAAAGATAACTTAATGATCAACGGCAGTGATTTAAACACTGACTTTGGGCCCCAGGGCGAAGCTGGAGATTTAGCTCAGCTAGACCTCAGCTTTTTTGCTGACTCTACGGCTGAAAAGTTGTTCTTTGAATATGTATTTGGTTCTGAGGAGTTTCCAGAGTTCGGCGGTTCTGTATTTAACGACAGTTTTGAACTGTTACTGAATGGCCAGAATTTGGCCAAGTTGAGCGATGGTAAAGCAGTTACAATTAATAATCTTGTTCCGAATGCAGATAATCGCTCTACGGATCACCCGGATTATATCAATAATCCAACTGTGACAGGTCTTGCTGCTAGTATTATTAAGTTGGATGGTTTTACTAAAGTTTTAGGTTTTGAGGGTTTGCTCAAGCAAAATCAGACGAATATTCTCAGCATCCGCATTAAAGATGTGGGGGACGGCAATTTAGATTCGGCTGTGTTTATTAAAGGCGGTTCTGTAAGAGCCGTACCAGTAGAGCAGGTTCCCGAACCGATGACTATGGCAGGTTTGATGGTGGGAGGCGCTATGCTTGCGGCCGGTAAAAAATTGCGCGGTACAAGGCATTAATTACCAATGAGATGCTATTGGTAATTGGTAATTGGTAATTGGTAATTGGTAGCAACTTATCAATAAAAACTGACAACTGACAACCAACAACTGACTAAATAGTTTAACTGTGCACGGTGCCATCGGGTAAGATGGTTCCTGATAATCTAGCTCCGGTCAATTTTACCATCACCCGATCGCCATAACCGATTTTAGCTCCTGTTAAGTCCGCACCACTCAAGTCTGCGCCACTCAAATCGGCTCCGATTAAGTTAGTTTCTCTCAAATTAGCATTGATCAAGCAAGCTCCCAACAAGTTTGCTCTGAACAAATTGGCCTTTTGCAAATTCGCGCCAGTGAGATTAATGTTGTGCAGAAAAGCATCACTTAAGTCGGCTTGACTCAGGTTAGAATTACTCAAGTTTCTGCCGGAAAAATCCTTTTCTTTCAAGGAAGCTCCTTTGAAGTTGGAACCGCTCAAATCTGGCTTTTGTTGAGTTGTTTGGCGATAAGATGAGGATGAGGATGAAGTTGACGATTGATAGCGCGACGAATCGGAATAGGGGCCAGCAGGATTAGCAGATTTTTCCCCATAACTTCCTGAATAGGCTTCAGAAGAGTAGCGTGGTTCCCTTGGTGGAGGCTGCTGAGTGTTTCTGTGTTGAGTGTTTTGTTGCTGCGAGTTTTGGTACTGAGTATTTTGTTGCTGCGTGTGTCTGTATTGAGTATGTTGTTGCTGCGTATGTTGTTGCTGAGTATTTTTGTGCTGAGTATTTTGGTGCTGATTTCTCGGCTGAATCGATCGCAATTGTTCGCGAGCTTGATTAATTTCCTTAATCTTTTCTTCAGCTTTCTTGTGCAATCTAGTATTATCTTTAGGAATGCGATCGGGATGCCAAATAAACGCTAAATCCTTGTAGGCTTGGGTAATTTCTTCAGGAGTTGCTCCCGGCAATAGTTCCAACACTTTATAATATTGATCTAGGTCATTCATGGTATCACCTTTCGCTTTAAGAAATTAGGGATTAAAAATTAAGATCGGAAAAAAGGCTGCGATAAAAGCTGGCTTTCCCGATCGTACATTAAACGAACAATAACTCAGCTATGCCACTGCTGGCAAAAAATCCCGGATTCGCTGCAAATATGTTGGGGCATCCTCCAGCATTGGAAAGTGAGATGTATTTGGGATTATAACAAATTCTACTTTGTCGCTGAGGGAAGCCGCTTGTTGGCCCATGATTGCAGGAATAATTTGATCGAATTCCCCAGCTACCAGCAGCGTGGGAACACTTAACCGCGCAAATTCTTCGGGCATTTCCTCGGCAGCTCTTTTGCTGACGGCTGTCACCATTGTACCTATAGCCGCTTCCTCGTCTGCCATTAAGAAATCCTTTAGAAATGCCAAACTGACCTCTGTGGGCAGACTGCGGTGCAAAAACCGTGCCATAAAGATGCGATCGGCAAACGGAATAGCAGCCAACCAAGATGGTCTAAACTTGACAACATAGCCACCGAATTTGTGAAAAGTTGTAAAGGCTTTTTCATCGTATTCAAAAATGCCACTGCAAGTCAGAATCGCCCTTTCTACCTTTTCGGGATAAAGATTCAGAAATAAAGTAGCAATTGATGCACCTGTGGAGTGAGCATTAATATAGACACGACTTAAATTCAAGGCTGCTAACAATTCTGCCAAGTCCTCAGCATAGGTTTCGAGTTCATAGCTGGGCTCAGGAGGCTGTTGTGGCAGTGGAGAACGTCCAAAACCTCTCATGTCATAAAGCAAGCAGTCGAAGTCTTGTGCGATCGCCTGTGCGGTGCTTTCCCAGTAGCGGGCTGAGCCAGCCCAGCCGTGCAGAAATACCATCACTGGTTTGCCGCTGGGTTGGGCGCTGGAGTCTGCCGTTATCCACTCGTAATAATGTTCTACACCGCGAATTGAAATCAAAGACATGATATTTATTTTGGATTTTAGATTTTAGATTTTAGATTCTAACTCATAATTGTTAAGGAAGGAAGCAGGTTGAGAAAAACAGTGCCTGCATTTTCCTTCTTCCTTCTGCTATAACTTTCGCCACCGCGCATCCACTCCCCTTCCCACACATTCAATTCTCCCACCATCCCGTTCTTGACGCAAAATGCGACGAATTAAATCCACAGAAACCACCGGACAACGCTGCTGTAATTCTCGGATCGAAAACTCCCAAGACAAACTCTCAATTGCTTGTAAAACCATTGCCGTTTTCGTTCCTTTTGTTCCTCCAATTACCCCAACCCGCTGCTCAAATTCTCGATAAGAACCCAGTAACATTACCCCTAAAAAATACTCCCACCAAGGTAACAAGTTATGCTTCCTTTCATGCCAATTTTGAGAAGACTGGTACAACGCATCATAATAACTTTCTTTGGTGAGCTCCACAATTTGTTCCAAGCTAATAAACTGACCTACTTCATAGCCTGCTTGATACAACAATAACAGCGTCAACAATCTTGCCATTCGTCCGTTACCATCCAGAAAGGGATGAATGCACAAAAAATCGAGAACATAACTACCAATCAGCAACAACGGTTCCATCTCACCTTCATGCCAAAATAGATTAAACTTTTCGTGCAACTCTTGCATAGCTTGAGATGTTGCGTAGGCCGCCACAGGAGTAAATCGTACCACCTGCCTACCATCAGTTGTTGTTGCTGTAATTAGATTTTCTGTTGTTTTCCAGCAGCCACCTGCACCAACACTAAATTGATACAAATCGCGATGAAACTGCAAAATAATATTCGGAGTAAACGGAATATAACCATAGCTGGCATGAATCGTATTCAGCACATTTCGATACCCCGCAATTTCCCAGAGGAACGGTAATTCCTTCAATGCGGTTAGAAGATTCGGTACTTTGAATAATCGCAGTTTGCCGCAAAGTTTCTAGCACTTGTGGCGCTTGTTGCTTATACAACTCCTGTTTGCCTTTGTACTCCCCAATCAAGCGAATCGTCTGGAGTAGTTTTTGGGTAATCGGTTGCTGGTTGAAAAAGGTCTGTTCAAAAGATTGCATAGATTAAAAACACCACTATAATAGCCATTGAGCCGCTTCTGTCTATTATATAAGTATTTTTAATATAGGTACTACACAGGGTCATAGTACCTATTTCAAAGGTATTGTACCTGATTGCATCTATCCAAAAATCTGCGTTAATCTGCGTCAATCCGCCTACATCTGCGGTAAAAAATCACCAATATAGAAACCAACCAGAAATCTTAAGCTGCGGAAGCGGCTAGCCAAAATAAACCATCTACTAACAGCGTACTGAAAACTGCTCCGCTGAATGCCCGCCAATGCAAAGTCCGATCGCGCAAACTCAACAAACCCACAGTTAAAAGTACAGCGATTAAAACGATCGCACACCCAATACCCCAAGGAGTGTCAATTTGCCCGATCGCACTTTGAAAAATCGGCATCGCCAACTCCGGTTCCGCGTGCATGACTTGGCGCCAGTAAGGCATCAAACCTGTCAAGTAAAAATATACGTCAGTAATCGCGGTTCCCAATAACGAACCTAGATAAAAATATGCTCCAACTTTGCCCCAAGATTTACCCAAACACCAAATAGCAAATGGCAAACCAATTGCTTCTATTGGTAAGTGTAAAATTGGTTCCCATCTAAACCAGCCCCAATAAATTGAACCAGCCAGCCAACATCCGGCAAACCCTAATAATAAGTCTCCCCAAAGTTGGGTTTTGGGGCGGAAAATTAAGACTAAACTAAGTACGAACCAGGGGATAGTTGATAGCAAACTAATGGTTGGATACAAACGCACTAAAGGTGCTTGCACAAAAACTGGAATTGAGACTAAAAACGCTGAAGCGCCAAATACCAACCACTGCTGAGTGCTATTTCTTCTATCTGAAGAAGATACAGAATTTTCTAGGTTGGTAAGGGTAAAAATAGGTGCGATCGCCGATGATAATAAATTAAAGTTAAACAACTGATTGGACTCCGTACTGTTTCAATAAGTGAACTAAAAATGTTGCTGCGGTGGCTGGTTTAGCCGTCTTTGTACCGTCTGCTGTTTGACTGATTTGCCAACCTTGGACTGTTTGGGGCGATCGCCACAAATCCAAATGTGCAACGGGGCGATCGGCATAAAAGCTATCTCCATCGCCACCGAGAATAGCCGAACTCCAGTGCGTAAAGCGATCGTGGCTAATCCGATGAATCGGAAAAGTGCCCCCCAGGGGTACTCCCCAACCGTCTAAAGCAATGAATGCCGCGACTTTGCCACCGATTTGTTGCCACATCCACGCCGCCCCGATCGCCCCAACTACCCCAGCCGAAAAACTAACGAATACTAGACTTTCTCCTGCCAATTCTTGACTGCACAAAAAGTGGAATATGTCAAGTGCCGAAAAAGGTGGATGTTTATGAGCGGGGAAAATCTTAACAGAGTAGGATGTTTGGGTATTTTGCTGGAGTTCTACGTTTCCCCAAACTTCCGAAAGTCCCTCTAGGAAACAATCGGTTAGTTTTGGGTCGTGGATTCCGGGGCAAATTACCAGTCTCATCGCTATTCCATAAAATTAATTACGAGCTTAACATAACTTTACTTTATTGTACACCATAATTAATTATATGCCATCCTAGGGGATAGGATGTTAAACTATTAACAGAGTCGTGTTTGAAAGATATCCCCCCAAAATAAACGCTAGGAACGCTCCGAGACACCGAAATGGGAGACAAGGCGAGGAAGTCTTAAGAAAACATAAAACTTAATGCTCTTTGTCTCTGACCCTGACAGTATCTAAATTAGGTCTCTCTGTGGCTGAATCGCTGCTAAGCCCAATATTTTTGGTAGAAACCAGTTTTTTTGGTAATTCTTATTCATCCTTCCTGCGACTCTCCAAATCATTCAAATTGAGGAATACAAAGTGGTTGCTTCTCCAGAAAAAATTGAATTCAAAACTTCTCCCGCACCCGCAAGTAATGACCGGGTTGCTGTCTTGCTGATGGGTTACGGCGAAGTCGAAAGCTACGACGATTTTGCCAACTACAACGAACAAGCTTTAAACTTGCTGACAGCCAAGTTTGCGCCGGTACCGAATTGGATTTATCCGCCGCTAGCGAAGATTTTGGCAATTTTTGACTTGCATGAATGGAGTCACCAACACGGTCAATTTGTGTCGCCGCACAATGCCATTTTTGAACAGCAACGGGCGGGGATTGAACAGAATTTGCAGGAAAAATGGGGCGACAAAGTAAAAGTGTTCAAAGCTTTTAACTTTTGCGCGCCGTTTTTGCCGGAACAAGTAATTCCTCAAATTAAAGCAGAAGGATTTGATAAAATTCTGATTTATCCGCTGTTGGTTGTTGATTCTGTTTTCACTAGCGGCATTGCTGTAGAACAGGTTAATAAGGCTTTAGCACAAACCTTTGATGGTAAGGAACATTGGGTAAAAGGACAGCGCTACATTCCTTCTTTTTACGATGAACCTGCTTACATTGATTTGATGGCGCATTTAGTTGAAGAGGAAATTAAGCATGATTTAGCTGTAGCACATTTGCCTTCTCAGATTGGAATCGTGCTGATGAATCACGGTTGTCCGCACAAGGCGAAGGGCTTCACTTCGGGTATTGTGGAAAGTCAAGCTTTGTACGATCGCGTGCGGGAACGTTTGATGTATCGCTATCCTTTGATTTCGGTGGGTTGGCTGAACCATGACACACCGCTGATTGAATGGACGCAGCCGGATGCGACGTTGGCTGCGAAGAATTTGATCGATTTGGGTGCAACTGCGATCGTGTTTATGCCGATCGGATTTGCGACAGAAAACCATGAAACATTGTTAGATGTAGATCATGTGATTGAGTCTTTGCAGAAGCAGCGTCAAGGAGTTACTTACCGCAAATTGCCTTGCGTAAACGACCATCCTGAGTTTCTGAAAATGGCGGCGGAGTGGGCTAATCCTCAAATTGAAGCGTTGTTGAGTGAAAGTGCGATCGCTGTTAATCCAAGTTTGGTTGTCCGGGATCACGTACATTCTCATAGCGATCATGGGCATAATCATGGGGATCACGGGCATTCTCATGGTGATCACGGGCACAATCATGGTGGGCACGGGCACAATCATTAATTGAATCGTTGGGTGGGGGCGGGTTTATTATATTGTTGGTTTCCAACATAGATCGTTGGTAAAACCCGCCCCTACAGGCCATCGTAGGGGCGGGTTTTACAGATAATATTTGAGTCTCACAAACAATCTAGATAAACCCGCCCCGGCTCACGGCGGGCACGGGCATTCTCATTAATTGAATCGTTGGGTGGGGGCGGGTTTATTATATTGTTGGTTTCCAACATAAATGGTTGGTAAAACCCGCCCCTACAGGCGATCGTAGGGGCGGGTTTTACAGATAATATTTGAGTCTCACAAACAATCTAGATAAACCCGCCCCGGCTCTCACGGCGGGCACGGGCACTCTGATTAATTGAATCCTTGGGTGGGGGCGGGTTTATTATATTCTTGGTTTCCAACATAAATGGTTGGTAAAACCCGCCCCTACAAGCCATCGTAGGGGCGGGTTTTACAGATAATATTTGAGTCTCACAAACAATCTAGATAAACCCGCCCCGGCTTTTTTAGAGAAAGGGCGATCGGCTTATCTACCTGATAATTGCTATCTGCAATTATTTCGGCTATGGGAGGGAGACGTAGTTACAATCTGACCCTCCCCAATCGAGATACTTTTCAGATTACGAGATTTCAGTGCTGCAACCAGTTGATCTGCCTTTGAACGGTTATAGAATGAAGCAACTTGAATCAGGTTAAGCGAGGAATCGTAAAAAGCATTACAACAGAAAGACTGGTGAATTATTTTTAAGTTTTCTGGACTATAAGCAATATAAACAGGATACCAAGTATTAGTGCCACCCGCAGTTTTATCTCCGCAATAAGTCAGAGAATAATTCAAAGAATTAGTTTGAGTAGTCTTTTTATGGCTAATACTCTGCTGAGGTGGCTGAATATACCTGCCGATCAAAAAAAAGCCCACTAATGCTAAAAAAGTAACAGCGATTCCCTTACCCCAAAAATTGGTTTTTTTTCCAGCTTTTTGAATTTTGAACAAGACAGTCTGATAATTACCTTCGCTAGGATTTTGCCTAACACTTTCTGTACCGTCTTGAAGTGCTTTTAGGACTCTATTTATTCTGTTTTTATCGCTCATACCGATGCTACAATTAGCTTCTATAACGTATCATCTCAGACCTTCTCTACAGCACTCTCGCAATACTTCAACAGCCTTATGAGCCAAACGGTGATCGTAAAGATAAGGGTTTTGTTGAATGTGACTAATTGCCTCAGAATAGGCACTCAAAGCATTCATTACCCGTTTGACTCGAAGTTGATAATAAATTTGGTAAACTGTAGAGCCAATAGTGATTGGTAAGTATCCACTCTGGGTAGATGGACTTAGACTTGTCGAACCCGAAAGCACCTGTATAATTGCTGAAGTCACTAATAGCGGACGTTCACTAGAAGATAATGAATTTGGTTCATCAATAATCAAGTCGGCATCATTTCCTAACTTGATAGTTCTTGTACTCATATTTATCCTACTTAAATTTTTTAAGAGATTTGATCTTTAAAATCACTTCTCAAATGTTTCATAGCACAATCTGCTAATTCTGAGTCTAACATTCCACAATCTTTCTTGAATTTGATCCACTGAATAGCTTCGTTATAAACCTGAACAGCAGTTAAAACTCGCATCACACGAATTGAATACTTAAGCTTATAGTATTCGCTACCGATTCTTAAAGTAGCGTGGCGAATACCTCCTAAAAGTCCTACACCAATATCAACACCCAAAGGAATACCATGCTTAACTAATGCTAAAGCTGCCTGTGCCTGTACCGCTGGTGTTATAGCTGCTTGTGACATTCCTTCAATCATGATTTCAATATTATCACCAATATTTTCTGTAACAAGTGTCATTCAATTACTCCTTTAATTGACGATATAAGGTTAGTGACGGTATTAAATATGGGGATTTAAAGGTTTTGATTTTCAACTTTATGAGGCTGATTAGTGTGTATTGCTGATTGCACTTCATCCCAAGCAGATTGTTTGATAGATTCAGCAGCCAAATCTGCTAATTCTGCGTCATAAATTCCCTCTTTAGCTCCTTCATTGATAGTATCAAAAGCTTTTTTGTAAATTCGTAAAGCAGTGAGGACACGAATCGCATCTAGGGAGAAAATAATGTCATACATTTGCTCGTTTAACTTTAAACTAGCTTGACCCTGGTAAATGTTTTCTCCTTTGTTATACCCACGCTGAGGCAGGCATGATAACGTATTTCGGACTAAACTTTCTAATATCGCATTACGTTGTTCATGCGGTAATTCTGAAGGAAGCCCTTTGACAGTTAACTGAATATCATCAGACAACTTAATAATTTCTGATGCCACAACTGTTGGCTGCTCAGTTTTTTGATTATTCTCTTCTTTTACGACCTGATCAGAATCTCCTGGGGTGGAGTCTTTTTTCCACGGAAATGAGTCTTTGAGTAATTTGTTTAACTTGTTCCATATCATTGGTTAACCCCTTAAGTGTATCAATCGCTACTATTTTTCTAGGATTTCGCCACTAACGTTACACCCACAGCGCTATTTACCTGTACGATCGCACTCAGCTAAACCATATTATAAGCCAGCCACAACCTAGCCGCAATCTAGTAACACCTATCCAAGACTACAAATTAAGCTATAATTTCACTAGGAATTTTTTTGATAAAGAATCACTGCAATGCCCCCTACCAACGAACAGTTCACCCAAGCTGCAAACCACTGGGACTTAGAAGCACTGTACACCGATATAGCCTCCGCTAAGGGAAAGCGTCTCACACCGGTCGAAAAGCTGCACCTGCGCGGCTTGCTTTCCGGTTACAGTCCTGCTGAAGTAGCAGATAAACTGCATAAAAGCGTCAAAGGCGTTGAAAGTGAAATGTGTACTACTTTATACCCACACATTAAAAGTCTTGTTGGCAAATCCAATGAAAAAGTAGAAAACTGGAGAAATATTACTGAGTGGCTTGAGGAAGCTGGATATAAAACTCAGTTATCGGCTGAATCTCAAGTAAGTGATTCTTTACCTGTAGATACATGGGTAAAGATAGGCAGTATAAGTATTGAGAAAGATAAAATAATGATTATTGGTGTTTACATCCGAAATATAGCCGAAACGTTACCTTCACAACCTCCAACAGAAGACTCAAATAACAACAATCACACTAATAACTAAGTTCTCATAAAAAATACGAAATTTGTGGCCAAGAGTGCTATAGTATAGCCTTTATATAGTCTTGGGCGCGGGTTTCGTCCATTGTGGGGAGTAGTCAATAACACCGATTTTTATTTTATCATGATTGGTGGGTGCCCAGAAACCGGGTTTTTGCGAGAATATTTGGTAACACGCGAAGATTGGGAAAAAAACCCGGTTTCTTTGATAGTGCGTGGGTGGCCAGAAACCGGGTTTTTGCGACAAACTTCGTTACAGTGCAAAGGTTTGGGGGAAAACCCGGTTTCTTTGATTGTGCGCGAGTGGCCTGAATTTGACAATTGACTATGCAGTTTTTACAATGGACAGCTTATTCCCCATCTTCTGGTGGCACAATTATTTCCAGTTCCACAATTAAGGATGGTAACTCATTCTGAACAACATCCCAAACAACCGCTAAATCAACCCGATCGTACTCGTGAATAATCCTATTACGCATCCCTATCATACGCCTCCAGGGAATCTGAGGTAGGGATAAACAAGTTTCTTCCGAAAGTCGTCTAGACGCTTCCCCAATTATCTCAACTCGCCGAATTACAGAATCTTGCAATTGGATATCTGTCAAAAATTCTGTCTGAGTTTTGCCTAAAACATAGCTCAAAGCTAGTCTAGATGCAATTAGAATATCCAGCAAAGCATGAAGCTCACGAGACTGCATAAATCACCTGAGCTGAATTAAGAATAGCTTGACGGCGGAGATAGTTTAAACTGTGTTTAATAGCTCCTTTGCTGACGAAATCTACTTTCCGCTCAAAAATAGCTTCTAATTCTTCTTCCATTTGCATCAACTTCAATAAAGTCCAATGAAAATCTGGCTCGAAACTTGCGAGAATATCTATGTCGCTGTCTGGACGAAAATCATCGCGTAGCACCGAACCAAATAAGGCAAATTCGGTGATTTGCCAGCGCTGGCAAAAGTCAACTATTTGATTTTTCGGGATTTCGATATTCTTGATTAATAATTCTCCTTCGATGAGCTCATAACGTTTGCTATTATCGGGTAATGATTCTAAATCAGCGCTTGTCCATCGAACTTTTTCTGTAGTTGACATAGCTTTGACTCCGCTCTGTTCTATTTTGATTATATCTGATATCTTGCACTTCGACTATACTAATTGAATGGCTATTTCCCCAACCAACTTATCAATCTCCGCCTCAGTGGTAAAATAGTGAACGCAAGCCCGCACGCAATCAGGATTCAGAATTGTCCGCACCATAATTCCCTGTTTCTCCAATAAATCGACGAGCTTTTTATGCGGCATCCCATTAGTTACTCGAAACGAAACTAAACCCGCTTCCGGTGCCGAAGTCCGCAAACATTCTACATGACTGAGTTCCGACAAATGCTCCCAGAGATACTTGCTCAAACGGCAGATTTCTGCATACCTTTCCTCGATCGGACCCCATTCATGTTGCAGGGCGATCGCACTTCGCAAACCCGCATACAAAGGATAAGCCGAAGTCGCAATCTCGTAGCGTTGAGATCCAGCCTTCCATCCAAGCACTTTAGCACTAGCATCCGTCACAATTCCCCGCCAACCAATAAACACCGGCTGCAAATCTGCCAAAGCATCCGCACTCACATAAAGTCCGCCCAAACCCTCCGGGCCACACCACCATTTATGACCAGTAAAAGCATAAAAATCAACCCCCGACTCAATCAAATTCAAAGGCAAAACCCCCACAGATTGAGCCGCATCAACTAACACCCTAACTTTCTTCTTTGTAGCCAGCAATTCCTCTTGTCCCCCCGATGAAATGAGTGGAAATTCCTCTTGTCCCCCCCCTTGGCAAGGGGGGGTTAGGGGGGGTTCATAGCCTTCATGACACACTTTCACAATCTCAGCCAGAGGCAAAACTTGGCCGGTATTCCACAAAATATGGCTGATTACCAACAAACGAGTATTCGGCTGCAAACCATCAGCAATCACCGCCACCGCATCGCCTTCATTCAAAGTAGCCGCCAACGGACAAACTGAAACCTCAATGTTGAAACGGCGCTGCAATTCCATTACACTAGCTATAATGCCCGGATGTTCGCAGTCAGAGAGCAATAAATGATCGCCAGGATGCCAATCAATGCCCCACAGAGCAATATTGCAGCCGACGGTGACATCTTCAGTCAGGGCGATCGTTTCGGGAGGGACGGCTAACTCGTTTGCGATCGCACGTCGCGTCAGCATCGCCTCCTGAGCCACCCAAGCACCGATTTCCCCCGAAAACGGCCCCCCAAGCTGCACCCGTTTGTAGGCCGCATAAATCGCCTCTAAAGCACGATCGGGCAACGGCCCTTGTCCGCCGTAGTTAAAATAAGCTTTATTGGCCAAAGCTGGAAATTGTTGCCGGTATTTGTCCTTTGTCATTTTTTCTGCGGAATTAATTGATAGCGTTAATATTGATAGGACTTATACAATAATCCTAGGGATGGGCAGCCATCGAGGGATTGCCCCTACAAAATACTATATATGGACTATGTGCGCCCATGACCGATTGAATAAATATTAATGTCAAAAACCTCTCTCAAAAAGCCTTCTTCCTTCTATCTTTTACATCCGTTATATCCGTTACAGAATCCGTTGCCGAACCTTCTATCTTTTACATCCGTTACATCCGTTACATAATCCGTTGCCGAACTTCCTTCCGCTAACACTAAATGTTAATAACTGACAAACTGCTACTTTCCTATCAGCGATGTAATCTCCGAGCATTTTTAGACACTTGGGGAGATTGGAAACACCAAGATCCACCAAGCGACTTTCTGCTAAAATTGATGCGAGACAGCTCGACATACCAGCAGCAAACTTTAGAGCAGGAAACTTACCAACAACCATATTATCCTAGAGGGGATTGGGCTGCTGGCGCGGCGGCTACCTTGAGTTTAATGCAGCAAGGAGTCGATCGCATTTATCGAGGAGTCCTTTGCCAAGGCGAATTAGGCAAAACCAATGGTGAAACAGCTTCTATCTCAGGAATTGACGGCCAATATTTGCCAGACATCGGCGAAATTCCCGAAACTCCCGTGCATCTTTCCTCCTCAATTCTGCACTCTTCTGAAATCACCCTCGTCAGCCGCCCGCACTTATTAATCAAACAACCGGGAGATTCCAAATTTGGCAATTGGAGTTATGCAACTGCCGATATTTGGCTCAGCAAGCGACCAAAACTAGAGTATCAAATTATCGCAGCTTTTCACGCGCAAGTGTTAGCTTCTATGCAGGGAACAATGCCCGAAAATGCGTGGCTGATGCTGCGGACAAAAGGACTTTGGGCGGTGAATCTCTACCAGCGAATGCCTCAGATGTTCGAGATTTTGGATGAGTGCATTGAGATGTTAGAAAATCGGCATAAACCGGAGGTTTTTATTTCCCGGCAAAAGTGTACTCTTTGCGGTTGGTATAATACTTGTCACGCAGAAGCGGAATCGATTAAACATCTTTCGCTATTGCCAGGAGTTACGGCTAAGCGATATGCTATACTAAAAGTTCTAGGATTGACTGATTTAGAATCTCTGGCTAATGCTAATTCGGATTTATTAGCGAGTTATCCTGAGTTTGTGGCGGGAGTGGCTGTGGATGTGGTGCAACAAGCGCGATCGACTTTTTTTAATCAGCCGTTTGTGCGGGAAGAAAGAAGTTCGGCAACGGATTTTGTAACGGATGTAACGGATGTCACGGATGTCAAAGAAAGAGGTTCGGCAGCGGATTTTGTAGCGGATTTAACGGATGTTAAAGATAGAAGTTCGGCTGCAGATTATGTAATGGATTTAACGGATGTTAAAGATAGAGGTTCGGCAGTGACAGCGGTTGATCAAAGATTACAGAAAATAAATCTGCTGCACCTTCTATACCTGCGCCGATTCTCCGCAAAAAACCAATTCCTTATTCACAATCTGTCTTTTTGCCGATCGCACCAATTGAACTATACTTCGATATTGAAGCAGAACCAGAGTTAAATCTAGATTACCTGCACGGAGTCTTAGTCATTGACAGATATAATAACACAGAAAAATACTATGAATTTTTGGCAGAAAGTGCCGCAGAAGAAGGAGTAGCTTGGGAACAATTCTTAGAATTAATGTGGACTTATCCCATTGCTCCCATTTTCCACTTTTGCGACTATGAAGTCAAGACTTTCAAGCGACTCGCAAAACTTTACAACACGCCAGCATATCTGTGGAAACCCGTGCTCAAACGCTTTGTAGATATCCATAAATATGTCACCCAAAAAGCGATAATGCCGGTCGAAAGTTACGCACTTAAACCCATAGCCCGCTGGCTGGGTTTTGAGTGGCGAGATGCTAAGGCGAATGGTGCTCAGTGTGTCTGTTGGTACGATGACTGGCTCAAAACGGGCGATCGATCGATATTGGAGGCGATCGTCCGCTACAATGAGGATGATTGTCGTGCTACTTATGTGGTTAAGGATTGGTTGACTAATTTTTTGCTAAATCATGAACCTTGAATTTATGATTTAATGAACCGCGAAGACGCGAAGGGCGCGAAGGAAGAAAGGGAAAAAGATAGGTAATAATGTATTTATTCGGAAAATGCGAAAGCTGGCAAAAGCAACTATATTTATTGTCTGTTTTTTGGTAGCAGCGGTTGCTGTTATTTTGCTCAATCTGTCAGCGAAATCTTTTGCTGTTACTCAAATAGATTTTATCGGTAGGGCTATATTTCCGACTGGTTCTCTGTTTGGGGGTACGGAAATTGGTGGACTTTCGGGAATTACTTATGATACTGATAAACAAGTTTATTATGCCATTTCTGATGACCGCAGTAGCAAGGCTCCGGCGCGTTTCTACTCTCTCAAAATAGACTTGCAATCTGGTAAACTGGAAAAAGAGCAAATTGCTTTTACTGGTGTTACAACTTTACTAGATGAAAACGGCAAAGCTTTTCCGAACTTAAGTTTAGATCCAGAAGGAATCGCTTTTACTGGAAATAGCGTGTTTGTGTCTTCGGAGGGAGATGTCGATCGCACAATCAGTCCTTTCATCAAAGAATTCTCCCTAGATGGTAAGCTGCTGAAAACTCTACCAATTCCTGACCTATTTTTGCCCGACGACAAAGGCACTAAAGGCATCCGCAACAATCTAGCATTTGAAAGCTTGACTTTGACGCCCGATCGCAAGTATCTATTTACAGCCACCGAAAACGCCTTGATTCAAGATGGTGCGGTATCTTCGCTGCAAAGCGGTAGTCCGTGCCGGATTTTGCGGTACGATGCCGCTAGTGGCAATTTAGAGCGATCGTTCGCCTACATCACCGAACCGCTACCACCGGGCGCTAATCCTGTGGGAAAATTAACTACCAATGGTTTAGTGGATTTAGTGGCGATCGACGAAAATCGCTTGGTGAGTTTAGAGCGTGCTTTTTCCTTGGAAACTGGAACAGTTGTTAAACTATTTGAGATTTCTCTGGAAAAGGGCGATCGTATTGAAGGACTCGAAAGCCTCAAAACCCGTCTGGGCGAGGTTTCTCCCGCTCAAAAACGGCTGCTGCTGGATTTTGAAACCCTGAAAGTTCCCCTAGACAACATTGAGGGGTTGACATTGGGCCCGGTGTTAGGCGATGGTAGCAGAGGTCTGATTTTGGTGAGTGACAACAACTTCAGCCCGTTGCAGGAGACTCAGATTTTGGGCTTCAAAATAAAAGTTCAAAAAACCTCTTGACAAAAGGTACGGTTATAAGCATAATAGAATTTGTGCCTGAAAAAAAGGCAAACACGAGGGACAGTAGTTCAATTGGTTAGAGCACCGCCCTGTCACGGCGGAAGTTGCGGGTTCGAGCCCCGTCTGTCCCGTTCTCTCGTAGTCAAGTTCCTACGATTTTGATGAGTTTGTCGGATCTACCGCT
>REAP01000126.1:1895-15169 GCA_004294385.1 Oscillatoriales cyanobacterium | reverse complement strand
CTAATTTTAGTTAAGTGCATCGCTATTTACTATCTGGAAATAACTATATGGATTTGGGCAACCGCAGATGTCGGCGGATGAACACGGATGGACGCAGATAAATTCTATCTGCGTTTATTTGCGGCTAAAAAGAACTGCTTAAAAAAGGCAGATTTACTATTTCTCCACTAATTTCTCCTAGCTGTACTTTCAATCCTTCACCACCAGCTTTTGTGCGGATGTAAGCAAGACCAAAAAAACCAGATTCGGTTTCAGTTGTACTGGTAAGTTTCCCGATTTTTTCCTCTCCAAGTGTCACCACAGTACCTGGTGCAACATATCCGCTTAATTGCACGCCCCAAAGTTGCTGTTTGACTCCTTTGTAGGTGTTCAATCGAGCAATTGTTTCTTGACCGATGTAGCAACCTTTGTCATAGGTGATTGTGTGCAAAAGTCTTGCTTCTAGGGGATTATAATCATCTGTAAGCTCAAAATCTGCTGCGGGGCGGCCTTGTTCTATTCGTAGTTGTTCCCAGATGCGATCGCCCATTGGTACGGCCCCAGCTTTGACTAATTCCTGCCACAAGCTAGCTGCATCCTTGGCTGACGCAATTAAGGTGTATCCAGGAGACGCTAAACCGCTACCAACAGCAACTCGGACTTCTATACCTGCAATATTGCTTAATTTGTGAGTAGCATAGGGTTGATTTTCGAGTTCGCTAACTCCGATTTGTGCGAGTAACTTACCGCTTTCTGGGCCGAGGAGACTGAAAGCAACAGTTGTATCGGTTAAGTCTGTTAATTCTACTCGATCCATTGGGAAAATATAGCGATCGAGCAATTCGAGCAATTGTCGGCGGCGGTTGGGAGAAACTAACAGCAGTACAGCATCTTCTGTAGCATAGGCGGTGGCGAGATCGATCGTGCGCGCGGTGGATGTCACGAAAACTGTATCGCAACCTTGACCTGGTTGGAGTTTGTTGATATTATTGGTAGTCTGATTGTGCAAAAACCGTAGGCGATCGCTATCAGTGATTTGAATGCGTCCCCAGTGAGTGCGATCGCACAAAGCTACACTCTGTTTAGTCGCAGTGATAGCGGCTGGATCATTCCCAAAACTAACTGCGACAGTTTCTCCGGTTGTTAATTCGGCAAAGATAGCATCGGAGGATGTTTGAATATCGTGCAATTCTTGAATCATAAAATTTTGTTGACGGTTGACGGTTGACGGTTGACGGTTGATAGTTGACAGTTAGTTGTCAGTTGACGGTTATCTGCTACTAATAACTAATGACTATGGACAACAAACAACTGACTAATGACTAATGACTAATGACTAATGACTAATGACTAATGACTAATGACTAATGACTAATGACTAATGAGCTAAATTTGCGAATACTTCCTGTATCACTTGTCTAGTTTTAGCATCCAGACGCATCCAATCTACATCGCCAGTATCCTCATCAATCAAAAGAGTGTCAATTACAACTTCCTGGTTTTGCATATCGGAGTGGGCTGGTTGGTAGTTCACAAAACAGACTCGATAACAAAGTTCCCAAATATCGATCGACCTTTGTTCACCTTGTCGCTCTAAAATTAATTGATAGCCAGGAAAAGGAGTGTGTACTTCTTGGTAAGTCCCTGTCCAAACCGACTCTTCTAGTTGTTTGCGGATGTTGTCGAGCACTCGGATTAAGGCTGGCTGCATCAAAAGTTCAGCTTGCTGCCACGCGATCGGGCTAGTTATTTTCGGCTTCATATATCAGGATTCTAAAAAGGAAAATCAATTAATTTATTTTCCAGCATAGAGTGCCAACTTTTTGACATCCGCCACAAAATGTTGAATTGAGAAATTAGGAGACGGCAATGCCCATTGGTGTCAACAATCAGGTAAAACCGATAGTCCGACAGGGAATGAATTCCCTGTCTCAAAGCTAAAGTCCTCGATCGAGGTATTAGACAGGGGTTTCAACCCCTGGCGGACTACCGGGCGGTTGGGAGGACTGGTGGACTAAAAGCTTAAGTTGACACCAATGGGCTCTTGGAGTGTCCCTACCCAAAATAACAGTGTAGGGACACGGTATTGCCGTCTCCTCCATCATTCCGGTGCTGTTGATATTCAGTCATCTGATGGGTAATGTAGGATTTGAACCTACGGCATCCTGCGTGTAAAGCAGGCGCTCTACCACTGAGCTAATCACCCATTTGCGCTTACAAGGATTTATCATATCACAGTGTCTCAAAAAAATCAACTAAAAAAATCAGAAACTTGAAATGCCCTCTGGCCGTACTCACGATCGCATTACCCTGTGGACTTTGCCCTTTGTCGCAGCCCTGACTTTTGCTCAGACTCAAAGCAGCAATCTGACTTTGCTGGTGTCTGGTAGCTTTTTATTCGGCGGGCTGATGTTTGGCCCAGATTTGGATATCTACTCTTGTCAGTATCAACGCTGGGGATGGTTCAAACTGATTTGGCTTCCGTACCAAAAAAACCTGCGCCACCGCTCTTTAGTGTCCCACGGGCCTCTGATTGGCACTGCTTTGCGAATCTTGTACCTCGCTACCTGGATCGCAGTTGTAGGGATATTGGGATTGGTAATTGCCGAAAAAATTGGCAACTTAGCTGGGAATTGGCAGGATGTCGTTTTGGGTTGTTGGCGATCGATCGTCCAACACCCGATCGAACTTTTAGCTGTTTACATCGGCTTGGAATTGGGCGCGATGAGCCACTACCTCAGCGATTGGGGCGGCTCCGCTTACAAAAGATTCAAAAAGGAAGAAGGAAGAAGGAAGAAGGAAGAAGGAAGAAGGAAGAAGGAAGAAGGCCCTTCGACTTCGCTGGTACAAAGAAAGAAGAAGTAATAAAGCCCAACGACTGCGTTTATGCTGAGCGTAGCCGAAGTGCTCAGGGTACAAAGAAAGAAGAAGTAATAAAGCCCTTCGACTGCGTTTATGCTGAGCGTAGCCGAAGTGCTCAGGGTACAAAGAAAGAAGAAGTAATAAAGCCCTTCGACTGCGTTTATGCTGAGCCCAACGACTGCGTTTATCCTGAGCGTAGTCGAAGGGCTCAGGATAAACTACGCCGAAGTGCTCAGGGTACAAATGCTATAAAAGGTGAATTATGATGTCTAATTCTCAAAATCGATCGCTCACAGCAATCCAAAGCTTAATCGAAATTGTCGCCAAATTGCGCGATCCAGACGGCGGATGTCCCTGGGATTTAGCTCAAACTCCCCAAACTCTAATTCCGCACATCATCGAAGAAGCTTATGAAACCGCCGATGCGATTCGCCGTGGGGAAAAAGATGCGATTGTTGAAGAATTGGGCGACTTACTTTTACAAGTAGTTCTCCAAGCTCAAATTGCCAGCGAATCCAGTCAATTTACCCTCGCGGAAATCGCCGACGGAATTGCCGAAAAACTGATTCGCCGTCATCCCCACGTCTTCGGCGATGTTGAGATTAACAGCGTCGATGAAGTTAATGAAAACTGGGACAAAATCAAAGCAGCAGAAAAAGGTGAAACTGGTAAAACTCCGACTTTAGCTGCTAAAATGAAGCGTTATGCTAGCACTTTGCCTCCGATCGCAGCGGGGATGAAAATCTCACAAAAAGCTGCGGAAGCTAGTTTTGATTGGGACAGTGTGGACGGTGTTTGGGATAAGTTTCATGAAGAAATGGCAGAATTTGAACACGCTCTCAAACACGAGGATCAAGCCGCGCAGCAGTCGGAATTGGGAGATATTATGTTTGTGTTAATTCAATTGTCGCGCTGGTACGGGTTAGATGCGTCGGAAGCTTTGCAGGGAACCAATCAGCGGTTTGTGGAACGGTTTGCGTTAGTGGAGGGGAAGTGCGTGAAGCGGAGCTATCCCGAAGGGAATCGACCTTTGTCGGATTGTTCCCCAGAAGAGTTAGACGAGTTGTGGAATCAGGCTAAGGCAATGTTGGCTCAAAAGGGCGATCGGTAATCCACTCCTTTTGATGTTAGTTTGCCATAATCTATGTATTGATAGTTAACTGTTAATTGTTTCTATGAAATCAATCAACTCAAGAATATTTATTGAACAGCTAGGTTCAACATTTGACTCTTCTCCAATATGAACATGATGAGGAAAATTGGGTAAGTTCGGGAAATGTTCGACATTATCCCAGCGCTTCCGTAAACTTTGCTGAGTTGCATCCATCCACTGATATCGATAACTTTCCGTGATGCAACGATTATCGATAACGGTGAAAAATTCCACAACTTCTAAAAAATCTCCATTTCTGAGGGTTAATCGAGCGCGAAAATATCCACTTTCGAGCAAAGTTCGTTCTTTAACAATTACAACAGAGCTGAAAGCAGGGCTTGCTAGTAATTTAGCTTTAATTTCTGTGATATACTGGGCTGATATCATGCTTGGGAGTTAGAGAGAAGAATTTGCAAGCGTTCTCGAACAGAACATGACATTTGATAGAAAGAACTCCACTCGACAAAATCGATATCATCTCCTAATTCTCCAGCCCTAAATTTCTGGTAAAATTCAAGAGATGGCATTTGATACTGAGTTTCAAATTGCTGTAAATCACTTTCTAATTCTGTGGCTTGTTGTTTAGCAATAGCAATTTCGTGGGCGATGATTTTGGATAGCGAAAGTTCTAGGACTTCACTTACTTCGCCTCGATTATAAAGTGCTTCTAAAATTTTGAGTTGTTCGAGAATTTGATTTTGGGTTGCCATAATCGATGTGTTGATATTTTGGCTTGAATTAAGTTTAACCTAATTTTAGACGAGAAGCGATCGCACCTTGCTTTAAAAACAGATGCGATCGCTCGTCAATTAACGAACAGACTTTTTGCCGAATTTAGTTCGGTTTTTCTCTACAGCCCTGTGATAAACTCTCTCAAGTCATTAGCACGGTTCACCCAACCCTGCAAAAAGACATCCTGAGAACGGTTTTCCTCAACTCTCTTGCGATGGTAAGCAATTCTTCCATCGATAATATTCAAGGCTATTTCTTTGTTATTGTTAGCTCGCAGTCCAGTTTCAGTTTGCGGCCCAAAAATTCCATCAACGCCAACTCCTAATGCTTCCTGTAAAAACTGGACAGCACCGCTTACTCCAAAAAGGACAGCAGTATCAAAATGCACTATAGCTAGAGACAATATCATTGAATCAGCCTCAGAAGGTTTCCAATACATCTCGGAGTAGATTTCCATCACTTCGGCCTCCTCAATAAACTGCACATCCTTGGTGGGGAGTCCTTTGGCAATCCTGTAGGTGTCATAATTTCTATGAGTAATACCTTTGTTTGTCGGCCCGCCTAAGTCATCTTTGTGATCGACATAGCCTCCTTCCCATTTCAAGGTGAATTGAAGTGCGATCGCAAGTTTATTCGGCAAAGAACCAGGCGGATCGATCGGAAAAGAAGGTACATTAGGCGTACCCCGGCGATCCATAAGTTTTTGGAAAAATGTCGGTCCAAATGAGCCAGTGTTCATGTTGTTGAGGAACTCTGAATCACAAAAACGAGTTAGCGCATTCTTAGTAACGTTTCCAAAAATTCCATTTACATCAGATAATTGCAGTAGACCAATAGCATTAAGTCGGCGTTGGATTTCCCGAACTAATTCCTTGTCAGCAGTGAGTTTGTCCAACTTAATCACTAGCCTATTTTTCAATATTTCCCCAAGTTTTGATACATCTTCTTTTACTTCTGGAATATCGTTGGGGTTAGAGCCTGGTCGTTGCTGAATAGAAACTCTATGTAGCCACATTGTTGCAGTAGATTCGATCTTGTTACTATCCCAATTCCTATAAAAATCCAAAGCATCCGGCCAGTTAAAGGCATTAGCACCGGAAGAGATCAACCTGCGACTGTATAGTTTATTTTCACCTTTGTTATCTGGTGAAACTGTTGAATTCACACTATACTCAGTGTAGTTCCATTCTCCATGTGGATCGTTGACAAAAAAGTCACCGTCGTCGTTATAACCACGAATTACCAAAATGTGACCAGGCTTCGTCCAATAGCCATGCAATATACATATTTCACCAGAATCAAGAGATCGAGTAATGTCTGAGAGGCTTCCCTTCAATGTCAGATTATCTCTTAACCCTAAACCTTCTAACAACCTCCTGATTCCATCTGGAGAACCGTGATCTATGCCAAGTCTATCAAAACGTTTTTTAACATCATCTTCGTACTGTGGGAAGGAACCTAAATCTGCAACATTAAAATACTTTAAGCACATTGCTGCACTCGTAGGACCGCAGGTGCGCCAACCTTCAATCTCGTTATCTTCTTGATTGAAATAGGGAACTTTATGATTAATAGCCATAATTTACCTCAAGTAAGTACAGCTTTTATATGGCAACCGCCAAGGTGGTTAAGACCCTTCGACTCCGCTCAGGGAGCGATAATGAAAGCACCTTGGCGACTGCTTTTAAAAGCTGGTTATTTAATTGATAACCGAAGCCCGATCGCACTGTCAGTGAGAAAAAGTGAGTTGCTTTTGTAAAGTTTCTGTAAGGTTTCCTCAAAGGTTACTGGCAAGCGGGTTAGAAGCCAGTAAACCTAAAATAATCAGTCAAGGTAGTGGTGATGAGAGGACAAGAAGCGCTGGCCATAGTCGATCGCCTTTTACAAGCAGCTAACCACGGACAAAAACTCAACGATTTACAATCTGCTGTATTTCTGGAAGCTTGGGAGGAACATTCCTACTCGGAAATTGCCCAGCAGCTAGGTTACGAATATGACTACATCAAACAAGTGGGTTCCCATTTGTGGCGAAGTCTCTCCCAAATCTTGGGCGAACCAGTCTCTAAGTGCAATATTCAAGCTGTTTTGCGTCGCTACCAACAATCGCAACAAGCTCAGCAAGATGACGATGAAGCGATCGCCCTTTCCCGGTTTTACGATCGCCCAAAAGAACTACAAATCCCAGAAAGTTCGATAATTGAAGACGGCTGTCGTTTAATTGGTATGTTTGGATTCACTGGTATGAGTAAAGCTTTCGGCTGTTTTACCTTTATAATTGTTGTTGGCAGCGATCGAGATAAATAGCAGCTACCCGATCGCCCGGATCAGGTTATTGTTAACTGTAAGTTCAAAAAGAACAAGGTCAGAAACGGCAATGCCCAATGCCCTATGCCCAATGCCCTATGCCCTATGCCCCATGCCCAATTCCCAATTCCCCATGCCCAATTCCCAAGTATATTTATTGTTCCGCTAATTTATCAAGTTTTTCTTTAATAAACAAATCTAACAAAGAATGCACCAAAAACAAACTACCGAATCCTGACAAACCAAAAGTGGCGATCGCCTCCCTGCGATATCCGCCTACCAGCAGCACTGTCCCCGCCAGCAGTAGAAAACCAGTCAAACAGGCATAAATCAGAGTTTTTAGGGCTAAATGAATGCGTTTCAGGGCGCGATCGCTCTCTATGTTCCGCACTCTAATTTGCAACTCGCCATCTTGAATCCGCTGCTCTAAACGTTTGAACAAAACTTCCGATTTACTAGGCTGCTGCAACTTATATCTAATAAAATCTCGCGCTTGTCTTGCCAGTTCTCCTACCGCATTTCCCCGACCCTTACTGATAGCAATACTCTTGACAAAAGGCTGAGCTGATGCTATGAAATTGTAGTCTGGATCGAGAGTTCTAGCAATGCCATCGAGGGTTGTCAGTGACTTGACAATAAACATCATTTGTGCAGGCAGACGAAACGGTTGCTGCTCGAACATGATGTAAAGTTCGTTCTTAATCTCATTAAAGGCTTGAAAGTCGATCGGTTTATCAATAAACTTATCCAACAGAAAAGTAATTAGTCTGCGTACCGGCATCATATCCGGCATTGGCTCAACTAAGCCGATCGCAATTAAAGTATCCAATACCTCATCAGTATCCTTTCTCATCACAGCAAAAAAAGTCTTGACCATCTCGTCCTTCGCCAGGGACTTGACCTCTGCCATCATCCCAAAATCGTAAAAAATCAAGCTACCATCTTCAGTCACTGCCAAATTTCCCGGATGGGGGTCAGCTTGAAAAAAACCATCGAGTAACAACTGTTTCAAGTAACAGCAAATTCCGAGTTGATTGAGCTTGGAAATATCTACTCCAATCGCTTCTAAACTAATGCGGTCATCTACCTTAATGCCGGGAGCATATTGTACAGTTAGCACTTTTTTGGTAGTGTATCGCCAATAAACTTTTGGGACAATAATCCGAGGATATCCTAGAAAATTAGCACCAAAGCGATCGGAATTTTTACCTTCTTGTATATAATCAATTTCTTGATATAAAATCTTAAAAAATTCATGATAAATAGATTCCAAATCGTACTTGCGAATCCAAGGAAAATAGTTATTGCATAAATTCATCACTTGGCGAACGGCCTTCACATCCAAGTCAAATAATTTTTCTAATCCGGGACGCTGCACCTTGACAACCACGTCTTCTCCGGTGTGTAGTCTAGCTTTGTGCACCTGTCCGAGACTTGCCGCTGCGATCGGCAATGGGTCAAAATCGCGATACAAAGCATAGATATCTTTGCCCAACTCTGATTCTACAAGGGCGATCGCCTCTTCGGAACTAAATTCAGGCACCCGATCCTGCAATTGTTCGAGTTCCTTGACATACTCAAGTGGTAACAAATCGGCCCTAGTCGAGAGAGACTGACCGATTTTAATAAAAGTTGGCCCCAAATCCAACAAAGTATTGACCAACCAATGAGCACGAATTCTTCTGGTATGGGCAGATTTATTTCGCAGTAGTCCATCCCACCACAAACAAAATATAAACTTTGCCGCCGCTGCAAAAACATCTATTTGTCGTGCTAGCGGCGAATATTGAGAACGTTGCCAACGCAGGGTCTTAAGTGCAGCTTTTGTGAGCATAATATAGGCGATCGAATTGCTGTTGACTGTTAGCTGTTCACTGTTAGCTGTTCACTGTTAGCTGTTGACTGTTAGCTGTTCACTGTTAGCTGTTGACTGTTAGCTGTTAGCTGTTAGCTGTTCACTGTTAACTGTTCACTGACATAATTAACAATTAACTGTCAACTGTCAACTGTCAACTGTCAACCGTCAACTGTCAACTGTCAACTGTCAACCGTCAACCGTCAACTGTCAACTGTCAACTAATACATTTCCAGTTTTACCGATGATTCAAAACTGGCAGAGTCAGAGTAAAAGATGTACGGCACAACTCATCACCTTCAGAACCCTCGGACGGACAGCTATAAACGTCAATACTACCATTCAAGTGCTTTACTAAACACCTTACCAGAGCCAGACCCAGACCCATACCCGGAATGACTTCGCGAGTTATACCAGTCCCGCGACGGAAATTTTCCCAGATGTGTGGCAAATCAGCAGCAGAAATGCCGCGCCCACAATTAGAGACACTGAACACAATATGGCCGGCCACGCCCGCAGACACCTCCAAAACTACCACAGTTCCAGAAGCCGAGTATTTGCCAGCATTCGTCAGCAGTTCCAGCAAAATCCGCTTGAGGCTGTCCCGGTCGCTTTCCAAGGGAGGTAATGACTTCCGCAATTTCACCTTCAGAGTCAATGTCTGATGTTCCGGCTTTTGCTCAAAATCCCGAACCAAATCTTGAATTAAATGCTGGAGATTAATCTGGAGTGGACAAATAGGAAGTTGCGGAGTCTGAAACTGCTTTAGCGTCAGCAAATCTTCAATCAGAGCGATTTCCTGAAAACACTTTTGCTCTAAAATATCGAGATACTTAGCCTGACTCGTCGCTGGCTGTTCAGGTTTTTTGAGCATCACAATTGCCAGCTTCATGATTGTCAAAGGGGTGCGTAATTCGTGATTCACAGCATCAAGAAACTCGTCTTTAATCTGCTTCCACTTACGCAGTTGCTCTAATTGATTGGCAGATTGTTCGTATAACTCCCCTTGGATATCTAGACTTTGCTGCAACTGAGCGGTTCTGTCTTCGACAAGAGCTTGCATTTCTTTGAATGTCTGAGTTTGGAGCATTGCCGTACTGACTTGAGCAGCGATTAATTCCAGAACTTCTAATTCTTCAGGTTGCCAAGTGCGAGGTTCTGACTGCTGCAAAACTAAGAAACCCAGGATTGTTTTCTGTTCCCTGGGATCGAGTAGGGGCACTATCACTAAGGCGCGACTGTCCTGAAGTTTCAAGAGTTTTACTACGTGTTGCTGTTCTTTGATGATTACTTCGTCCGCATCAGCAAGGGCAAAGGATTCGGGTGCGCTGTTGAATGCTGACTGGAACAAGCTAGATTGCGATATCCAAATATCTGGTAGATTGTTGGATTTTGAATTTGTAAGTTTGGACTTTGAATTAGTAGTTTTATTTTTGTTTTTGGTTTGAGAGGTGAATATTTCTTGACTAACTTCGCTTTGTTCAATTGCCGATTTAGCTCGATCTTTTTTTTTCTGATATGTACAAATTGACGTGATTTTTGCTTTGGGAGTTTGATTTGGAGAGCGAGTTTTCCACAGTGGTTCTGTATATTTCAATAGCAGGATTTGAGCTTGATCTACTTCCAGGGTGTTGGCGGTAGTTTCAATCACCTGCTGCAAAATTAGATCGATTTCTGAATTTGTGTTGAGTTCTTTGACAACACTACTGAGGAGATTTTTGTATTTAGCTTGTTGTTGTAACTGTTGGTTTAAGTTGGTAATTTGTTGATTTTTTTGAATGTGGGAAATGGCGGAACCGATCGCACCTGAGACTAGCTCTAGACACTGGCGCGAGGTAGCAGACCACTCGTGGGGTTGCAATTTCCCAAGAATAATCATCCCATTGATCGCGCCGCCAAATCGCACTGGCGATGCCAAAATCGCCGGGAAAGGAAGGGATAAGGCAGGGGAGTTGGGCGCGTTGGTTGTCTCACAATCTTGAATGTCGGCGATCGCTACCATCTCACCGTCTGCGAGTAAATTGAGGAAAAAGGGATATTCGATCGAACGATCGGGGGAGTTGAACCTGGTTATTTCATTTAAAACCGTGGTGGGATCAGAAACAATTGTGGAATTTGGGCGATCGCCCAAGATTACCCAACCAGTATTCGGAATTGCGATTTGATTGTCAGTCACAGCAGTAACCAAACAGTAGTCTGCTTGACAAGCGGTTCCTAAAGTGTTTGCTATTTCCAGCAGCAGCGTTTCTTCATCAGAGTTTGTCGCAATTATTTGGCAAATTTGCCACCCTATTTGAGCTGGATCGACCCGGTACTGCATGATTCGATCCAGAAATTTTTGGATTGATCTTGGTTCAGTGATTGGTTCTAGATGTAACGTACAAGACTCTGAGGGCGATCGGTCGATCGGCTCACAATCTTGACTTCCCTGATAATTTGTCATGGCTGTCAAGCCTTATATTTTAAGATGTTTGAGTCTGCGATCTATGCAAAGATAGAGGCTATCATTATCCAGCTTTTTTGGTCACTGCTTGGTGACGCCCCTCTCCATAACCTGTGATGTTTCCTATTTCAGTCTGTGATTTTAGCAAAAATTTTTTGTGATCGAAATCTACCTACCGAGTGATCGGCATCACGAAATTTTAAATTTTCCAGCGGAAATGAGCAGACGGCATTGCCGTGTCCCTACTTACTTTTTTTGTGCTTCCTGTTGGGCTTTTTTGCTATTTTGATCGTAAAGTGCTGTCCGGTTGGCTGCCGTTGTGTAGCGGGGATGTTTCGATGGCACTGTGGCCATTAAATCAGAAGCTTGCTGCCACTTAGCAGCCACAACTAACCAATCTTCGCGAGATTGTGCTGTTTTACCTTCTGTGGCGGCTTGTTCGGCCAGTCGCACTGCTTGTGCAAAAGAGTCTGAGTTCACCTGGGCAATTTTCTGTGGGCTTGGCGGGCGAATCGGAGTCGTCACTGCTTGGGTGGTAGCGACTGTGCTGTTTGGCGATGGGGAATTGAGCGCCTTGTAGATGGCTACGAGGGCGATGAGTAACAACAGGCTGAGGCTGACTCCGCCGATAATTCCGCGCTGAAATTGTCGCGGTTCCTGCATGGACAATCGATGATGGGTGGTCATTTTGGGCAAAGCTGGTTTGTGGCCTTGGCGTTCTTTTTGGTCGATCGCGAAACGTTGCCAAAAATAGACTCTTCTCAGTTTAATTTCTTGAGACCACAGAAGTTGATTTTCCGGGTCACGACTAATTTCTTCCAGCCACAGCAGTTGATGTTCTCGGACAAGCCGGCTGTTGATTTGGACTCGGCGAATATTCTGGGGCGAAAGTTGCTCCAAAATTTGCGTGAGGCGATCGACCAAGCTAGACTGTTCTAGTAAATCGGCTGTTGCAGCTTCACATAGCAGTTGTAGCACCCCATCTGCAAACACGGCTCTAGTTCTAACTCCAATCTCTGCGAGTTGGTCGTTAAGGATTTGAATGATTGCTGCGACTGAACCCTCGCGAGCTTGTCGCGCAATATCATCTACTATATTAACCATAGAAATATTTTGATGCTTAGCAATCTATTAATTTTTGACAAAAACTTTCGGAACTGAATTTTTACCCATACAGATTAGCACTCTCACTCCCAGGTTAATATAGATATCTGACTTCAAAATCATCACAAAAGCATCTCGGAGGCTAACAGAAAATAAACTATGAGTAAACTAATTAGCGGTCAAATTTTTGTAGTAGATGACAACATCGATACAGATCAAATTATCCCAGCCGAATACCTGACTTTGGTTCCCTCGAAGCCCGACGAATACGAGAAATTGGGAAGTTACGCGATGATTGGGTTGCCCGATCGCTATGGTAAGTTTATGGAACCGGGTGCAATGAAAACCCGCTATCAGATTATCATTGCGGGCGAAAATTTTGGCTGCGGTTCTTCGCGGGAACACGCTCCCATTGCTCTTGGGGCCGCTGGTGTGGAAGCCGTAGTCGCTTTGTCCTATGCGCGAATTTTCTTTCGCAATTGTTCGGCTACTGGTGAATTATATCCGATCGAGTCGGGCGATCGACTCTGTGATGTGTTTGCGACTGGCCAAGAAGTGACGATCGACTTTACAGCAGGGCAAATTATCAACCATACTCTCGATCGCACTTATGATCTCAAACCTTTGGGAGAAGTAGGCCCAGTCATTGATGCCGGCGGACTGTTTGATTACGCACGTCAAACGGGAATGATTGCTACTCGTTGAGGGTTGGCCATTGAGCGAAGTCGAAATGCCTGCTAGGTCATTGAGCGAAGTCGAAATGCCTACTTGGCCATTGAGCGAAGTCGAAATGCCTACTTGGCCATTGAGCGAAGTCGAAATGCCTACTTGGCCATTGAGCG
>REAP01000126.1:0-1889 GCA_004294385.1 Oscillatoriales cyanobacterium | reverse complement strand
CTTGGCCATTGAGCGAAGTCGAAATGCCTACTTGGCCATTGAGCGAAGTCGAAATGCCTACTTGGCCATTGAGCGAAGTCGAAATGCCTACTTGGCCATGACACTTCGACTCCGCTCAGTGAACGGAGGTATGTCAACAGCGAACAGTTAATTTTTTAACCCGATCGCAGTGACAATCGTCCACCCATCAACCAACAGCAATAACAGCGTACATCCCAACAAAATCAAATACATCCAAGGCTGAGAGAGAGGGCGAACATCTGTAGTATCAATCCCGGTTTTTGCTTCAACTAAACGAACTAACTTAGCAAATCCAGCCACTCGCATTGGTAGCAAATAACCTTCACCCGAATGACTCAAAAAATAATAAACTAAACCACCTTGACCAGTCGATCGAGGTTTGAGAGCTTTCACCTCCGTCCAAGGTAGTGACCAACCTTTGCGAAATATTTTGGGAAACCAGTTAGGATATGTTACTTGAATTCCCCGATCATCTAAAATTACTCTTTCACTGAGTACGCCATACAAACCCACAGCACCGACAACAATTCCCGCCCACATTAGATGAGGAGAAACTGGTGCAGATGTTGCTTCCGACAAAAAAGGTAAGGGAATTGTCAAAGCTGCGTACAAACTCAACAGCGTGATTCTAATCAAGGGAGAAAGCCGGAATAGTGCAGGCTCAAATATGGGAGTTGAGGATAGTGATTCAATCGGTTGTACTGACATAAGAAGGAAGTTCGGCAACGGATTATGTAACGGATTTAACGGATTTAACGGATTTAAAGAAGAAGGAAGAAGTCAACAGTAAAAAATCTGCTCTTACAAATTCGGTTAAACTAAGAGCAGATTTTGTACAAGGTTTGTTTGTTAAATGGAAAATTTATTAGCTATCATCAGAATCCCAAAATTGAAGTCCCACCTCAATCAACCGCTGTTAGCGCAGGTACTGTCAAAGGTTCTGAGATTTCTCTAGATTTGGGGCGGGCTGTACTTGAAGTGCGATCGATCGCAGTTTCCGGTCGAGATCTGCTACCATTGATGGCAGAATAGGGGCCTTCGTTAATTTGCAGGCGATCGCAAGGAATTGTATCAGACAAAATTGCACTGGCCATCATCCCAGTGTGAATTTCCAGTAATGCTGCTGTCATCGCTTCAAACACTAAGCGTTGTCCAGGAAATACCACTCGCTCAAAATACCAGCTAGGAATGTTGGTGATACGAGCAATTTGAATTTGACTTGTGGCGTTGACGTAGCAACAGAGAATTTTGCTGTCGGCGTCAGAGGGTAGTGGGTCAAGAATTTGAGCCATAACTGCTGGGGAACCCTGGATAAAAGTTTTGGTTATCTTCCAAAATTAACACCTTGCGATCCCGGATTGTTGTAAAGCGGACTACCGATTGGTGAGCATATAGCAGTCCTATATGATTCGTGAGAAGTCACCATAACTGTGAAGCTTAGCGAAATCAAACATTTGTTCAAGAAGGCATGAGTCCAGAGCCCCGGTTGGACTGTGATGTAGACTTCATCAGGCTGCTCTATTTTGCCCTCCAGATTCTGCTGTTTCATTCTCAGACAAATCATCATTTTGTAGGGGTAGTGGACGGTGCGGGCCTACCCTCTTCGTCCACGATTTTGTATGTGTTTCAGGGATGGGGGCGGGCACTCTTGGCACCGCCCCTACAAGAGAATGAAACAGCCCTGCCATAGGAGGGGGCGTCGCGACAGGGGCGATCGGTCTACTCTGGTACAGACGAGGTTCTTTGAAATACTCACCGGCCTAAAGGTACGGTGATTCTTGACGCTTCATCGGGTTTTGCTACCGAAGTAGTCTGACAATCCCTCAGCGTCCGTTTAGAGTCGTGGCGATTCCCCATCCCGACTTGAG
>REAP01000015.1 GCA_004294385.1 Oscillatoriales cyanobacterium | reverse complement strand
CTATCCCAGTTCTAAGACTTGTAATAACTGTTTAAATCGCGTGGATAGCTTGAGTTTGGATATTCGTAGTTGGCAATGTCCTAAATGTGGAGAAAACCACGATAGAGACATTAACGCTGCTCAGAATATTCGGGATGAAGGTTTACGAATTTTGGCGGTAGGGCATACCGTTACTGCTTCAGGAGGGAGAGTAAGGCCGAGTAAAGGCACTGCTTTTACAAGGCATCTCCCTGTGAATGAAGAATCCTAGCCGTTTACGGCGGGGAGTGTCAATTGAGCTTCCGCATTGCTTGCCAGTGCGATCGATATTGTGCAATTCCAGTTTCCCCAAAAGGCAGTAAAAACTCGCTACGTTCTAGAATTTTGGCATCGGGCAATAATACAGGATTAGTGCGAACATCTGCTGGTAAATCCTCTGGCTTCATGCCGACAATTATCGGCGAACTAACTTTACTCAGCAAAGATAATTGAGGCGCAATCGAAGGTTTTAAACAAAAATCTATCCATTCTTGTACTAAAGGTACTGCATTTCCCGAAACTGGTTCTACCCACAAGTCTGTCCAAAGTGCTGTTCCAGAAACTGGAATTACTACGGCTATGTCTTTCTGAGTTTGCAATAGCGGTAGCACGTCTGCTGATGAACCGATAGCTAACCAAGTATCACCTAAAATCAAAGGTTGCAGGTAAGCATCGGAACTATAAAGTTTAACTTGCTGATTTAATTTGGTTAGTTCTGTTTTGAGATTGGGAACTTGATCTAATTGCTGGGTATTGTAGGATTTGCCTAATTTTTTTAAAGTTAAACCAATGACTTCTCTGGCGTTGTTTGGTAGAGAAATACGATCGCGCAATTCCTCACGCCACAGGTCGCTCCAATTCGTGGGAGTCCATCCCAAATCCTTGAATTTGTCGGTTCGATAGGCAATTACTGTATTTCCCCAACGGTAAGGTGTCGCCCAAATTTTACCTTTTGGGTCTAATTGACCGTCATCGTTGCGCCTTACTAGCGTTCGCCATCTTTCGGGAATTTGTGGCCAATTAGAAAATTTCTTTGGATCAATGGGCTTAATCAATTTTTGCCGAATCGCTAAAGTCAGCCAGTAATCTCCTAGCATCACTAAGTCAGCTTGATCTTTGGATTGGGGAAGTCGTTTCCAATCTTGCAACAGGGCGAACAATTCTGTTAATTGTGCTGACTGAGTTACCTTCAAAACTGAAGATGGCTTTGCATCCCGGCTAAACTTACTGACGAGTTGGGCTGGAATTGCATTTTTGAGCGATCGAATTTTGAGACTAGGCTTCGAGTCACACCCTGCCGCCAATTGACTTAATGTTAGGGTTGCTGTCCCCAATAGCAAAGACCTTCGTTTCACTTTTGAATGCGCTTTTCTAAATATTTGTAGTATAGCAGAAGCAGGAAGGAGGGAAAAAGATGCAATTCTGGCTGCTGGTTTGAGATGGTTTCAGCCCGGATCAGCTTCAGTCATCCTTGGTGCGATCGACTAATGGAAGTTGGTAGCACAGCTTTTGGCTCAAAAATTAAATAATATAGTGATAAATCGTAGTTATGTCAAGAGTTGCTTAAGATGTAGACATATAACTTAACATACACAGGATTATTTTATGGAAGCGCTTCGTCAACAAGTATCACTATTGACTCAACGAGTGGATGCTCTGTACAAACTTATCGAAAATTTGAATGAAACTTTATTGCAGTCAACGAATGAGAGTAAGCTAGCCCAGAAAAAAAACGAGCGATCGAGAATGGAAGGAACTGACATGATTTCATCTTATCAAAACTATAGTGGTCTTGGTGGGATGATGGATCACAAAGACATCCTGTTAGATGATAGTTACTTTGACAAGAATTCTCAAAATCTAGAAAAAGAACTGACTTCCGAGATTCAAATCCAGCGTCTAACAGCTCAGTTAACAGCAGCTTATAATCGAATTGCCGCCTTAGAAGAACAGTTGCTGTCAAGAAGAATTTTGTCACAAAGATAGACTATAGCCTTTCTCAGGTTTCTGGAGGTGACGCTGGGCATGGGGGATGGGTGTTTCTTTTTCCTTTTATTAGACATCTCCTAAAAAGCAGGTTTTGAACAGGCAAGATGCCTGTTCCACAATAATTATGCCAGATGTCTATTAAATTTCACACTTCGAGGCTAAAACTTCAACGGCTTCTAGAAGTTGATGGGAATTCCAATTTGCAATGAGATGGGATGCGATCGCACATGAGCCCGCGCCGACACCTTCTTTCACATATCCGCGATCGTAAGCTTGCAATTGTGGGTAGCGAGAACCTGCAAAACTTAGCTGTGCAGCTAACAAAGGTACACCACCGATATCATTAGCGAGACCTATGGTATCCCCTGTAGGGTCTTCAGCCACCCATCCCGTAGTCCCCACCACGACTTGTTCTGGATTCCATATAAGATGATATTCGTGGGCTATAGCATTCATCAAAGCGTAAACTGCCAGCATTTGGGTGCCACCAGCTAGCATTACGCCACAGGTTCGACTTGCTGCGATCGCCATTCCGGCCGTTACTATCTGCATCGGATCGCCCACAGCCGCTACTAATTCGAGAGGAGACATTTTTTTTCCTTCAAATTTCGAGTTAGCAATATTGAGTCCTGTTGTCACCGCAGCCAATTTTTGAGCGTGATTGCACTGAGGATGACTGCTATTAACTTTCCCGGCCGCAGCTATACCTAAACCCATTAATACAGCCAAGGCCGTAGTCGTGCCCCCAACCACGCACTCCCCTAAAATGAGGTAGCTATCATTGGTTTTAGCAGCTAATTTAGCACCCCAAATTAATCCTTGTTCCAGCAAATGTTTGACTGTTTCGAGTTCTAAAGCATTCCCAGAAGTGAGACATTTGGCTGGGGTGCCGCCTAAATCGATCGCAGGTACGGGAAGAACCAAGGGCAAACCAGCGTTAAATAGGTAAAGGGGAATGTCCAAAGCCTCGACTACGGCGCGAGATATGAGTACGGGAGATGCGCCTGCTTCTAGGGGTGGTAGGGGATATTGGGGCTGGGTTTGGGGGCCGTTGTATAGGAATTCTGCGTCTGCTAAACAGGTAAATTGGCGATCGCGCGGGGTTGCACCTGCTGCGGAAATACCGGGAATTAGGCCTGTGTCTGTAAATCCTAAAATGCAGGCAAATATCGGTTTTTTTCCTCGATAGCGTTCCAGCCACTTTTGACCTTGTTCAATTTGGGTATAAATGTTAATCATAGTTGGTTATTGGTAATTGGGAATTGGTAATTGGGAATTGGGAATGGCGGTTCCCTGAGCGTAGTCGAAGGGTTATTTGTTATTTAGTTATTTGTTATTTGCCAGATATTTGGGTACACTTCGACTACGCTCAGTGTCCAGTGTCCAATGCGCTATGCCCAATGCCCCATGCCCAATTCCCCATGCCCAATGCCCATAATTATTCTTCGTAATCAATCAAGATTTGTACCCAACGCGGTGGTCTGGGAATTGGATTTCCTAAACGATCTAACAACAGCAAAGCTACTAAATGTACTACGAATAAATAGATAATATTATTAACTAAAATCATGCCTGCGGCGATCGCCTGAATCGTATTTAAACTCGGCACACTCAGCCAACCGAATTTCACAAATACCCATTCCACCATGTCTGTAACTTGGGCGGTGATGTAAACCCATAGATCTTGACCTACCAAGGCTGATAATAGCCACAACCGAAAAAAGAAGCCAAAAGTCCCAATTAGCCCACCCAAACTAATCGAAACAGCCCAACTTGTGGTTTTGCGCCGCCACAATCCTCCGAGGGCGACTCCCATCACTCCAAACGGAATCACGTATAAAATGCTGCGGGTTGGGCCCATGAGTACCGATAGGAGTAAACCGGAGACTAAGGCTGACATCCAAGCGGCTCGTTTGCCCCATCGCAGGTAGACAAGGGCGATCGGTATTGGAAAGAATACGCGCAGTAAAGGGCCTAGGGGAAAGTAGTAATTGACTAGCCAAATTAAGCTGGCGGTACTTGCCAAAAATGCGGTTTCCACCAGCCTCAAAGGTGCGGCTTTAGCGGTGTCTGATGTTGTGTCTACGTCGTCTGGATCTGGATTTGCGCGATCGGCTGACACACCGGAAATATCAGCCGCTTGTGGGTCGTTACTTGTGCTAGGTGAACTGTTTAAATTTGATGCAGAATTTGCTGAGAAAAAATCACTCATCCGATTTTAGATTTTAGATTTTAGATTTTAGATTTATCTGTAGCACAGGCATCTTGCCTGTGGTTGAGAATTTAGTAGCACAGGCATCTTGCCTGTGGTTGAGAATTTAGTAGCACAGGCATCTTGCCTGTGGTTAAGAATTTAGTAGCACAGGCATCTTGCCTGTGGTTAAGAATTTGGTGGTATACGCATCTTACCTGTGCTCGCCTACTGTTTTTCCCGGCAAAAACTTTCACCAATACTATTTTTTGCCATTTGGTTCTTGAATGACGAAAACCGAGCAAGATGCGTGGTGAACTACATAATTGCTGACGCTACCGAGGAAAGCTTCTGTCAATCCCGTGCGGCCACGTCTCCCCAATATGATTAAATCTGCGCCCCAATTTTGGGAAAATTCACAGATACAATGGCCCGGATCGCCATCCATTTGGGAGTCGAATTCTACCTGCACTCCTTGATTTGCTGCTGCGTCGCAGTATTTTTTTAGCAAACTCTCACTTTGTTTGGCTTCCGTTTCCAGCAACAAACGTTGAGTTTGATAAGCCTGATCCATTAACTGCACATTCATGCCCAAATCTACTGGAATTGGTACTGCTGAATCGCCAAAGGAGTTGACAGTAATGCAATGAAATAACATAACTGAAGCTTGACTAGCCTGAGCTAATTCTAAAGTTTGGCTGAAGACGCGGTTGCTCAATTCAGAGTCATCTAAGGCTGCGAAGATTTTCTTAAAAGTCATAAATTAACCTCCGAATGTAATTAATAAGTATCAGTTAATAGAGAGTGCCATTCAAAGTTGACAATCTCTGATACTTCTAGACTAACAGACGTTCCAAAGCGTGGAGGTCTGGAATACACAAAACGTCGCGATCGCGCTGAATAAATCCTTTTTTTTCCAGCTTACTCAGCACCCGTGTGACTGTTTCCCTGGCTAGACCGCTGAGACTGCTCAATTCTCGATGTGGTAGGTTGGGAATTTCTGTACCTCCTGTTACCATGATTTTTCCTTGTCCTTCTGCCAAAAATAGGAGAATATCTGCTACTCGTGAGGTACTGTCGGACTCTCGCAAGCGGAGACGACGATTGACTTGTCGCAGCCTGCGGGCCATGAGTTGAGCTAGCCGAATGCCTGCTAGGGGCTCGGTGTTAATTAGCTGCACAAAATCCTGAGATGGCATATTGCCAATCAGTGTGGGGGCTAAAGTGATCACATCTGTCGATCGCGGTGTTTCTTCGATCGCGGCCATTTCACCAAATAGCTCTCCTTTGCCTAGAATATTGAGCGTTACTTCTTTTCCGTCTAGGTTATAGGTGCGAATTTTCACCCAACCATCTAATATGAAATATACCGATGTACCCCAGTCATTTTCCAACAAAATCACTTGATTTGATGGATGGCTGCGGGTCACGATGTGAAGAGTTGCTCTCTCAATTACAGGTTCGGGCAAGCCCAAAAAGAAAGGAGTAGAGACTATCAGTTGATTGATATTCGATTGCGGATCTCTGGTGTTAAAGCGGTCTTCCATGAGGCCATCATTTTAATTTATGCGCTGGATATGTTCTGGACAGTTAAGAAGTAGCTTGTAGTGGAGTCATTTGATTTTAATAAACCAGAAACAAGTCTCTAAAATTAAAATTTTTACCTCTAAAGTTTTGCGATCCAAAGAATGCAATTAATATCCTAAATTTCCGATTGGGAGCTAGAAACCAATGAATATACCACAATTTTTTGGAGATACACCTGTTACTAAAGTTTGGCTACTAAGTCGAAGGTTATTCCTACTCACTTTTCGCTTCTGTTGATTATACACAGCGGTTGAAACCGCTACCGACTTATCTCGATGTCGTTAGCCTGGGTCGCGCGTCTCGTCTTTTGGTCAGCGATCGCGTGGATGAGACTACCTTGTCAAGCAGCTAGCGAGAAATAGCTTAGCACTACTGCGGGCTTTGTTGTCATGTGAACCGAACTTTCAATCAGTACAGTCCGCTAGCAGGTGATGCCACTAACAACATTGGACTTTCTACTGCCTTGAGCCTCTCAAGTTGTTTTAGCAACTGATCGTGTTACCCCAAAAACATTGTACCATTAATGTCTAGGCATAAATAAAGATCAAAAGCTATCATCAATGGTTGAGGAACCCTACAGATAGTCGGGTACAAAAATATGACACCCGAAACAGAGGGCTCGCATCCAGATTAATCTATCTATTTGAACATAGCTGTTCCATGATTTCAGCCTTTTTTTGGTAAAGTTTTTCGCAAGCCGCATTTTTAGAGGTTCCGCCCTTGAATTCTCAGAAGTACAAAATTCAAGCACTAATTGCTGAGATTGATGAGGTACTTAGCAAACCCGTACCCAGATTACCTTGGACGGGTTCGATCGATCTTGTGCACCAACGTCAACTTTTAGAGCGAGTTCGCACCCATCTGGTTTCCCCAGACTCAAAGCTAATGGTGGCCAACAAACAGGTAAGCAGCCCCAAGATTCCGCCACCACCTGTTCCAGTACCCAAAATACCACTGGGCATCACCAATCAACAATCAGCAACACAGCAAATCTTGCAGGCTGTCACTGGAGAAATCAGTCACCTGCGAGAAAGCCTGACTGGCCCACTCCAAGAAGACATACAAGCTCTGCGTCAAGAGCAGCAAGCTCTAGTTCAAGAAATCAAGCTGCTGGAAGTAAGACGTCAGCAGCAACAATCCTTAGCTCAACAACAAGCTAACCAGCAGCAAATCATTTCCGAATTTTTGCAGGCTATGACTAGCCGTTTGCAAGAAACCTTGGTTGGTAATTTTTCTCCAAGTCCACGCAATCTGGACAATCAGTCTTTAGGAAGTGTATCTGATTCGCTGGAACGGAACGAACAAATCCCGATCGAACAACCGCTGCTGACACCGGCAGAAAGATTGGAGGCGATGCAAAGGTTCGAGAATCAAGCCGATCGCCTGTTGATGAGACTCGACTCTACCATGAACATTGTATTTGAGGCGTTGCAAGGAAATCTGGAAACCTATCAAGGATCTTTGTCCGAAGGACTCGAAAGAATGCACGGCTTGGGCCAACAGAGCGAGATGATGTTCACAGCTTTGGTCAACCACTTGGCGGAGGAATTGGGGCGAGAAGCGTCATCCTACGTGCAGCAGCCGACGATCGACTTATCAAACCAAAGTGCTACATTAACCAGCCAGATGCTGCCAAACACGGCTCAAATCCAGTTAACTGGAGAGACTCTAATGGCAGAAGGGGCGATCGCAGATGGGAGTAACGAAGAATTCCGAGAACAAGAAAGATTTCCCTACGCCGGAACAGAACTTTCTCCGCAATTTGGACAATTGAAGCGCGATCGCATTTCCACAGCTATTTCACTCCCAGATTTGGCAGAAAACTTGTTCAATGCTGAACCCCAAATCGATCGCCCGACAATTCCATTTCCAGGAACCCAATCCGAATCAGCGTCGGCAAAAACTGATGAAGATGTTGAGGATGTGTATGCGAATTTGTTCCTGGGAGAAGAAGTCGCAGAACTTGACCTCGAAGACTTCGTTATAGAAAATACTGCTACTGAAATTGAATTAGTACAATCTGAAACACAGCCAGTTAGTCGCAGGAGTAGACCATCAATAAATACTCAAGATTTATTCGCGAGTCTACTAGGCGAAGAAGATTTACCACCTCAAGAAACAGCAGATAATTCCAACGCTCAATCATCAACAGATACTGAAGATTTGTTCTCTAATCTAGTAGATGACGACGATTTATTTCCAGAAGAACTGACAATCAGTGACAGGGATGAATCATCAATAGATACTGAAGATTTGTTCTCTAATCTAGTAGATGATGAATCACAATTTCCAGAAGAACCAGCAATTTCAGAAACTGATGCACCCCTGAATGCTGGGTTTGAGTTGTCCCCAAATACATTGGATGAAGATGACTCAGTGGCAGATTTCCTGGTCGATGAAAACTTGGATTTCGCAACTTCAAATTCTGTAGAAAACCTCACATTAGATACTCTTAGAGAACCTCCAGAAACTGTATCAAAAAGCAACGAACTATTAGCTGCTCGCACGGATGAAAGCAGAGTTGAATCCTCGCCATCACCGAGTTTGAGAACCACGAGAGAAAGTAGCTCGATATCCCAAATCGGGAATCCTCCAGCGACAGAAACGATCGCCCAAACTAATTTAGATCATAGTCATGTCGCGGAAGATGTCTACATCCAAGCTTCACCGGACGAGAATTTGCTACCGGTAGAGCTAGATAATCAGGAAGATGTCGATCGCTCTTTAAACTTAGAAAACGATATTCTGGAACAATTAGAGTCAGACCTTTATAGTCTGGAAGGATTGCCAAATAGTAGTCCTAGGCGATCCGAAGCCTCAGCAACACTCAACTCAGGTTTCTTGACAAGTACCTCAGATAGTGATGCAGAAAACCCCTTTGGAGAACTGGCGGAGGCAGAACTCGGCACCCTAGAAGACTTGTTCCCAGAGATGTTGGAACTCTCATCTGAGGATGAAGATGGAATGGATGAAGTCTTCACCTTGGAAGAGGAACTGGATGCTGAGTTGTTGGCTGAAGATGATGACGAAAATGTCAGCCTAGATGATATTTTGGCTAGTTTGACCGAAACAGATCAAACCTCCGCTGCAATTAGCGACACTCAAAAACTGCGATCGAATCCTTCAGAAAGTCAAAAAAAAAACTAATCGCGATCGCAACTAAAGCAGCATCATTTGCAGAGAAACCGGTGGTAAATTCTGCCACAGGATCGATCGCACCTTCATTCCCAGAAACTCCAACTCGATCGACAGAACGCCCAAATTCTCACTGGTATTTGGGTCTCGACTTCGGTACCAGCGGACTTTCGGCCGCTTTGGTCGATCGCCAAAGCGGTCAATTATACCCGATTTATTGGGAGACCAGAGAAGACCTAAAAACACCACAGAATGATGCTTCTGAGCCTGCTAGTAGTTGTCGGATTCCCTCGGTGGCAATTTTGAAGGAAACAGCCAATGGGAGCTTAGAACAGCAAATAACGGTCAAATCTGTGGGCGATCAACAACAGACTTTGGGTGCTGGGGAGTTTTTGCTGCAAAATTTTAAACTACCTTTGAAGGTGGCAATTCCCTATTTGCGGGGAACAGGAGTTGTCTATGAGCCTTTGTTGCAGTTTTCGGGCGATCGGGCTATTTCCATCGCCTTGCCGCTAAACGGTTTGCGGGCGCTATTGGCTACCTTAAATCCCCGTTTGCCGGCGAATTTTGAGGGTTTATCAATTCCTAATTTAATCTGTCGAGCTTCGGGACTAGAGACGGAAGCTCTGAATTTGGCGCTGGAAGGCTTACAGGGTGTAATTTTGGGGGCTCCGGCGGGTTGGTCGGATACTTATCGGTTTAACCTGCGAGAGGCTGTTTTGGGTGCGGGATTGGTGGCGGAATGTGAGCAGATTTTTGTGGTGGAAGATGCGATCGCCACTTTGCTTTCGGCCATAACTCCGATGCAAAATGCTAATCCTGGGTATTCCGAAGCTACTGAAGCGATCGACGATCGCAATATATCCAACAGACAATTGGCAGTTCAAGCTTCTTCTTTTAGTGGCGGAACTCTGATTTTGAATGCTGGTGCGACAACAGTAGAATTGGGTTTAGTTGATTTACCTGAAAATAGTCAACCCAACGACTGCGTTTATCCTGAGCCCAACGACTGCGTTTATCCTGAGCGTAGTCGAAGGGCTCAGGATAAACGCAGTCGTTGGGCTCAGGGCACGCATTTAACTTATGCTGATTTTACTTGCCAAAGTTTTGCTTTTGCTGGTAATGCTTTCGATCAAGATATTATCTGCCAATTATTAGCAAAAAATGAAACCTTTGGAATGTCGATGGATTTACCGCGTCCGGGACATCCAGATTTACCCAGTCGCTATGAATTGCAACAGCGATTGCAAAGTTCAGCTTTTGGTATGCAATTGTTGGATGCTGCGAGACATTTGAAAGTAATTTTGCAACATCAAGAAAGCTTTGTTTTAGATATTGGTGAAAAACGCTGGAATGTGCAGCGGAAAGATTTAGAAAGTTTGGTTTTAGTGCCTTTTGTACAACAGTTGAATCGCGAATTAAATGCTTTGTTGAGCCGTGTCGGAATGTCGCCTGCGGGGATAAATCAGGCTATTTGTGCTGGGGGAATGGGTGCTTGGCCTGCGATCGCCCGTTGGTTGCGCCAAAAACTCCCAAATGCGATCGTGGTTCAATATCCAGAATTTGAGGATGTTAAAATCAGTCGAGTTGCTTGCGGATTAGCGAGTTTAGCTCTTTATCCTCGCATTTTAGACGTTTCGAGACAGCAGTATGGCAACTTTTGTCTGCTGTGGGAATTAATGCAAGTATTGGGAAAACAGGCTTTGAGTTTTGAGCAAATTGTGCAGTTATTGGAACGTCGCGGTGTGAATACTCGCACTTGTGAGTCACGAATTTTGGGGATTTTGGCTGGAAATTGGGCGGCTGGACTTTTGCCCGATCGCACAGATTTAATGTTATTGGCCCCAGATTCGCGTCAAAATCCTGATTGGGATGCTATTTCAGCGGCGGTGTTATTTGTCCAAAATGGCGATTCCCTACGGGATAGCTGCGCTTCACGAACTTATAGTTTGAATATCGAACACGCTGCTATCGTCGGGGCATATTTGACCAAACTCGCCTCTAGTAGTCAGCAAAAAATCTTAGAACCCCTCACAATAGTCTGGGGTGTTCATAGCGATATTTAGCTGTAGGTTGGGTTGAGGAACGAAACCCAACCTACTACTATTCTGACATCCGTTACATCCGTTACATCCGTTAAATAATCCGTTGCTAATCTTCCTTATCCTGTATGAACTTACCTAATCTGATTACATTTTCTCGCTTACTCGGAGTACCTTTTCTACTCTACGGCTTGTACGATCCCAGCGTGCAAAGTCGCTGGATTTGTGTAGCTATCTTTGTCATAGCTGCGGCTACTGATTGGTTGGATGGCTATTTAGCTAGAAAGCTCAATCAAATTACCGATTTGGGAAAGTTTCTCGATCCTTTAGTAGATAAATTGTTAGTGTTAGCCCCACTTTTAGTATTGATTGAGTTGGGAAAAGTCCCGGCTTGGGCTGTATTTCTGATTTTGGGCAGAGAGTTGACAATTGCGGGATGGCGTGTTAACAAAACTACGATTTCTGGTGCTAATATTTGGGGTAAGTTGAAAACGGTAAGTCAGATTGTGGCGATCGCACTTTTAATTGCTCCTCTCTCTGAAGCGTGGAATATTCCAGCATTAGTCGCTTTTTGGATTTCTGTCGCTTTAACCTTGATTTCTGGGCTTATTTATCTTTGGCCGGAACAGGTAGCCGAGGCAAAGTAAGGGGGTTTTATATCATTAAACACGCGCTTTTACCCAATCCGGCAGGGGTTTAAACCCCTGCCTCAAAGCTAAAGTCCTCTAAAGAGGACTGTTAAAATCATCAGTCCTCTTTAGAGGACTTTCGCTATTAGACGGGGGTTTAAACCCCCGGCGGACTTTCGGAAAAGCGAGGATTTATCGAACAGGACTTAATGTCGAGATTACTGCACCTTAATAATGACTCCCAGACTTCCGATGGTGCACTGCTGTCACCCCATCATTTTGCAACAAATGACCATTATTAACGGCTGCATAAACTACCCAATGATCCCCACATTCCATCCGACTCACCACCTCGCATTCCAGATAAGCCAAAGCCGCCGTTAACACCGGACAACCATTACTAGCTTCCATCGTTTCAACTCCAGCAAATCTGTCTTCTCCCGGACCAAAGTTTTTCATAAAATACTTCCGCAACTCCCGCCCTTCTGCTAGGATATTCAACACAAATTGATCGCCCGCATACATCAAAGCTTCGATCGATCGATCTTTAGCAACCGCGATCGTCAAACCAGGAGGAGTGAACGTTGCTTGTGATACCCACGATGCGAGCATTGCACTGCTGACATCCCCCCGCTTGGCTGAGAGTACGCACAGGGAACCAACCAGCCTTCCTACTGCTTGTTCCGTGCGATCGCTCCCCCCAGTCAAAGTCGGTTTTGGGGCCCGCAATTTTTGCGATTTAATCAAAGCTTGAGCAAAATCCGTTCCCGCCTCTTTGCACTCGTGAATCGTCGCAGCCGTCGGCTTGAACTTCGCTCGAATCGGTTCAAATCCGATACGATAGCCAGCATCTTTCAACTTACCTTCTACCAAGTCGATCGCCTCGCCACTCCAGCCAAAGGAACCAAAAACCCCAGCCAGCTTACTCTTGGTTGCTGTCGATAACACAATTCCCAAAGCCGTTTGAATCTGAGTCGGTGCGTGTCCTGCTAAAGTGGGAGTTCCGATGATAAATCCAGCACATTTCTCGATCGCCTCTTGAATCTCTCCCGGTTCAACAAATTCGCAATTAATCGTTTCCACCGCCACACCTGCTTTAGTGATTCCTTTCGCGATCGCCTGAGCCAAAGTAGCAGTATTACCATAAGCCGAAGCATAAAGCAACGCAACTGTCAAGTCTTTTGAATTTTGTTGTTGACTCCATTCCCGATACAAATTGCTGAGTTCATGGAGACCATAACGGACGATCGGGCCATGACCAGGAGCATAAAATGCTGTTGACAAATCAGCTAATTTATCCATTGCAGTCAGCACTTGTTTAGCCTGAGATGCGTGCAAAGAATCGTAATAATAGCGTCTATCTTCGCTGTAAACAGTCCAACCTTCATCAAACACTTGATCGCCGCAAACATGAGCTCCAAAAAGTTTGTCAGTAAACACGATTCGAGTCTGGGGATCGTAAGTGCAAAGCTCGTCTGGCCAACGAGGAGTCGGAGTAGCGATGAATCTTAATTCGTGACCTTTTCCTAAATTTAGTCTTTCTTCACCTCGGACGACTAAAATGTTTAATTCTTGCTCTGGAAATGATGCTCGTAAACCAATTGCCGCTGGATTTGTACAAACAAATGCTACTTCAGGATACAATTCTAACAGAGCTTTAATTGTCACAGCTCGGTTAGCATTAAAATGTCCCAAAATTACATAATCTAACTTTTTTAAATTCACCCGTTTCTGTAAACAATCCAGATAGTTTTGAGTGAAAGATTCTCCCGGCGGGTCTAACAAAGCAGTTTTGTCAGCTTGAATGATATAGCTATTTGCCGTTGTCCCTTTTTGCAGGGAGTATTCTACTTCAAATTTGAGTCTGTCCCAAGTTCGCGATCGCACTGCGGCCGTATCTATGGCAATTTGGACAAACTGCACGTCGCGGGCTTTAAGATTGGATGTGGACATCGAAATTAGAGTATTAGTCATTGATTGCACCTACTTCTATGAATTTTGCTACAGCAATGTCATTGATTTTGTGAATGAGATTTTTTTTATTAACCGCAGATGGCGCAGAGAACGGAGAGGAATAAAGAAAGAAAGAAAGAAAGAAAGAAAGAAAGAAAGTGCGTTACAGAATTCGTTACCAAACATCCGTTAAATCCGTTAAAAAATCCGTTGCCGAACTTCCTTCTATCCGTTACATCCGTTAAAAAATCCGTTGCCGAACTTCCTAATAGTGATTGCCGACTTTCCGGTGGTGCACTGCTGGAAGTGCGTCGGGATTGGATACACGGCCACTATCTACCGTCGCATATACGACATGATGATCTGAAAGTTCCATCCGACTCACTACTTCGCATTCCATGTACGCCAAAGCATCTGTCAAAATGGGAGAACCATTACTACCCGGTTGAGTTTTGACTCCGGCAAATCGATCGGCACCTGGTTGAAAACGCTTTAAAAAGTGTCTCATCAAGGTTTGATAATTGCCTTCTTCGAGCACATTTAAAACAAATTTGTCTCCTGCGTGCATCATCGATTCAATCGCCCGGTCTTTAGCAACCGCAATTGTTAAACCTAGCGGTTTAAAGCTGGCTTGTGTTACCCAAGAAGCTAGCATTGCACCACTCAAATCACCTTTTTGAGTGGTGATAATATACAGTCCGCCACTGATTCTTCCCAAGGCTTTATCGACATCACTATCCAGAGCTTTCATCTGTTTGACAGCTTTGTCTCGCGTCAGCCACTGTCCCAAGTCGGTGCCTGCTTCGTCACAAAGTTGATAAATTGTGTCTGTTGGTGTGTCTTTAATTAAAATGTTGGGAAATATCTCTTTCAAACCCAACTCTTTGAACTTGTTTCGCAGCGGGTAAATAGATGCGTCATCGCCACCGCCGGATTCGCACAAACCGAAAGATTGTTTGTTGTTAGCAGCTACTAAAATTGTGTTGATAGCAGCTTCGGCATTCTCCGCCGCAGCGCCGGTACTCGGCGGTGAACAAATCACGATCCCGGCGGCTGTACCGACAAGTTCCCGAACTTCTTGTAAGTCGGCGATTTTCAAGTCCATCATTTCTACGGCGACACCGGTTTTGGTGATTCCGTGGGCGATCGCCTGGCTGAGTCGATCGCTAAAACCGTAGTCGGAAGTGTAAAATACTGCTACAGTAGTTTCTGCCTTAGTTTGCTCTTGGCTCCACTTTTTATAGCGCCCGGTGAGTTCAACCACATTGTACCGTAGCAACGGGCCGTGGCCAGTCGCGACTGTACCGATTTCGCCCAATTCTGCCATGCGTTTCATTGCACTCAAGACCGATCGGGCATTGGGAGCCATCAAACACTCATAATAAAAGTGGTAATCTTCCTCAACTGCTGCTAAATCATCATCGTAGGTGCTGTCGGTACAGTAGTGCATCCCGAAAGCATCGCAGGTGAACAGGACTTGGGTTTTGCGATCGTAGCTGAAAATAGTATCAGGCCAATGCAAATTCGGGGCCGATACGAATTCGATAATGTGGCCGTTTCCTAAATCTAGCTTGTCACCATTTTTGACTACCAGTCGCTCAAATGGCTGGTGTATCAGGTTTTCCAAAAATTGAATTGCTACTTTTGCACCCACGACAATCGCTTGGGGTGCCAGCGCCAGCACATCTTTCACCAAACCGCTGTGGTCGGGTTCGGTATGGCTGATAATCAGATAGTCAATCTGTTTCGGGTCGATTTCGCCCGTCAGAATGTCCATGTATTGTTGGCGAAATTTCTCGTGAGAAGTATCGACGAGGGCTATCTTTTCGCCACGAATGATGAATGAGTTATAAGTTGTACCGTTTTTGAGTCCGAACTCAATGTCAAAGCGGTCTCGATCCCAGTCCAAGCATCGAATTGCCGTTGTGTCAGTGGCAATTTCGACCTTTTCCACCGTCAATCTGCGTTGGACTCGTTCAGTCAGGGCTACCATACTCTGCCTCCTTGTCTGTTATCCATTACCTTATTACTTACATTCTGACACGTTTTTTTTGTAAAACTTTATCAAATTTCCTATGACACAGTTAAGCATTTTAAAAGTCATGTCGATCGAATCGATTTGGAAATTGAGCCGTGATTTCAGTCTAAAAGAAGTTGACAAAAGTTAATATATGTGTTATATAAAAGTTTAGTCGCTAGGCGATCGCACTTTCAGAAAACTACCAGTCTAAATGTAGTCGGTCGATCGGCAGATTGGATTGCAAAGCAATTCTCATAAGACTACGGGATACTTTGAGATTTTGTGGGCAAGTTTTACATCTGAGAACAATCTTTTGGCAGTAACAGCTTGTACTCAATATAGCAATCCTAAATCATTTGTGAATTTCTTACTCCCTCCCCTTACTAAGGGGAGGGTTGGGGTGGGGTAAAAATATTTATGATTCATTTAGGATTGCTATAGTTATTTATTGAAAATAACACTAAAATTAATTAAGCCTGTTAGTCACAATAGACTAGATCCTATCCCAATGGAAAACAACCTCAATCCTGAAGCTACACAATTACTCCTGCCAGCAGGACAAAATCAATCAGACGAAACAGTCAATCTGTCGCAGCCTCAAATAGAACAGCAAAAGGCACTAGCAGGTGTGATTGCCAGGATTCGACAGTCGTTAGATTTAGAAACAATATTTAAAACCACTGCGATCGAAGTCCGCAGCTTACTGAAAGCCGATCGCGTAGGAGTATTTCGATTCTATCCCGAATTGGACTGGGAAGGGGAATTCGTTTCCGAAGATGTCGATCCACAATGGAGATCTGCGATCGCTGAAAAAGTCTACGACTACTGCTTTGGCGAAAAGTTTGCCCTCCACTACCAACAAGGTAAAGTCCAAGCAGTTACAGATATCCATAACGCAAATTTAAGTGACTGTCATGTCGATATTCTCGCAAAATTTCAAGTCCGAGCCAATTTAATAGTACCGCTATTAAAAGAAAAAGAACTGTGGGGACTGCTGTGCATTCATCAATGCAGCAATCCTCGCAACTGGTTGGAGTCTGAGATTAATTTTACCAAACAAATTGCCGAACATTTAACCGTCGCAATCCAGCAAGCTGAATACCTGAAGCAAGCTCAATATCAAGCAGAGCAACAAAAAGCCTTAACAGCAGTGATCGCTCGCATTAGAGAATCATTTGATTTAGAAACCATCTTCAAAATCACTGTTTCTGAAGTTCGTAAAATGCTGAAAACAGACCGAGTAGCAGTGTTTCGTTTCACTTCTAAAATGGATAAAAAAGGTCAATTTGTCTACGAAGATGTTGACAAAAACTGGATGCCAATTGTTACTAAGCAAGTCGATGAAAACGACTTCATTGAAAACATTTTTCCCTTGTATTTCCAGGAACAAGTCAAGGCTATTTCGGACATTTATCTAGGGAGTATAGATGAGAGTTACGTTAAAATCCTCCAAAGTTTTCAAGTTCGAGCTAACATAGTAGCTCCTTTACTAAAATGCAACGAACCTTGGGGATTGTTGTGCATCCATCAATGCAATGCCCCGCGTCGCTGGGAATCTTACGAAATAGAATTTGTCAGCCAAATTGCCGAACAGCTAGGAGTTGCCATCAAGCAAACAGAGTATTTGGAGCAAATACAAGTACAATCAGCTCAACTGGCAAAAGTCACAGCCCAAGAAGAAGAGGCGAAACGGCAAAAAGTCCTCGCTATTACTATTGATAAAATTCGCCAATCCCTCGATATTGAAACGATTTTTCACACCGCTTCCGAAGAAGTTAGGCAACTATTGCAAGCTGATCGAGTAGCCATTTATCAATTTAATCCAGATTGGAGCGGGACATTTGTGGCAGAATCTATCGCAAGTGGTTGGACACCGCTGGTTAACATTCAATCTCCTATTGCAGATACCAACCTCCAAGAAACTCAAGGTGGAAGGTATAAAGATAATCAAACTTTTGCCGTCGATGACATCTATGAAATAGGACACGCAGATTGTCATGTGGCTTTGTTAGAGCAATTTGAGGCAAAAGCTTATGCGATTGCGCCGATTCTTCAGGGAGAAAAACTCTGGGGGTTGCTAGCAGCTTATCAAAACTCAGAACCGCGTCATTGGCAACAGTATGAGGTGGATTTACTTGCTCAAATTAGCACACAACTTGGCATAGGTTTGCAGCAAGCTGAGTATGTCAAACAGCAAGCTGAATATGTCCAACAAGTTCAGACACAAGCAGCGCAGTTGACAAAAGCAACCGAGCGGCAAAGAGCACTTGCTACGACGGTAGAAAAAATTCGTCAGTCTCTCGACATTGATGTCATTTTTCAGACTACAACTCAAGAAGTCCGACAATTATTGGAAGTAGAGCGCGTAGCAATTTATCGGTTTTACGCTGATTGGAGTGGCGAATTTGTTGCCGATTCTATCGTCACTGGTTGGGTGCCAATAGTCACAAATCAGTCTGAGATTCCCGATGGTTTATTGCAAGCAACTCAAGGAGGAAAATATCCTCGCAATGAAACTTTTGTGCCGATTTTGCAAGGCGAAAAACTCTGGGGATTGCTAGTTGCATATCAAAACTCTCAGCCCCGGTATTGGCAAGATGAGGAAATCAACTTGCTTGCTCAGGTGAGCGTGCAACTGGGAGTCGCACTTCAACAAGCTGAATTACTCACAAAAACTCGGCAGCAAGCAGCAGAATTAACCGAAACCTTGCAGGAGTTAAAGCAGTCTCAAGCCAGACTAATTCAAGGAGAAAAAATGGCTGGCTTAGGACAATTAGTCGCTGGAGTTGCCCATGAAATTAATAACCCTGTAAATTTTATTTTCGGCAATTTAGTTCATATGAAGGATTACACTGAAGCACTGCTAAATTTGATTGATCTTTATCACAAACACTATCCCGATCCAGCTTTGGAAATTCAAATAGAAGAAGATGATATTGATTTGAATTTCCTCACAGAAGACTTGCCAAAAACTTTGGCTTCAATGAATATGGGGGCCGATCGCATCCGGGGGATTGTTTCATCACTGCGTAATTTTTCTCGGATCGACGAAGCTCAAATGAAGCCTGTTGATATCCACGAAGGTATTGACAGCACACTGTTAATTTTGCAACACCGCTTCAAAGAAATGAGCGATCATCCCAGTATTCAGGTGATTAAGGAATATCATTGTTTATCATTGGTTGAGTGCTATGCTGCTCAACTAAATCAAGTATTTATGAATATTTTGAGCAATGGGATTGATGTTTTGCAAGAAATGTGCAAATTGCACAACCTTCCTGGAAAAATTCCGACTATTCATATTCGCACAAATGTGATTCTCGATCGCGTGGTGATTCGGATTAGCGACAACGGGCCAGGCATTCCAGAAGACGTGCTAGCGCGCATCTTTGACCCTTTCTTTACTACAAAGGCGATCGGTAAGGGAACAGGTTTAGGGCTGTCTATCAGTTACCAGATTGTGGTTGAAAAACACAAGGGTCAATTGCAGTGTATCTCTGATCGCGATCGGGGTACTGAATTTTTGATTGAAATTCCGATTAAGCAATCATCCGATTTTAGATTTTAGATTTTGGATTTTAGATTGACCCGACAGATTATCGAAGCTTCTGCTAAAATCGTGGTGGAATCTAAAAAAGAAGACATCAACAGCGGACTGGGACAATGCGTTATATCAATTCCGGTTGCACCGGAATTATTAATCTCTCTCTCTTCTCTTCCTTTGCGCCTTCGCGCCTTCGCGGTTAAATCATTCCGATGCAACCGGAAACGATATTACGGTTTTATTCCCGTGTTATGTAACTGTCAAATGTCAACTGTCAACTGCTATAACAATTCTTTAAAAAAAAATCTTATGTCTTACAGTCAATTCACCCTCCAACAAGTTACCCAACAATTTAAGCTAAAAATTGTTGAAGTCAGCACATTTTTGCCACCGATAGAGCCTATATATCCCAATCCTTATCTGGCGGAATATATCGAGAGGCATTTTGATTTAGCCCTAGCACTCAACACGGAAAAAGCACGCTCTGAAATGCTAATTTGCCCGATTTTGCTAGGAGTAAAAGAGGCATTAGCGGGAAAGATTAGCTTGTTTTCTGGGGAAGAATTCACTGTCGAGCCAGAAACAGGACTTAACGGCATTTGCGATTACATTCTCAGCCGTTCTTCCGAACAATTATTTGTCACAGCACCGATCGCTATAATTGTCGAAGCTAAGAAAGAAGATTTGAAATCGGGATTGGGTCAATGCGCGGCAGAAATGCTGGCTGCACAAAAGTTCAACGTGGCAAAACAAATTTCTATTCCTATAATTTACGGAGCAATTACAACGGGGAGTATTTGGCGATTTTTGAAGCTGGAAGAGCAAACGCTAACGATCGGTTTGCGAGAATATCCGGCATTGCCGATCGAACAAATTTTGGGTATATTAGTTAGTTTCATCAGCGATTGAGTGGCTTTATGATTGAATTATTTCCCATCAATAGCAACCAAGTTTGGCGACAGTTTTTTTACTTCTATTGTATTTTCACACTCATCTACTTAATTATTGTAAAGCTATGTCGGAAAATTCCTTTGAGAAAACTAATTTCGGTTGGCAATTAGGACAGTCACAACAGCGATTTCTGGAGTGGTGGGAACTAAAAACCACTCAAATAGAGCCACCAAACTTAAAACCGCCATCTTGGTTTGATTCTCCCATCTGGTGGGCGATCGCAAAAGTCGCCTTTTGGGTAATCTTAGCATTGCTCGCAGTCTGGGCGAGTTGGCAAATTTGGCAACAGTTGCGTCTTTACATTCATTTTTTCAAAAATAAAAATCAACAAACTGATGTCAGTGCGAAACAAACCATTAAAGATTTGTCGGTAGCAGAGTGGTTTTTGCGATCGCAAGAATTGCAGCAGCAAGGCAAATACCGCCAAGCTTGTCGGTGTCTTTACATGGCAGTTTTGCAGCGGTTAAATGATGCCGGAATCGCTGTTAATCAAGCCAGTCGCACTGATGGCGAATATTTGCAATTAATCGAACAATTACCGCAACCAGCGCCTTACGAAACTGTAATCGCAATCCATGAACAACTATACTTTGGGAATGCAGAAGCTTCCCCGTCAACCTTTGAACAGTGTCAACAAGCTTACCAACAAATTAAGGAGTGAACAGCGATGAACTTGTCAAATCGTCGGTTGTGGTTGTTGGGTGCGATCGCGATTACTGCAATAATCATCATTACCCTAGTATTTGCTCCTGCTAGCAACAAACTCAACAGCGGTTCGACTTATAATCGAGGCCCGGATGGCTACGGAGCATGGCATGATTTTATGACAAAACGGGGAACCAAGATTGAGCGCTGGCAAAAATCTGTTGAAGACTTTGCTAAAAACCCAGATGCAAAACAGTCAAGTACACTTTTACGCATCTATAGTAGCTCGATTCCAGAAGTTGTTTCTGATACAGAAGAAAACTGGGTAAAACAGGGCAATACTTTGGTGATATTGGGAGTTCGTGCACCCGTTACAGCAGCACCTTTTAGTAGCTTGCTCCCAGCTTCAGCCGGGGAAATCAAAATTGACACCGGGCGAAGAGTTGACCGGGATAAAAAGCCAATTTTAGGCGATAAGTTTGGGGGGATTGTTTGGGGGAAAAGAGTCGGGAAGGGAACAGTTTATTTTGGCTCTGCACCGCATCTAGCTGCTAACGCTTATCAGGATTTTCCAGGTAATTATGAATTTTTAGCAGGGCTAGTTACTCAATCGGAAGGTGGAGGAAAAGAAATAGAAGGAACCGAACAAGCTTTAGCCGTGAACTTCATCCAAAATCCCATCGATCGGAGCCAGAAAACAAGTCCTATCCTCAATAAAGTATGGGTAGATGAATACATTCATGGCTACAAAGATCCAGAAATTGTTAAACGCGAATACGCGGGGAACTTATTTACTTATTTAGCCAAAACTCCTCTATTTCCAGTCTTGATACAGGGTACAATTATCCTAATCGTTGCTATTTTTGCCGGGTGGAACAGGTTCGGACAGCCTATCACTATATCAGCGCCGCAGGTTGACAACAGCGAAGCTTACATTCAAGCATTAGCAGGTGTCTTGGAAAAAGCTAACAGCACTGATTTTGCGGTAGAAACGATCGGCAAAGCAGAAAAGTTACAACTCCAAAAAGCCCTATTATTGGGACAGGCATCCCTGGAAAGTGACACCCTGACAACTGCTTGGGAGGAGCAAACAGGGCGAAAAGCGGCAGAATTGACTGAATTGGTGCGATCGCCATCTCGGAAATCCCGCATTAGCGATCGAGATTTGCTAGCCTGGTTAGGTAAATGGGAGCAAATACGTCAACATCTCTCGTCTAATAAGAAAAATCCAAAATGAGCGAAACAAACTCTATTTTCAAACGTCTTAGCCAAACCCTAGACAAAATAGTCGTGGGTCAATCTTCCATCATACAACAGTTGTTAGTAGCATTACTCAGCGGCGGTCATGTGATTATTGAGGGAGTACCTGGAACCGGGAAAACTCTACTTGTAAAAGCGATCGCCCAATTGATCCAAGCAGATTTTCGCCGAGTTCAACTAACGCCGGATATTTTGCCATCTGACATCTTGGGAACGAATATTTTTGATTTTAATAACCATAGTTTCACCCTGAAAAAAGGGCCTGTTTTTACTGAGATTTTGCTGGCGGATGAAATTAATCGCACACCTCCGAAAACTCAGTCAGCACTGTTAGAAGCAATGGAAGAACAGCAGGTGACATTAGACGGTGAAACTTTAGCTTTACCAGACTTGTTTTGGACGATCGCAACTCAAAACTCTCTGGAATTTGAAGGCACTTATCCGCTACCTGAAGCTCAGTTAGACCGATTTTTATTTAAACTTGTGGTTGACTATCCCGATGCAGCAGCGGAAAAGCAAATGTTGCTGAATTCAGAGGCAGGATTTCGTGCTAAACGTATCGATTTAGCTCGGATTAAATCTGTAGCAACGGTAGAGCAAATCCTGAGTGCTCGTCAATCAGTACAAACAGTCAAAGTAGAAGAGAAAGTGCTCGATTATGTGTTAGCTTTGGTGCAGAATACGCGCAAACATCCTGATTTGGCATTGGGTGCTTCTCCGCGATCGGCTGTAGCTTGGTTGCAAAGTAGTAAAGCTCATGCTTGGCTGGCCGGCAGGGATTATACTACTCCTGATGATGTCAAGGCGATCGCACTTCCGCTGTTGCGTCACCGCCTGATGCTCAAACCCGAATCGATGTTAGATGGTTTGCAAATTGATGCGGTAATTGCTGCGGTATTAAAACAAGTTGCTGTACCGAGGTAAGTGCGTCTCTACCAGGAAAAAACAACGGCAATTCTGGTCGAAAATCTGCCTGCTTTCCCAAAATATCTCAGGCGATCGGCTTCAGGCGCATCAATTTCAGTGCAAATAAATAGATGATCCAGTTCAAAAGTCGTTTTAGATCCAGATGGACATAACATTGAGGCAGTATGTCATGTTCCTGTTTAACCATCACCTAACATAGGCAATGATTTCACAAAAAACAGTAATACATTTACGTCCCGCCACCCCCGCAGACTTAGCGATACTGCAACACTGGGATGAACAAACTCATGTAATTGCTGCCGATCCGAACGATGACTGGGGATGGGAGGTAGAACTAAGTCGCAATCCTGATTGGCGAGAGCAATTGATTGCTGAGATGGAAGGACGTGCGATCGGATTTATCCAAATCATCGATCCGGCGCGGGAAGATAGTCACTATTGGGGCGATGTTGCAGCGGATCTTCGCGCCATTGACATTTGGATCGGAGAAGCGGCTGATTTAGGCAAAGGTTATGGTACAAAAATGATGCAACTGGCGATCGCCCGATGTTTTTCCGATCCTACTGTCACCGCTATATTAATCGATCCACTTGCTAGCAATACCCGTGCTCACCGTTTTTATGAAAGGCTAGGTTTTCAATTCGTTGAAGAACACCGTTTTGGTGACGACGATTGTTTTGTTTATCGCCTGAATCTATTGGTTTATAATGAGAAACAGGAGGTGATTGTTCAATGGAAATAGAGCAATATCGTCAAATTATTCAAAATTTAATTTTAGAACGATCGCAGCGACGATTTGCACCAGAAGAAATTGAAGTACAAGCTGTTTTGGATACTGAACGCGATCACTATCTTTTGCTGCATACAGGTTGGCGCGACAATCATCGCACACATGGATGCAGTATGCACCTCGATATCAAAGATGGCAAAATCTGGATAGAGTATGATGGGACTGAAGTCGGCATTGCTACGCTGCTGCTAGAACAAGGTGTGCCTAAAGAAGATATCGTCTTGGCGTTTCACTCCCCTTATATGCGCCAATTTACTGAGTTTGCCACTCATTAAAAACGGGCAAGATGCCCGTTCCACAACACATCAAATTTCTTGTGAGATGGGCATCCTGCCCGTCCAAAAAATACAATTATACTCGTTATCAGGCTATTCCTAGGAACCAGTTAAAACCGTAAACAAAATGATTCCTTCTATCCGCCTTTATTTCCTGTTAGCGATCGCAATTCCGATCGCCCTTTTGCTAGCCTGGGTTGTCAATCAACAGACAAGCATCATCGGCACTTTACTATTTGACGGTTTAATTCTAATTTTAGCCATTATCGATGCACTGCGCGTCAAATCTCATCTGGTACAAGTGACACGCCATCCGTTACACCGACTTTCGGTTGGGCGAGACAATCTGGTTGTGCTGTCAGTGCGATCCTCTCCGAGGGCTGCGCTAACGGCAAATCAAACAGCGAAAATTCAACTGCGCGACTCCTATCCGGTAGAGTTTGAGGTTTCTCAACCGCTGCTAGAATCCGAACTCAATCCTAACACAGATGAGGAATTAACTTACACAATCCGCCCACAAAATCGCGGCGAATATCAGTGGGGAGATATTCAAGTGCGACAGTTGGGAAACTGGGGTTTAGCATGGCATGATTGGAAAATACCTGCTAGTGAAAAAGTGGCGGTTTTTCCAGATTTAATGATGTTGAAAGAACTTTCAATTCGGCTAACATTGGAAAATAGCGGCACAATGCGGCGGTTACAAAAACTCGGCATGGGAACAGAATTTGCCGAACTGCGCGAATATGGTATTGGCGACGATCCTCGCTTGATTGATTGGAAAGCTACTGCGAGGCGATCGCGCCCTTTAGTCAGAGTTTTGGAACCAGAAAAAGAGCAAACTCTGATTATTTTACTCGATCGCGGACGGCTGATGACGGCGCGAGTCCAGGGTTTGAAGCGCTTTGACTGGGGAGTCAATGCAGCCCTGTCTTTAGCCTCTGCTGGACTCCATCGGGGCGATCGCGTGGGAGTCGGTGTGTTCGATCGCCAAATCACGACTTGGATACCCCCAGAAAGGGGTCAACATCAACTATCAAAATTAATTGAACGCCTAGCACCAATTCAGCCAGTATTGTTAGAACCAGACTATGTTGGTGCTGTCACTAAATTAGTAAATCAACAAACTCGCCGTGCATTAGTGGTGCTAATTACTGATTTAGTAGATGTTACTGCTTCTACAGAAATGCTTTCGGCTTTAGCGCGTTTAGCACCTCGTTATTTGCCTTTTTGCGTAACTTTGCGCGACCCTTTGGTTGACAAAATCGCTCACAGTTCCACTCTGGAAATTACACCTGCTTATAATCGTGCGGTAGCTTTAGATTTACTAGCACAGCGTCAGGTAGCTTTTGCACAGTTGAAACAAAAAGGAGTTTTGGTTTTGGATGCACCAGCCAATCAAATTAGCAAACAATTGGTTGACAGATATCTGCAACTTAAGTCTCGGAATCAGCTTTAACATCAATTCCGGTTATGCCGGAATTATATAGAGTCCAAGGCAGTGCCGTGTCCCTACCCAAAATAATCTTGTAGGGAAACGGCATTGCCGTCTCCTAATTTCGGCTACTAATAATTTCGATGCAACCGGAAACGATATTATCTAGGAACTTCAGCCGATCGCCTCCGACGACAATAAATCACCAGCAGCGCAAACAACCCAATCCCAGCCACATACTTCAACGGATCGGGAATAGCCGGGTTTGGCGAGAAAAAACCCTCAATCGTACCAGCAATTACCAACATCGGTACAATCCCAAATACCAATTGTGCAGCTTGACTACCGTAAAATTTCATGGCATCAGCACGACGATATTTGCCTGGAAAAAAGATGGCACGGGCGATGATTAAACCCGCGCCCCCAGCTAAGAAAATCGCTGGCAATTCCAGGGCACCGTGAGGCAATACAAACGCCCAAAAAGGGTAAGCTAAATTGTGCTGAGCGACTAAACTGGCGATCGCACCGATGCTCACTCCATTAAATGCCATAATATAAACAGTGTAAAGACCGAAAACAATCCCTCCTCCAACAGCCGCAAAGCATACGGATAAATTATTAGTCATAATATTGCTAGAAGCTAAAGGTTCGATTCCCACAATTGAACCCATCCACAATTGCCCATCATCACGCACTGTTTTAATCAAATGTCCGGGAACTACTAGGGACAAAAATGTCGGATCTTGCCAAGCAAACCACCAAGCAATCAACCCCATGACTAAAAAAATACCAGTTGCGATCGCAGTATAACCAAACGTCTGTTGTACTGTAGCCGGAAAACCCCAGCGACAAAACTCCACAACAGCATTCCAATCTTGGCGGCGCGAACCTTGGTAAATTTGGGTATAGCCGCGAGAAGTTAACCTTTGCAAATCTTGTAACAAAATATTACCGACTTCGTTTGTCCTCGCCCTAGCCAAATCCGCCGAAACCGAACGATACAAACTCGCTAATTCGGTGATTTCAGACGCAGGTAAGGACTTTAGCCCTTTTTTTTCAACTTGTGTTAAAAGAATGTCTAACCGTTGCCAGTTCGATTCTCGCCGCGCGATCCAACGTTTAATATTCATGAAGTTTTCTCTAAATTCTATTAGATATAGCTTAAGATGATTGTAAATTTTCTGTTCAACTTCTGTTCAATACAATTATACCCATTTAGTCATGCCTAAAAATCTTAGTTCTGCTATACAAACAGGCCCCTTGAGCGTTGGTAATGTTGTTAGTGCTAGTTTGCGGATCTACCGCGATCGTTTTAAGTCATATTTTGGTTTGGCGTTAACAGCTTGTCTGTGGTTGTTAGTTCCGATTTACGGTTGGGCTAAATATTCTGCAATTTCAGCGCTGATTTCTCGTCTGGCTTTCGGTGAAGTGAGCGAACATCCAGAGACTGTCAGTGATGCTCGCCGCGAGGTAAATCCTCGGATGTGGAGTTTTTTATGGGCGGGTGTATTGGCATCTCTGATTTTCCTTGGGGTATGTTTGGTAGGTGCGATCGCTATGATAATTTTGGGAGTGGGGGCTGCTGCTATCTTTGGGCAAAATTACGCAATTGTTGTAGCTTTGACAGTAGTTTCGGTCATTGCTTTCTTAATTATATATATCCGAATTCTCTCTCAATTGTTGATTGTTGAGTTGCCATTGGCAATGGAGAACGATGTGACTGCTAGTTCTGCGATCGGTCGCAGTTGGGAGTTGACAAAAGGTTCGGTTGGACGCATTCAGTGGATAGTTTTTGTGGGTATTTTGGTTTCACTCCCCATTACGATTTTTGTACAGATAGTTAGTACGATTATCCAACTTGTTTTAAGTGCAGTTTTGGGCGCGGAATCTAGTTTGTTCTTATTAGTTTTTTATCTTCTGATTTTGCCACTGAGCTTTGCAAGTAGCGCAATTTTACTTCCTTTTTGGCAAGCGATGAAAGCCATTATCTACTACGATCTTCGCAGCCGCAAAGAAGGTTTGGGTTTGGAAATACGCGATCGCTAATTTAGCCTAAATCAAAATACAAGATTCACTCAAATCTATGGGACTTTTTAATCGATTCAGTCTCCACACTCCAGAAAGCGTTGAACTCGAATTTACCTTAGCAGGAATTGGCAACCGAGCCTACGCATTGCTGATCGACTATGTTATTTTTAGTTTGATTCTCATAGTGTTTTTAGTGGGTGCGGTGATCTTTAATTCTGTGTTGATTGAAACTGTTACAAAATTGGTAGGAAGTAGCGATCGCTTGGAACTCTGGTTGATTGCAGTTCAGGGGTTAATTGGTTTTTTCATCTATGTAGGTTACTTTGTATTTTTTGAAACAGTATGGTCTGGTCAAACACCAGGCAAGCGTTATGTCAAAATCCGAGTAATTCGGGATGACGGCCGCCCAGTCAGGCTTCAGCAGTCAACACTGCGGGCTTTGCTCAGACCTTTTGACGACTTGTTTTTTATAGGTGTATTTTTGATCGTGTTTAACCAGCGAGAAAAACGTTTGGGAGATTTGGTAGGAGGAACTCTGGTAATTCAAGAAGAACAACCGAGAACAGCAGTTGCATTGAAAGTATCAAAGTCAACTCAATCCCTGATAGATAGTCTACTTACTGAGGCTGATATCTCCCGCTTACTCCCAGAAGATTTTGCTGTAATTCGAGAGTATTTACACAGGCGGGAGGCGATGATACCTAATGCCAGAAATAAATTGAGCAAACAACTGGCTACTCAGGTTAAACAAATCATTTGTTTGGAAAAACTGCCGACAAAAGTTGATGCTAATCTCTTTTTAGAGGCTGTATATCAGGCATATCAGCAGCAAGGTGACAAATAAATCCTGTACGGGCATGGGGCATTGGGCATGGGGCATTGGGCATTGGGCATTGGGCATTGGGCATTGGGCATTGGATTATGCACCTACTTTCTGATTGGTTAGCGGCAACTCGACAATCAACTCAGTTCCTTCACCAACCTTACTGATACACTGAATCCGACCACCGTGAGCTTGAACAATCACTTGATAGCACACTGAAAGTCCCAAACCAGTGCCACTACCCACAGGTTTAGTAGTAAAAAATGGGTCAAAAATCTTGTCTTGAATTTTATCAGGAATGCCAGTACCTGTGTCGCGAATAGAAATCGTTACCCATCCAGGTTCACTAACAATTGTGCGAATTGTCAGTTGTCCAGATTTGGCACTTGACTTCATCGCATCTAAGGCATTGTCAATCAGGTTATAAAATACTTGATTGATTTGACCCGCATGACATTTGACTAGGGGCAATATTCCATATTGTTTCTCTATTTTAATATTGGATTTTAACTTGTTTTGTAGCATAAATAAACTACTTTCCAAGCCTTCATTTAAATCTACAGCTTTGAATTCAGAGTGATCTAAGCGGGAAAAACTTCGCAGCGTCGTCACAATCGAGCGAATGCGATCGCTTCCTTCTCGCATTGAATGGAGCAAGGGAGGAAAGTCTTCTCGAATGTAATCTAGTTCTAGTTCTTCGGTGATTTTATCGATGGTTCCGGGGCAAACTTTGCGGCATAAGTCAATGGCTTCTGTTAATGTTTTTACATATTCTTGAGTATGAAACAAATTAGCGTGGATGAAATTGTTAGCATTGTTAATTTCGTGAGCAATTCCTGCTACCATTTGCCCCAAACCTGACATTTTTTCGCTTTGAATTAGTTGCTGTTGAGTCGATCGCAATTCTTGTAATGTAGCCTGCAATTCCTGGGTTTGAGCTTGAGATTTCACGGCAGCGTCTTGAACTTGGCTGTAGAGTTCGGCTTGCTGAATGGCGATCGCCATTTGGTCGGCTATCTGAGACAGCAACTTCGTTTCTTGTTGCTCCCAATTCCGCGTATCGCCACACTCATGAGCAATCAGCAAACCCCATAACCTACCAGGGAATTGATGATTCTGATTGACGGCTGAGTGGGGATTTTCTTCGGTTCTTGATGTAACAATGGGGACAATCAGATTAGCTTTTACCTGCAAGCTATCTAAAAAATCTACATGACAAGGCTCTAAACCAGCATTAAAAACATCATTGATTGCTCTGACTCGTCCTTGTTGATAGAAATCGGCATAATCCCCTTTAAAACACTTGTCTGCACCCATATCTCCTAAAATTGAAGGCCAAGGAACACTCATATCTTCAACTACAACTTTTCCCTGCCAGTTGTCTTGAAATTGATAGATAATTACCCGATCGCACTGCAAAAGTTGACGGACTTCCCTCACTGCTGTTTGCAGGATCGTATTGAGGTCTAGGGTACTACGAATTTGGTTGCCAATCAGACGCAGCAGCGATTCCTGTTCGGCGAGGCGACGGGTTTGGCTGTACAATTTAGCTTGATTGATCGCGATCGCCAATTGCGAAGCCACGCCTTCTACAAGTTGCCGTTCCCAATCAGTCCATTCCCGTTCGCGATCGCACTGGTGCAGCCCAATTACTCCATTCACTTCTCCTTGATAGCGAGTAGCTACCGCTAGCATTGACTTGATCTCCAAAGCCTCGACAATTTTTTTACTTTGTGCATTCAATCCCGGAAAATCTATAAACTTGGTCACTGCTAGTGATTCTTGCTGAGATACGACTGCTTCCAAGTGCGGGTTGCCAATAATTGGTACTTTCATACCAAGCTGCATCGGATAGTTTCCGCCGTTGTATTCTCCCCGCGTGACTAAAATTTCTTCTGTATTTGGTTCTTTGACTAAAATACTCGATCGGCTGCAATTGAGCCCTTGGCCCAGCAATCGGCACGCCGATGTCAAAATTTGTTCTATGTCAAGAGTGCTGCGAATTTCGTTATTAATTTGGTTCAGCAAATTTGATAGCTGAACTTGCCGCTGCATCTGCACGATTAGGGCTTTTTGTTGATCCATTTCTGGTAGCGAAAGGCATTCTTCCTGTCTCCAGTTTTCTGCTTCCGAAAAACGGGGATTTGATCTCCGCGAGTTTTTATTTTTTTGATGTATCTTTAGAGACATATTCATTCAGGACTTTTTAAGTATTTCAATTTATTCTGAGTTTTTATACCTATGCCCACCCCACCAACAGCCTTAGCAAACTTACCCTGACTGTTTAATTTTAAAACATTAAATCTATCTTGAACTGAACTTGTTTTTGCCTACTCTATTAATCAACATGGAAAACCGAAGCGTCGAAAATTTTACTCCAGAAACAGCCACCGCCAATTTTAAATCTCGATTAAATGGTAAAACAGAGCTTAAGATAGCTTTGGCGATCGGCAATTCGCGTCTGCACTGGGGATTATTTGCTGGAGAAACTCTTCAGGAAACATGGGATACACAGCATTTGAGTGTTGACGCTGTTTCCCAGCTATCTGAGGATGAAAGGACAGAATTTCTAGTACAGAGTGCGATCGCGCCGATCGAGCAAAAATATGCTCAAAAGCTCCTTTCTCTTTCTACTAATCCCGAACTTGCGTCGTGTCGCGCACAGCAGTGTGTTCTACCACCTCTAATTTTAGCTTCAGTTGTACCAGAGCAAACAGCACTTTGGCAGAGTTATCCCGATGTCCGAATTATTACTTTAGACCAGTTACCGATCCAGGGACTCTATCCGACGCTGGGAATTGACAGAGCTTTGACTTTACTGGGTGCTGGCACCCAATTAGGTTGGCCAGTTTTAGTTATAGATGCTGGTACAGCTTTAACATTTACTGGAGCCGATGTCAATAGGCGTTTAGTTGGGGGTGCTATTCTACCGGGTTTAGGGTTACAATTGTCGTCCCTAGGAGAGAAAACTGCTGGTTTACCTATAGCTATCTTACCACATAATCTGCCCCAGCGCTGGGTAGGGGATACTGAGACCGCCATTCAAAGTGGAGTTGTGCACGGAGTTGTATCTGCCGTAAATGATTTTATTCAAGATTGGCTGAGGTTGTTTCCTAATAGTAAAATAGCAGTCACAGGAGGCGATCGTACTTTGTTACTAAAATATCTCGCATCAACCTTTCCCGATACATCCTCCGCAGTAATTGAAACCCCAGAAGCAATTTTTTGGGGTTTCAGAAATGTTTTCCAAGAGGGTATTGAGTTTTGATTTAGGAAAAGGCGAATTAATTCTCGATGCCCAATTCCCGATGCCCTATGCCCTATGCCCAATTCCCGATGCCCAATTCCCGATGCCCTATGCCCAATGCCCTATGCCCATTTACTTAGCAAATTCCCCAATATATTTAGCCACAAGATCCGGCGATTCCAATAGTAAATTGTTGCCTCCAGAATTGATAAATTGGATCTCAGCATTAGCAGCCAGAGCAGCATAAGACTGACACAGAGACGACGAAGCATCAGCCTGATTTTGAGAGTCCTGCAATAACAATAAAGGAGTTTTTAGCTCAGACAACTTATCATCAACCAACTCCGCCTTAATTTCTGCTTGTCGTCGCCTAAACAGCAATTTCATCGCAACTTTGGAATCGATCAACTGCTTTCGGAACATCAGCAGTTCCTCAATCTTGGTTTGTCTCCCAAACCACTTAGCAATTGGATAAATCGATCGCAACAACCAGTAAGCCACAGGAGGTTGAGCCGTCAGCCACCGAGCCATCTGCCAACGTCCCCGTAGGCTTGTATTCACCCCTTCTGGGGCTAACAATACCAAACCCTGCACGCGATCGGGATATTTGAGCGCGTAGCTAGTAGCCACCCAGCCACCCAAAGAGTGACCAATTAAATAAACCTGTCGCAGATTCAACGTATCGAGGTATTGGGCGAGACATTCTACTTCGACGTCGATCGAATAATTCATTTTAGGGCGTTCCGAGTCGCCAAATCCCAGTAAATCTGGTGCGAAACAGTGGTAGTCGGGACATAAATATTCGATCGTCCTCAGCCACTGATTGCTATTGTCCCAAGAACCGTGTAAAAACACCAAGTTTGGGCCAAGGCCGACTTCGTGCCAGAAAATGTGCCCTAAAGAAAGTTTGACGCGAGAATTTCGTAGCTGTGAGTACATCCGGTTAAATATTTATTAATAGAAAGAACTGTTTTAAGTTAAATAGACATCTCCCATAATTATTGTGGAACAGGCAGGATGCCTGTTCTTGGCTATCTTTTTAGGAGAAGTCTAATAGGAAGCGTTAAAAATTTATGCAAAATTTGACTAAAATCTAGCTGCACCTCGTTTCAATTTACAATTGTTAGACCTTGAAAATAGTCCTGCAAATGCTTCTCGCTATCATGGCTGAACTCGCCCTCCGGCAGTGATGTTGGCAAAAAAGCCTTCACTTCGCTGATTTCGAGTGTATCCTGAATTTGGATTGTTCCCTCCACATCTGCTGCCATAACAATACAAATCGAGTGAAGTCGAGGATCGCGATCGGGTTCTGAGTATACTCCCACCAAACGGCGGATTTTTACTAGATCTAATCCTGTTTCTTCAATCAATTCTCGTCGCACAGTTGTAGTGATATTTTCGCCCCAATCTACCATGCCTCCCGGCAATGCCCAGCAACCATTGTCCCGGCGACGAATTAACACAATTCGTCCATCCGGTAATATGGGGATAATGCCAGTACCAGTGATGGGATGTCGAAATATCAGTCCTAGCACGGTTTGTCCAATCTGCCACAATCGACGCATAAACTCAAAAAATTTAGGGACTGAGTAGGGATTTTAGACTGCCAAGCTCACGGCTCAAGAGTCTTAATTTTTAACTTTCAATTAAGCTGAGATGTCGGTTAAATCTGTCAAAATCTCGATGGCATGAAATTGTGGTTTGACTTTGCGATAAACCTTGTTTATCGTACCATCAGGGGCGATCGCGAAAGTCATCCGATTAATTCCCAGAAATTCTTTGCCCATAAACTTTTTGAGTCCATAGCAACCATAGGCCGTAGATACTTTGGCATCTACGTCGCACAACAGAGGAAAAGGCAGTTGATGTTTGACTGCAAATTTGGCATGAGATTGAGGGCTGTCAGTGCTGATACCAAACACTACAATATTCCGCGACTGATAATCTGAGTAAACGTCTCGAAAACCGCAAGCTTCTTTGATGCAGCCTGGGGTATTGTCACGGGGATAGAAATATAGTATGATATTTTCCCCCAGAAAATCTGCCAGATGCACAAAATTGCCCGCAGCGTCGGGCAAACTGAACTCAGGAGCTAAGTCGCCTGGATTAAGTATCATTTGTCCTATTTGTCAATAGTTTGTTGATTTTTTTTTCAGCTTGACCTGTAGCCTGCTATGATTTACAAGTCACGCTGTCTGTTAGATGTATTTCCTGAATTCAGGAATATTAGTTATGATGACAGATTGCAGGTAAAGCCGAAATAAGGCTTAAAGGCTGCTTTGACAGCAGCCGTTTTATTGTTGTTTATTACTGATGAGGTCAGAATGGCTAAACGCCGTAATCTCAAGAAAGAGAAGGCACAACGAAATCAAGCATATGCCCGCAAGTTTCGCAAGCGCAGAAATCAAGATATGTTCTCTAACAAGAGAAGACGATTTGACGGAGGCAATGGTGGTGGCATGGGCGCCATGACTGGCGGCGGCAGAGACAAAGATATGGCTGCCGCTGAAGATTAATCGCTGAGCCGATCGCGCGCAGCAATCAGTGATTTCCTCACTTGGTCAAATCCGGTACCCCCGTAACTATTGCGAGCCGCTACCACTTGCTGAGGTGCGATCGCGCCGTAAATGTCAGTCTCAAAAGCTGGGTGCAATTCTTTCCACTCCTCAAGTGTCAAATCTTTGAGGAGTTTGCCCCCCAACAGACAGGTTTTGACCACTTTGCCCACGAGGTTATAAGCTTCCCGAAAGGGAACGCCTTTAGTGGCCAAGTAGTCTGCCACGTCTGTAGCATTAGAAAAGTCTTCCGTGACAGCCGCAGCGAGGCGATCGCCTTGAAACGCGATTCCTTCCCGCAGCAAAATCGTCATTGCTTCCAAACAGGCTTGTACAGTTTTCACACCATCAAACAAAGCTTCTTTATCTTCTTGTAAATCTTTGTTATAGGCCAAAGGCAATCCCTTCATCACTACCAGCATCGCCTGCAAGTGACCGAAAACTCGCCCCGCCTTACCCCGCACCAATTCTGGCACATCAGGATTTTTTTTCTGGGGCATAATGCTTGAACCCGTAGCACAGCTATCTTTGAGTGAGATAAACCCAAATTCGTGAGACGACCAGAGAATCATTTCTTCTGACAAGCGGCTTAGGTGTACCATAATCAGGCTGGCTGCTGCGAGAAATTCGATCGCAAAATCTCGATCGCTAACTCCATCCAAGCTGTTAGCATAAACCTTGTCAAAATGCAATAGTTCCGCAGTATAATGTCGGTCGATCGGGAAAGTCGTCCCCGCCAGCGCACTACAACCCAGAGGCGAAATATTTACCCGCTTGCTGACATCGCCGAGACGTTCCCAGTCGCGATCGCTCATTTCAAAATAAGCTAACAGGTAATGAGCCAAGCTAATTGGTTGAGCGCGTTGCAAGTGTGTATAACCTGGAATCAAAGTTTCCACATTAGGTTCAGCAATATCCAACAAAACCCCTTGAAATTCCCGTAATTGCTCGCGGATTTGGGCAATTTTTTCACGCAAATACAAACGAGTGTCAGTACCTGCTTGATCATTGCGCGATCGAGCCGTGTGCAGTTTTTTTCCTGCATCGCCGACTATTTCCGTCAGCCGCTTCTCTACAGCAAAGTGAACATCTTCTGAGTCAATTCCCGGTACAAACAGCCCTTGTTGGTATTCCAGACGAATCTGTTCCAAACCATTGACTAACTGTTCACCTTCTGCATTAGAAATAATCCCAGTTTTCGCCAGCATTTTCGCATGAGCTACGGAACCAGACAAGTCGTACTCAATCAGTTCAATATCAAAGCCAATACTCGCATTGAATCGCACGATTGCTGGGTGCAAAGCCGATTCAAATCTTTGACTCCAAGTTTGTTGTTTTGTCATTTTTGAATAAAGAAGGAAGAAGGAAGAAGGAAGAAGGAAGAAGGAAGAAGGAAAAATGCCCTTCGACACACTGCGACTACGCCCTTTTTTTAGAAGCCCGACTTCTTTAAGAAGTCTGAGTTCAGGGTATTGAGTTGTTTTGAGCTTGTTTTTTTAACGGAATATTCCCTTAAAAAACCAGCCCACAAATAGCCCTATACCAAAAGCTGCTATTTGACCACTAGAGACAAAATGGTTCCAAGCTTTCTGAAAATTAGTAAAAATCTCATAGCTCTGACCCAAAATCGGTGTCAAACCTAAATGAGACTTCAAAACTAACAAATGAACAGCATCATTTAAATTAATCGAGCTAGACAATCCAACCGTTGTTTCAATCATAAAATTAACTATCATGGTGATTTTCTTCTGTAGCACGTGTTACTGCTATACAAATCCTAGACAAGTCTAGACATTTGCTTCTTACTTCATCGGGAGCATGGGAGCGGTTATCCCTCGGTAAGCTTTCACGCTCTAGCCAAG
>REAP01000125.1 GCA_004294385.1 Oscillatoriales cyanobacterium | reverse complement strand
CATTTGTTCCATGATCTGTTGTACAAATATCGATAAATTGTTTAGTGCTTGACAAGCTTTCAGCTTCAAACACTTGTTTTATACATCTATCTACGAATTTTAGCCGTTCTTGCTCTGAACAAGTATCAATATCGATAATAATTCCAATCTTTTCGATATCTTTTCGGTCAATCTTTCTGATTAAATTCTTTAAAGCTTTGATTAACTCTGTTTCGCTCAAGCCTTCCAAACTTTCATAATCATCTATAAAAATAGGTTTTTCTACCTGAATATCGCAGTTTAGTTTCTCAACCATTGCCTGCATGAAAATCCTATCATTTTTACTTTCTACTATGACAATATTACTCACCTCTCACTCCTTCTTGATGCTCTAGTGCGTAATTCAAAGTTTCCAAATCGAGCCGACTTCCGATTATTTGATTTGTTTTGAGTTTCCTTGCTAGTTCAAAATAGGCGCTGCTGCATTTCTGATCCGGCTCTAAACCAACATCAGCAAATGCTTGAAGCATCTCTAAACTGTGAGTTGTCGCAAAAATCTGGGTATCCAGTTCAACCGCTAACCGAAATAACATTCTCCAAAACTCTCGCTGGTTTGTATAGTGTATGCCATTTTCGATTTCATCGATTAGCAAGATTTTATGCTCGCTGTTTACCAGTTTAAGAATAATGTCTGCAATTCGGTTCATGGCATCTCCAAACAATGAGAGAGGTAAACGCTTTTCGCCTTTTCTTCTCAAGTAAAGTGTTGGTTCGCCAATATAAAAACTCTCTACTGATTCGATCGCAGAATCGATAATTTGAAAAGCTTTCAAAACTTCGCTATCTTTTTCATTCAAACGTGCGTTATCATATGCTTCCGTGAGTTTTTTTCCTGAAATTCTGATAAACGATGGAATGATTGGTACTTCGCCGGTAGTAGAAATATCATAACTAATTAAACGTATCGCAGAAACCTTTTTTGATGACCAAGTAAGTGGATCTCCGTCTCTCATAAACTCAATAAGTATACTAGATTTAACTGAATTAATTTCTAATTTAATTTCTACTCGATCGGTGTTATCATTATCATTCTTTCCAATTATTACTATAAAGTTATCTTTTTTATGTGCATAAAATAGGTTGTCCCAAGCTCTATCTGGCATAGCTTCTATAGTTTTTAATGGCTCTCTTCTCAGTTCTCTTAGGATTGCTAGACTGCTAGCTTCTGGAGCAACATTGAGAAACAGTGCTTCTAGCAATGCTGTCTTGCCAGCATTATTTTTACCACCGATTAAATTGACTCTTTCAAACCCAGAAATTTTGATTTTGTCAAAACACCTAAAATTTTGGATTTCTATTTCTTTAAGCATTACCGATCCTTTTGAATGTACTAATCCTAAACCACCGTTGATTTATGCTAAGATTAATTATATCTTAGTTGTTTTACTTCATCCGCAAAAAGCGACGAATGTTATGCAGACTATAGACCTATTTGAAGTCATTGAACGTCATCCAACAAAAGTGAGTGGTGCATGGGTATTTCGGGGGACGCGCGTACCTGTTGCCGCCTTTTTCGAGAATCTTAAAGATGGAGCCTCTATTGACCAGTTTCTCGAATGGTTTCCGGGAGTGACTCGCGCCCAAATTGAGGTATTACTCGATCGCGCGCTAGCCTCAATAACGCAGATAGTCTAGGCATGAAGATATCGATTAACCCGCAAGTCCGCCGGGGGTTAAAAACCCCCGTCTCATAGCGAAAGTCCTCTGAAAGAGGACTTAAAAGGTAATTAAATCAACCACTTAATTCCTAATTTTCCATCTCCAATCTCCAATCTCCAATCAATAATTCCCAATCTAACATCTAAAATCGATAGTCGGTTTCAACCGACTTTTGCTATGAGACAGGGTTTTCAACCCCTGGCGGACTCGGAGACCAACGACAGATTTCTTAATCAAAATTATCCAGGTGCACCCGATCGCACACCTTGATCTCCTGTCACCGTCGGATCTTTAGTTTCCTTCGGCATTTCCGACGCAACAGCGCCACCGTGCGGCCACTTCCAATCGCGGATTTCCGGCATATCATCACCGTGTTTGGTGATATACTGCCTGTGTTCGATCAGCTTATCCCGCAACGCCTGTTTCCCATAAGCCGCAGCATAACTCAGTTTCGGAACGCGATCGATCGCATCTCCAACCAAATGAAAGCGATCGAGATCGTTCATCACCACCATATCAAACGGCGTCGTAGTCGTTCCCTCCTCCTTGTAACCGCGAACATGAATATTCGGGTGATTTGTCCGTCGATAAGTCAATCGGTGAATCAGCCAAGGATAGCCGTGAAAAGCAAAAATTACAGGCCGATCCTTCGTAAACAAAGCATCAAAATCCTTGTCAGACAAACCGTGAGGATGTTCACTCGAAGGCTGAAGCGTCATCAAATCCACCACATTCACCACCCGCACTTTTAACTCAGGATAATCTCGGCGCAGAATGTCAACAGCGGCCAAAGTTTCCAACGTCGGAACATCACCCGCACAAGCCATTACCACATCCGGTTCGCCACCTTTATCATTGCTAGCCCACTCCCAAATCCCGATGCCGGTCGTACAGTGTTTAATCGCAGCATCCATGTCCAAATATTGCAAAGCCGGCTGCTTCCCAGCAATAATCACATTCACATAATTGCGACTGCGGAGACAGTGGTCAGTTACAGACAGCAAAGTATTCGCATCCGGTGGCAAATAAATCCGCACCACCTCCGCTTTCTTGTTAATTACGTGGTCGATAAAACCCGGATCTTGGTGCGAAAAACCGTTGTGGTCTTGCCGCCAAACGTGAGAAGTTAAGAGGTAGTTGAGAGATGCGATCGGTCTGCGCCAAGGAATCTCGCGAGTAGTTTTCAACCATTTAGCGTGTTGGTTGAACATAGAGTCAATGATGTGAATAAATGCCTCGTAGCAAGAGAAAAAGCCGTGCCTTCCTGTTAGCAAATAGCCTTCCAGCCAACCCTGACACAGATGTTCGCTGAGGATTTCCATCACCCGCCCGTCGGGAGAAAGGTGCTCGTCATCCTCTGGTAAAACACTACCCATCCAATCCCGGCCAGTCACTTCAAACACCGGATCGAGGCGGTTTGAGGCCGTCTCGTCGGGCCCGACAATGCGGAAATTGGCGTTTTCCTGATTCAGTTTCATCACATCCCGCAGAAAGCGGCCGGAAACGCGGGTTGCTTCTGCCATCACAGTCCCCGGTTTTTGCACGTCTACGGCGTAGTCTGCAAATTCTGGCATTTTCAAGTCTCGCAGCAGCAGACCGCCGTTAGCGTGCGGATTTGCCCCCATCCGTCGATCGCCCTTTGGTGCTAATTCCGCCAATTCTGCAATCAATTTACCCTTGTCATCAAACAGTTCTTCCGGCTTGTAGCTTTTCATCCAATCTTCCAGGAGTTGGACGTGGCCGGGTTTAGAAGCCATTTCTGCTAATGGAACTTGGTGCGATCGCCACGAGCCCTCAGTTTTCTTCCCATCCACCTCCTTCGGCCCCGTCCAACCCTTGGGACTTTTAAGTACAATCATCGGCCACTGAGGGCGATCGGCATAGCCCTTAGTCCGCGCCTCCTCCTGAATCGCCTTAATTTCACTGATCGCCGTATCCATCGTTGCAGCCATCAACTGGTGCATGGTTTCCGGGTCTGAACCCTCGACCCAATAAGGTTTGTAGCCATAACCGACCATCAAACTCTCCAACTCCTCGCGGGGAATGCGGGCCAACACCGTAGGATTCGCAATTTTGTAGCCATTCAGGTGCAAAATCGGCAACACGGCCCCATCCCGAACCGGGTTGAGGAACTTGTTAGAATGCCAGCTAGCAGCCAGCGGGCCCGTTTCCGCTTCCCCATCCCCGACAACAGCCGCCACGATTAAATCGGGATTATCGAAGGCCGCCCCGTAAGCGTGCACAAGGGCGTAGCCAAGTTCGCCACCCTCGTGAATCGAACCCGGAGTTTCCGGTGCGACATGGCTGGGAATACCGCCGGGAAACGAAAACTGTTTGAACAGTCGTTGAATTCCCTCGGAATCTTGGGAAATGTTCGAGTAATATTCGGTATAAGTTCCTTCGAGATAAGTGTTGGCCACCAAGCCCGGCCCGCCGTGTCCCGGGCCTGCGATGTATATGGCGTTTAAGTCTTGGGCTTTGATGAGGCGGTTGAGGTGCACGTAGATGAAATTGAGGCCTGGAGTGGTGCCCCAATGTCCGAGGAGTCTGGGTTTGACGTGTTCGAGTTTGAGGGGTTCTTTGAGTAGTGGATTGTCGAGGAGATAGATTTGTCCGACGGAAAGGTAGTTTGCGGCCCGCCAGTAAGCGTTGATTTTGCCTAGTTCTGAGTCGGAAAGCGGTTTTAATTGGGGGATTTCGGTCGTTTCTAGCATCATATGCGATTCAATCCTGAGTTTTGTTTGTTTTTTGGTTAACTTTGTTTTGAAGTGCGATCGTTATTTTCACTGAGGCGGAATCTTATTTTGTTACTTTTGACATTGCTTATTTGTACTTCATGTTTAGCAAGTAAACAAGTGAATTCTACACCATTTTTACCCAAATCAAAGTTTAAATTTACATTAAATTTTTTGGGTAGTTCTTGATCCTATAGCCCTTCTCTGTTCAATGAGGTACGGGGCCTAGGGCCTAGGGCCTAGGGCATCGATCGGCTTGTACCTCATGCGGTTGAAAACCGCTATAAACTCATAAAATCTGAATCCTGTGGGGGGGATGAAAGCCTGCGGGAATCAAGCAAATTATATATCTATACAGATTTCAAAATGAGATTTGTGTTAATTTAAATTAAGAAAATTAAATCTAGAAAGGAACTTCTCTGATGACTGATAAAAAATCTCAAAACTTTTCCTGGTTTGGGGCGATCGCGCACTGGTGAATGCTGGGGCGGAGCGCTTTTTGGGGAGGAAAGCGGGCGATCGCACTTTCATGGGGGTAGGAAAGTTGAGCGATCGCTAAAAATCTGATCAGATAGCGCGATCGCTTTTACTTTTGCCGATCGTATTTTAGGGCGTGTTAGCGGAGCAAAAGTATGGTAATCTGCCATATAAACAGGCAAATATTGAATCTTTAAGTTACAGGTACGCTCTCAGGCTAAATTCAGCGAATAGTGAAAAAAAATTGAAGATCGTTTGCTTTCAAGCTTATTCTCAATTAGAGAAGTTTAGCTAATAAATACAAAAAAAGGATTTAGGTATGGTTAACCTCAAAGAAAAAATTACTCAAATAGCCGAAATTGTCACCTTTTTTCCAAGTTTTATTGCCCAAAATTTGGAAAATTTCTCCTCCCTGAATTTGAAGTTAGTAACAATTGGATTATTAGTAGCAAGTTTGGAGCTATTAGCACCTACGAGTGCGAATGCTCAAGGCCAAGTCGTGGCTGATCCTGCTCAAATCACAGTGTCAGGGATGCGTGGAACTGTTGCAACTCGCAATATCGTCCTGCAAACTGACACGCCGATAAATAATTTGCAGTTAATTCCCTTGGATTTGAATAGGAGTGATGGGGATAGTATTTTTCCGGCACAGGCAATTAGTGTGGAAAAACCTTCGGTCAGTTCAACCAATCAGAATCTCATGATGACTTTGGTAAAGTTTGACCTGAATAAAGTCCTTAGAAGTGGAGAATTTAGCGGAAAGCTGTGGTTTAGTTACCAAAATGGAGAGCAAGTTATCCCTGTAACTATAAAAGTGAAAGACCATTGGTTTTTACCATTACTCATCCTATTAATAGGGTCAGCATTAGGCATCAGTGTTTCCATTTATCGGAATCAAGGGAGACCGCGCGATGAGATTTTAGTCCGAGTCAGCCAAGTTCGCCTCCAAATGCAAGATGATGCAGATTTTTTAAAATTCGAGGCATTTAAAGCGAGAGTAGAAACACATTTAATTGATGTAAAAATGGCGCTTCAAGGGGAACGCTGGGACGAGGCTAAAAAGGCAGTTCAGCAAGCAGAGTTAGTCAAGAGTAAATGGCTCAAGGGTCGTGCTGATTGGTTGGCACAGTTAGGTTATGCTGATGAAATCAAGCAGCAGTTACAGGATCTGGAGCGGAGCGCTCCTTTTGTACAGACGGTGCATCGCAGTTTGGAAGATGCCCTAAGAGACGCTCCCGATTTAGACAGTCCCGTGCAATTGCGCGCTCGCCTCCAAGAATTAGCTGAACAAGTGAATTCTTACCTTTCACTGCAAGCTAAGATAAAACAACTCCATAGTCTGAGCGAGGAGTTGTCAGTTGAACAGGCCAAAAATTGGCAGCCTAAAATACAGAATTTAGAACAGCGGATAGAAAGTTTACAGCCTGCTGATTTAACAAAAGATGCTAATTTAAGGAATGAGGTAGAAGGAGCGATCGCGGAAATTACAGAACTGCTTTCGCAGCAAGCAGATATGGTAGATCCGACGGAACTCGATTTCGGAGTAAACGTGACGGGGGCGATCGCCAAAGGAGTCCAAATCCGGGATATAATAATAAATTTACTGGGACCTGCACCCTCTACTAGCTTAGTGAGTTGGGAAGACCAAGCGTCGGGTGCGAATGTACGTTTGAAGATTTTTACTGTGACTAGCTATATAATTGCGATCGTGTTTTTAGCCGGAGCAGGTTTTAGCCAACTTTATGTTGATAAACCTACTTTTGGAGATAATCCTTGGAAAGATTATTTTGCATTGATGGCTTGGGGTTTTGGAGCAGAGGCTACCAGAGATGCTGTTACAAAGGTGGTGCAGGGGTGGAGTTTACCTGGATTAAACTGATGTTAAACTCGTTTGTATCAAGGGAATTAATTTTCGATTAAGTGCTGAGTTCAGTAAATTTATTAAGCGGAATAGATGGAATCACATTCGAGGTTTTTATCATCATAAACTTAGTTCCACAAGTATTAAAATAGGCTGGTAAGGCTATATAGACATTTACGCTCTGCTTTGTCAGCTTTGACAACAGCTATATCTTATAAATTTGTGCGCTGGCTGCAATAAAATATGGACGTATTTACTATAGCAACCGCCTTGGCGGTTAGGATTCTTCCGGTCACTGAGCCCTTCGGCTTCGCTCAGGATAAACTACGTCGAAGTGGACATTTAGACGTATTTTATCCTGAGCCCTTCGGCTACGCGGTTCCTGAGCACTTCGGCTACGCTCAGCATAAACTCCGTCGAAGGGCAGGATAAACGCAGTCGTTGGGCCGGGTGACCAAAGAGCCTTGGCGACTGCTATATCTATAAAGCCAGTTTTTGCTGGGTTTGAGCTTTAAATTTATTTAAGTTTTGTGAGCCATGAAAAAATCAATTAAAGATGTATGTTCCTAGGCCCTTCCCTGATTAGGTTTGTCGCTTTTATGTTTACGTTATAATTAGTGTTAATAACGAGAGATTATTGGTGATCTGACTATATAGAGAGCGAGAGATAATGAGAGGAAATGACCGATGAACCTGTTTGAGTTTGAGATTACCATTCAGAGCAAATCAGGCGAGAGTAGCTGGCCCATTGTTGTCAGGTGTAAGCAACCGGACGGACTAACCATCCACTCAAAAGAAACTCTCCAGCTAAGTCAGGAGGACTTAAACAAACTCACTCAACAGCAAGAAAACGAGAGGGAATACGGCACCCATCTTGGCAAAGCATTGTTTCGAGGGGCTGTATACGACACCTTTGTTCGTGCCCTATCCAAAAGTAGTCAGGACTCCCTGTTACGAATTTTGCTGTCGATCGAAGCGGCTGACAATGACCCTATCAAAACCTTACATTGGGAAAGGCTGTGCGCTCCCATTGATGCCGATGGCAGTTGGCATCTTTTAGCCCGCAACCAGCGCGTTCCCTTTTCCCTATACATTCCCACTATTATCGATCGCCGCTTTCCGCCAATTGGACGACGTGACTTGCGGGCACTGGTGCTGGTAGCGAGTCCCTCTAATATCGGCAAGTTTCAATTAGCACCTTTTGACGTTGAAGCTGTCTTATCTGGAGTCAAGGAAGCGCTTGGTGAAATTCCTTACGAAATTTTGGCAAATGATGTTGCAGGTGCGATCGGGCCCCCAACCCTACAAGAACTGTCTAAGCAACTGACTAACGCCAAGAAGCCATACACATTGCTGCACTTTGTCGCCCACGGCAAGCTGCTAGATAACGGAGAAACAGTTCTGTACTGGGCAAAAGCAGATAACCAAGTTCAGCCAATTACAGGAGAAGAATTACTTTCAGAGCTCAAGAATATCGGTAATTATCAGAGGAGCTTACCTCACTTTACCTTCCTGTGCACTTGCGAAAGTGCCGACCCCAGAGCCGAAGCAGGATTAGGTGGATTAGGGCAAAGATTGGTCAGAAATTTGGGGATGCCTGCTGTAGTAGCGATGACGCGCAAGGTGAGCGTAGAGACAGGCTTAGCTCTAGGACAGAACTTTTATCGACGACTCAGAGAGTCAGGAGAGGTAGATACGTCGCTACAAGAGGCAACAGCCGGACTGGGAAAACGGCACGATATTGCTGTCCCGGCTTTGTTTAGTCGCTTGGGTGGGCGTCCCTTATTTAGCGATCGCCTTGACGATCGCGAGCTGACTGATGAGGAAATCGAATATGGTATTGAAAAGCTGAGCAAACTCCTCGCAGAACGCGCCCCTAATGCTTCGGTACTAAAGCAGAGGTTTAAAACGCAGGTAGAGATCCTCAAAGATACCCAAGGAGCCGAGTCACGCACAGCGCGCGAACAGCGCCAGCAGGCAATAGTAGAGATCGATCACCTGTGCGATCAAGTCCTGGAAATTAGCTTTGATGCTCTGGCAGCTTTAGGCAAAGAACCACCAAAATATAAGGCCGAGTGTCCTTTTCCCGGTCTATCTTCCTTTGCCCAGGAACAATACCACAAGTTCTTTTTTGGGCGCGATGAGCTGATTAGAGATTTACAAGAGGAACTAGCGAAGGATAATTTCTTAGCTGTTATCGGTACTTCCGGCAGCGGCAAGTCATCGGTGGTGCTAGCTGGGCTGATTCCTAAGCTCAAAGAGGAGGAGCTAAGCCTTCAGTGGGCTTACATGACACCTGGAAAGGAGCCGCTGAGGCAGCTCAAAAGACGATTAGAAAGATTATTGAAGGTATCAGAGCATCATTCAATATTAGTGGTAGACCAATTTGAGGAACTTTTTACGCTGTGTGAAGATAAAGCCGAGCGCGTCGAATTTATCGAAAAGTTATTAAATTTTGCCGCTCGGCGGAAAGTCGTAATTACAATGCGCGCAGACTTTTTGGGAGAGTGTACCTTTTACCCCGAACTGAGAAAGCGGATTGAAACCCGACAAAAATTGGTTGGGCCGATGGAACCTGCGGAATTAATTACAGCGATGAAAATGCAGGCAGACAGGGGGGGACTGCGCTTTGAAGCTGGCTTGAGCCACGCGATTCTCAATGATGTGCAGGGGGAACCTGGGGTGATGCCGCTGCTGCAATATGCTTTGCAGGAACTGTGGAAGCGGCGGCGGGGGCGGTGGTTGTGCGATGAGGAGTATCAAGCAATTGGTAGAGTCCAAAAGGCAATAGCTAAGACTGCCGATGATTTCTACAATAGCTTGTCAGTTGCTGAGCAAGAGCAAGTCCGGAATATCTTCTTGCGCTTAACTCGCTTGGATGCGAGTGCTGTACTAGGGGAGAAGCGACGGGACACGCGCCGAAGAGTGGAGTTAGAGGATTTGGTGCCAACAGGCGATGATCTAGCAGTGACAAGGAAGTTGGTGCAGCAGTTGGCTGGTGAAGGGGTGCGGCTGGTAGTTACCAGTCGCAACGAAGCTACGGGGAAGGAAGAGGTGGAAGTTGCCCATGAAGCTTTAATCCGCTACTGGCCAACGTTACAAAATTGGTTGAATCAGAACCGCAGTGACTTGCTATTGCGAGAAACCATTAATCAGGCAGCAGAGGAGTGGCAGCAGCACCAAGAGCAAGCAGGTCAAGACACTTATCTTATCCATCAGGGGGGACGATTAGAAGATGCAGAGGTGTTGTTGAAGCACCCCAAATTTGTGCATCTCAATCAAGAAGAGGCGGAGTATGTTTTGGCTTGTGTGGAGTGGCGCGAGCGACGACTCAAGCTTGAGGAACAGCGCAAACATCGCCTGCTGATGGCGGCTATGAGCGCCGCTGTGGTCTTGGGTGGATTTGCCATTGTTGCTGGAATCCAGTGGAGGAAAGCAGAAATTCAGCAGATTCAGGCTTTTCTAGAATCCGCTGAAGCCAGCTTGGCTTCCAATCAAACACTGGACGCACGGATACAAAGTTTACGGGCAGCGAATGCACTCAAGCAGTCATTCTGGCAAAGATTTTGGCCAGAGGCTGGGTTAAGGAATCGAGTGCTAGGCAAGCTGTCCTATACAATTTATGCAGGGCAGGAACTGAACCGTTTAGAAAGCAATCAAAGGGAAGTTTATAGTATAGCTTTCAGCCCGGATGGCAAGACTCTAGCTACCAGTGGAACTACAAGTTTATTTCGCCGGGTGTCAACTATCGTCTTGTGGGACACTTCTGGCAAGCAGTTGGCCGATTTCAAAGCGGATCAAGGTAAGGTCAATAGCATGGCGTTCAGCCGCGATGGCAAGCTCATAGTCACTGCTGGAGAAGACGGCACCGCCCGCCTGTGGAACACTGCTGGAGAAGACGGCACCGCCCGCCTGTGGAACACTTCCGGCAAGCAGTTGAGCGTCCTCAAAGGGCATCAAGGCGAGGTCAAGAGCGCCATGTTCAGGCGGGATGGCAAGGTTCTAGTCACTGCTGGCAAAGACAACACCGCCCGTCTGTGGGATACAAAAGGCAGCGAGTTGCGCGTTCTCAAAGGGCATCAAGGTGATATCAATAGCGTGGCGTTCAGTCCGGATGGCAAGCTCCTAATCACTGCTGGTGACGAGGGTACTATTCATGTGTGGGACACTTCCCGTGAGCGCTCGACCGACCGCAAAAAGCATCAAGGTGAGGTCAATAGCGTGGCATTCAGTCCGGATGGCAAGCTTTTCGTCAGTGGTGGGCAAGACAACACCGCCAACCTGTGGGACACCGCCCGTCTGTGGGACACTAAAGGTAAGCTGTTTGTCACTCTCAAAGGGCATCAAGGTGATATCAATAACGTGGCGTTCAGTCCGGACGGCAAGCTCCTAGCCACTACTGGATTAGACGACAGCGTCCGCCTGTGGGACACTAAAGGCAATCTGTTGGCTGTTCTCAAAATGAATCAAGGTGAGGACAAGAGCGCCATGTTTAGCCCGAATGGTAAGCTCCTAGTCACTGCTGGAAACAATGACACCGCCCGTCTGTGGCATACTTCGGGCAAGCAGTTTGTCATTCTCAAAGGACATCAAAGTGAGGTCTTGGATGCAAAGTTCAGCCCGGATGGTAAGCTCATAGTCACGGTAGGAAAAGATGGCACTGCCCGTCTGTGGCATACTTCGGGCAAGCAGTTGGCTCTCCTCCAAGGGCATCAAGGTAATGTCTATGATGCGGAGTTTAGTCGGGATGGCAAGTTCCTAGTCACTGTAGGAAAAGATGGTACCGTCCGTCGGTGGGACACTTCGGGCAAGCAGTTAGCTCTCCTCCAAGGGCATCAAGGTAATGTCTGGAGTGCGAGTTTTAGTTCGGATGGCAAGCTCCTAGTCACTGTAGGAAAAGATGGCGCTCGTCTGTGGGACACTTCGGGCAAGCAGTTAGCTCTCCTCCAAGGGCATGAAGGTGATATCAATAAGGTGGCGTTCAGCCCAGATGGCAAACTCTTAGTCACTGTAGGAAAAGATGGCACCGTCCGTCTGTGGGAGACTTCGGGCAAGCAGTTGGCCATCCTCAAAGAACATCAAGGTAATGTCTTGGATGCGAATTTTAGTCCGGATAGCAAGCAGCTAGTCACTGCTGGAGAAGACGGCACCGCCCGTCTGTGGGACACTTCGGGCAAGCAGTTGGCCGTTCTCAAAGGGCATGAAGGCTTTGTCGGGGGTGCGGAATTTAGTCGGGATGGCAAGCTCATACTCACTGCTGGAGAAGATGGTACTGCCCGTCTGTGGAACACGTCTGGCAAGCAGTTGGCCGTTCTCAAAGGGCATCAAGGTAAGGTCAATAGTGTGGAATTTAGTCCGGATAGCAAGCAGCTAGTCACTGCTGGAAAAGACGGTACCGCCCGTCTGTGGGACACGTCTGGCAAGCAGTTGGCAGTTCTCGAAGGGCCTCAAGGTGAGGTCAATAACGCCATGTTCAGCCGAGATGGCAAGCAGCTAGTTACTGCTGGAGGAGATGGTACCGCCCGCCTGTGGAAAATTGGCGGACTGGATGAACTCGTAGCAATGAACTGCGATTGGGTGCGCGACTATCTGAAAAATTCCGGTGGAGATCTCAGTAAGAGCGATCGCCATCTTTGTGATGGTATCGGCACTGCCAGTAGTTCACCAAAAAAGTAGGGAGCGTCAGACCAAAACGAGAACGCAAGTCCGCTGCCCTAGATCGCTCCCTAACAACCTGAAAGCTGCGCGGGAAAACTCCCGGCAGCCGTTCACTTAGGTGCGATCGCCCAGTTAACTCAATTCCTTCAACACATTCAACAGATTCGTAGCTATTGACGTTGCGGTTTGCAGGCTTTCGGGGCTGTCAATTGAAGCCTTTTGAGCAGTATTGACAAACTGCTCCAGTGATGCTATCAACTGTGTCTGAGTCTGCTTGAGGCCACTTTCACCAGCAACTTGCTCTTGAGTTTCCTGAGCCGAACCCTGTGCCAGATTAGAAGGCAAATACACAGTTTCAATCGTAGGGCGATCGCTGCTGGCATCTTTACTACTACTGACCACTAGCCGCACTGCTGGATCGCCGATAATCGCATAGTTGCGGGCGTCATTGTTAGCTGTCCACATCCCAGCCAAACTCTGATTATTCGGAGTCGCGCCAAACTTAATGTCTTCTAACTCAATGCTGAGGTCGGAGGAGATTTCAGCATAGCGCTCGTCAAAATACTCTACCGCAGACCCGACTGGATGACCTTCCAGCAGACGCTTCACGGTACTTTGAAAAACTGCGATCTGCCTGCGATCTGCACTAGAACCGCGAATGTCTGACCAGGAGAAAGAACAGCCCCACGCGCGATCGACGTGACCAATTACAGCGAGAGCACCTCCCTTGGGATGACTCAGCAGTTTCTGCGGCAAGCGAGCAAGAAAGGGGTACGGTGCAATGTCTGGTCGTTCAGAAAGGGATTTTTTGTGACCATCGAATTCATCTTTTTGGGGGCAACCAGCGCCATAGCAAGCAAAGTGAAAAGCAATTAGCCCTAGCAGGCGAGCGTCCTCGCTAATATCGTCCCCTGAAAAGTAAAAATCTTCCGGGATCGGCTGTCTCCACTGCTTGGGACCTGGCCAGTCTTGGCACAGCAGTGCCCCTTGGTGGCGCAGTTGTAACGGATCGCCATTTTTAAAGCCCATGCCGTGGCTGGCAGTGAACAGCAAACTAGGCGTTTCGCTACCTCCTAGCAGTTGCCCCAGGCGGGCCTTGGTTGCTTCTTCTTTAAGAATCGTTTTCACATCCCAGTTGGGATGTTCCTCAACAACCCATTCCGAAAGTGGCATAATGAGGTCTTGAGTGCTGAGATTAGTAGCAGCATCTCCTGGGTTGCACACGCCGAAAAAGGCAGCGCTAGGGGATAGAGATAAATTGCTAGTTTCAGCTTCTACTACACTGCGAGCGTACTGTGCGTATTCCTGTGGCGTATCAAAGTAAATGCGACCCACTGCGTACTGAACGCTGAGCTGGGACTGAAAACGATAGGGAATTGTTACTGGATCTCCAACAATCAGCAAATAGTAGGGCATTTTGTCTGGATCGGCTGGACTTGGCCCTACTCCCTGACGCGACAGAAACTGATGTTTTGACTCGCCCGGACGATAACCCCTGACGCCAGTGTATTCCTGGTAATATTTTTCTTTCTTCTGGGTTGCTTGCCTTTTACGATGTTCTAATAGTTCGCTGAGTGCTTCCTTGATTGCCGGATCGGCATTGTAAGCAAAGATTACTCCCCAACCCGTTTCTTCTAACTTCTTAGGGTCTACTCCCTCCATAGGAGCAAAATCAGGATCTAATCCTTTGACTATGGCATTTTTTTTCTTGAGATCGGCGATATGTTCTGGATCAAACTCTTCGCCTTGGGCAATTCTAGATACTTGCTCGGCGGTCAGAGGGGGAAGCAAATAATCGCCCGTCGAGCCATTAATTCCATTGAAAAATAGCAAGTCTTCTTCGTTCATATTTTTGGTTCCTGGTTGGTTGAGCGAATAATCACAATTTGAGTTTTGAGTGAATCAGATAGAAACCCCACAAGCTTTTTTAACAAGGGCTTTCTGAGTCTCTATCCGTTCTCACAGGCAAAAAAATTGAGTCTAACTCTGACGGTTAAATGGGATAAGCTGCCGACCACACAGCATGGGCGACTTCCGGCTTGGCAATGTCGCAATGGGCACCACTGGTTGGCCCTCCCAGGTTCACATCACAAATAAATTTGCTGCTTTCCAGGTTATAGATTTTGCCCGGCTTAAAATCATAAGAGGCACCGCGTGGTAGCATATTCGTGTTTTCCGCTGCGAGGTCATCTCCGCCTAGACCAAAGCTGCCAATTCCGCCATATTTAGGCAATTGACCGGGGGCAAAGTCCACACTACTAAAGGCAGTCTTTCCAGCTAGGGGGTACATCCGGCCGACTGCATAGTCGAACTGGGAGTGAGTTGTAACGATCGGACCTGCGACTTTACCTTGAGCGATGATTGTATTAAAGTAACCGGGGCGATCGCGATCGTATGAAATCTTTGAACAATAAGACCAGAGCGATACAGCGCCTTGTACCAACGCCAGAGAATCCACAGGGCGGACTAACGTACCCTTCCCTTGCGGACCGTTGAGCATGGAAGAGACAACAACGCATCCGAAACTGTGACCCATCAGGTGGAATCGCACCGTTTCAGCAGCGTTCTCTTGCAGTGTTTTTAACAAGTTGAACCCACTGTTCTCACCGATTTGGCGAGCGCGCTCTTTCATTTTCCAAAAAGACAGTACCCGCAGGGGGTTCAAAAGCGCATCCCCGATTGAGCTGCTGTCGGTGCTGAAACTTACTGGTTCATCTTTACTCGCTTCATAGATGGCTTCTGGATCGAAACCTTCCCAATCCGAACCCGGTGCTGCACCTTCACCTTCGCTACCCAAGTCAGCCTCTTGGTTCAACACTTGGTAGGCGCTTAGTACCTCTGGTGGCAAGCTATCAAGTGTATTGTCTTCGCTCGCCGAGTTGAGAATTGTGTGCAGGGCTTGTCGGGCTGCTTCTGTGTTCGCGATGCGCGAGGCATATTCATCAACTAACTGCTCGCGTGGATCTTCGTCGTTAATGTCAAAGGACACCGAACTTGTCAAATCTTCATTGCCCCAAGGCTTACTAGGCCAGTGCAGCCCAATCAGTAAAGGATTAAATTCCGATCGCACCTCTTTGATTTTTTCAATATCGGCTGTTTGTTTAGCCATTGCGCCAATCCAGTCGTTGTACTGCTGTCGCGCTGCGGGAACGTCGCCCATCCACCCGTGGCTCATAAGAAATACATCTGTTATTGGCTCATTAGCTAGTGCTGAGAAGATTTGTTCGGTCAGTTTCTTCCCATCAGCTTCATCGCGTTCCTTGCCATCCTTATCAAAGGCAATCAGGTAGTAATTCAAGGAAGTATTAGGTACTTTTTCAATTGGCATGGCATTTACTCACTTAAGAAAAACTGGTCGAACGGTTTGATAAAGAAACCTGGTTTCTGATGGCGGTGTTTTGTTTCTACTTCTCTGACTATGTTATCAGGCAGCTATCTACTTTGGGTTGCGCTGCCTGAATCAATCAAGTAAAACTAAATATTGATACTTTGGGGAATTTGAGAAGGTAGCAAGAATTTGTAAGGCATGAGGCGGGAACGGTTTCTCTTGCTAATCTCCATTTCAATATCTCTTAGCTGATTTTGAAACTCGCCCAAATATGACATGACTTTTGCATCTTTAAAGTGTCCTTTGTTGTATTGACCTAGCTGCGTGTAATATACCGAACCAAGTAAATATGTCACCCCAATTTGGGTTTGGGAGCGGTCTAGAGAAGGTAGCATACTCATAAAGTTCCCTTGTTTCTCAGAACTTGTAGGTGCTGGGGAGTAGATGGCGAAAGGAAAAGCCGGCGTATAGCTCATTAATTCAGATTGAGGGAAATTAACTGCCGCGTGCTGAGCACTTGCAGTAAAAATGACACTAGAGACAGCATCAATTAAATAATTGAGTGTTTTAATCGCACCTGAAGCATCTTCTCCAAAATTCTTTAAGCGACCCCCTTGATCGGAAACTAATTCCTGTGCCCAATTTTGTAAAGCTTTATCTTCGAGTAGTTGTTGGTCGCTAGTGTAGTAAATGCTTAAATAAGCACCAACCCAGGTATGAATAGCATCCCAAATCAGCAGTCCATCATCTCGATAAGGATGATCGGGTAACTGATCGCTGTTGCGGACACCCTGCTTTGTCAATGTTTTGGGAAACATTACATCATTGAAGTTGTGCAAATAGATTTTTGCTCCTTCAACGGTAGTAACTCGATCGTCCTCAATAGTGCTAGCTAGAAGCTCATCTACTTTTCCTCCATTAGCAATTAAGGTTTTATGAGCCCCGTAATTGATTAATATAGTTCCTTCAAAGTGAGGATCTAGCAAAATTCTTAATTTGTGATCTGCTGGCAATTTCCGCTTAGTAGCTAGAACAAAAGGTTCTACAAATAAATGAGTGCGACCTAAATGACTAACTAATTCGTGGTAGTTGCTATCCGCCATTTGAACAATGGTTTTAGCTACCATCCAGTTGTCGCCATCTAGCGGCGTAAAGACTGGTGGATTTTCACTTACAGAAGGTTGCTGGCATTGAATAGCTACTGGGATTAGAGAACGAGATGAACTATTAACTGGGGGAACCGCAAATAATGCTAAAGGCGCAGCAGGGTATTTTTTGACGTTGTTTGGAAAACTCCCCTGTGCCATGTTTTTTAACATGAAATAATCAGCTTGATAAAGTCGGCCTTCTTGCAGAGCAGCTTCAAGTGAGTCGGAAAACTCAAACTTTTCGATTATTTGCTGATATTTTTCGTTAGTAATCTGCAAAGGTTTATTTTGTTCTGATAGCTGCTGGAGCATAAGTGGGTTTGGCCCAGCAACTCGCATATAGGCAAAAATTAAATCTTCTTGAAACCTTTGGCTAATCTGGGGTAAGCGAATATCTACAAATAAGCTATTGTAATCCTCCAGACTGGGAAAATCTTGAAATCCTCCTGTAGAAAAATCTACATTTGAACTTTCCTCACTTTCTAATTGCAACAATTTTAGGTTTTCTTTGATTATTTCCTTGAAGGCTAAATCCAGCGATTCTCCTGACGTATCTTCCAAGTCTGAGCCAACACTAAAGTCTAATGTCTCTGAAGTTTCACTAGATTGGTAGGCATTAGCAAATTGCTCATCTATCTCTCTAAGCTGCTGCTCAATTTCAGAGCTTTCTACTGATTCACTACCACCTACGCTGAAAGATACTCCACCCGGAGAAAGCTCTTCCGTAATTTGTTGGGCAGCCGAGGCTATTTTCCAAGCAATATTTGTCAAATCTTCTTTACTATCAGCGCTCTTAATTTCTTGCTCAGTATCTTTCAATACTTGCAGCTTTTCATCAATGGATGAACTTTCTTCTGTGCTATCTCCCACACTAAAAGATGGGATGCCGTTGTTAAAATTCCGGGCTTTATTAGCATTTAAAATTGTTATTTTTTGTACAACCAGCATTACCCATTCTTTAGTGGGTAGCTCTTGACTTGGTATGTTGAGATTAATGACAGGCACAGGCAATCGAGGCGAACTCGTCATAGCGAGGCTTGGAATATAATCATAATTATAATTATATTCCCCAAATGGACGAAGACGGAAAGCAAGTTTGACGAACTTATAAAGTGTTAAGAGAGTATTGATTAGGGTGGTTTTGTCCGAATGAGAATTTTGAGTTGCCGAAGATAAAGGCATATGCCCTCCTGTAGTTGTGAGAGATTTATTTAGCGAGTAAGCTTAAGCTTACCATATCGTTTCAGCCAAGCGCATAACTTTCTGTACGGTTGCTCATTTCACCCCGTAATATTGGAGTGCGGTTTGGTAAGAGGCGATCGTATCATCAAAGCGATTTTGTCGAACTAACGCATTACCTAACTGCAAATGCCTGTGTCATTATTTGGCTTAATTGTCAATGCCTGATGGTAAAGTTGGATGTCGTCGGGGTTGGATGCGATGCGAGAGCGATAGTAGCTCATAACTCCGTCTATTCCCTGAGTGTGTTGGAGATAGGAATTGATTGGTGTTAATTCAGCTTGTGTGGTGTTCAGTTTGAATTTTAGTTGAAATCAAAAAATTCTCGGTTGAAGTTGCAAAGCACGACGGTAACAGGTACTTGTTTCGTGGATTTGACCCACTTCCGCTAAAGCATCCCCTAAGTGTTGGTGCGACCAAGAGTAATCTGGGTCTAGCTCGATCGCACGTCGGTAAGAGTTTATCGCCTCATCCCATTTCTTCTCTTTCTCTAAAACCTTCGTTCAAACGAATCTCAAAGGTAAACTTAAGAAAATTGTGGGCAATCTTTATGGATTAAGAACATGGGTAGAATATGGCTTTCGGCAATGTAAACAAGAATTAGGTTGGACAGACTATCGTTTTACAAACTTTAAGGACATTGAAAAGTGGTGGTCAATTATTTTTTGTGTCTACACAATGATTAGTTTAAATTCTCCCGCTTTTTTATCCTTAAATCTCTGCGATGGAAATCAATCTAATCCCAACAATAATTCTGCTAAATCGTTTCCCCTTCACTGATGCAGCCTGACAGTGATGGAACATAGACGGTATATCCACCTTCGTCACTGGGTTCTAATACGACTTTGATGTTCATAATTTTGGTGTCACGAGCGCTGACTTTTTTATTATAGATGATTTGGGGCGATCGCACTACAATACCAAATAGATACCTAATTCATAAATCACATAGATTCTATGACAATCCCAGAATTAGAAGCACAACTTTTGGCCTTAACGCCGATCGACAAAGCTGAGGCCATCAGCATCTTAACCCAGAGTTTGAAAAACAGTGG
>REAP01000246.1 GCA_004294385.1 Oscillatoriales cyanobacterium | reverse complement strand
AACATCTTCATAAGTCATTTTATCCAATTCATCTTTGCTCAAGTTTAGATCGATATCAGGCTTTCCTTTCATAACTATGCCTAAGCCAAAATCGCAATCCAACACAAAGACTCGCAAATCTTTGCGATTACTTCTTAGATCACAAATCGTTTTCCAGACATCACCACACCAGTTCCCATCCCATCCAGGTACATTCATGTCGATCGCAGCTTGCAGAGACTGAGCTGGACAGGCTGCGAGGACATGGGGGGGTTTACAATCATGCATGACTATTACGCCATTTTCATTGAGGTTGTCCAAGGTATTGAGGACATCTTGCAATGATTGTTCGTAGGTATGCAATCCATCGATAAATGCTACATCAAACCGTTCGATCACATGGATTTTTACTAGCCCATTCCAATTTACGTTCTTGAGAAAATGCAAAACTAGGATCTACTCCCACCTTTTGAGCGATCTCGATCGGGAAAAAACTGTCGCCATTATTTACGCCGATTTCTAAATATCTCAGGGCTTTTTTCTTGTCGATTATTTTTTGAATTACATCGGTTCTGAACATTTCGGTTTCCTCAGATAGACAACAATTTGAAACCTAACTATTTAGGCTGACTGTTTACTATAACATATCTTACACATTGCCCCACGTATTTTTGTTACTGCTTTTGGGGGAAGCGGTAAAGAGTACAGGACTTACGCAAAGACTCTATCTGTAGGGTGCGTTACCCCTGCTAACCGACCAGCAACGCTACTAATAGTGTGGGTGTGTACTTTGTCTTTGCCAACATCACGATCGCTAATTGCTGGTGAGTATCAGGGGGTAAACTGGCTGCGACTGATTAGACATCTCCCAGAAAGCTTGTCAAGAACAGGCATCCTGCCTGTTCCACAATAATTATGGGAGATGTCTATTGGCTCGGACTCATGCTTGTAGATTATACCCAGGTTTTTCCTAAATTCCCTCTGAAACCATCATAAGTTCCGCGCAGACAAGCCCAAATTTTCAATCTTCTTGATTGGTTTTCTAATAGCAAGATTTTAATAACTAAATTAAGCATAATTTTAATTCTATGAATACTAAACATAATCAATAGCTTGTTCTCCATAGCGAGACTAAGTTCGACAAAGGTGTTATTCCTGCATCGGTAGTAGTAACGCAACGGAGAACAATTCAATCGCATTATTTTTTTATTAGTATAGAATAAATTAACTTCTTGAGTCTCTCCAAATCGTTGTTTTAGAAGAATATTTCTATTGACAAATATAGAATAATTTTGTTTCTTTAATTTTAGACAATATTCCCAATCAACTGCTTCAATAAATAAATCTTCATTAGGAAAGGGAGTATTTTGAGCGGCTTGAATGGAAATAAGAGAACCTGCTGTAATAACGGCATCACATTTATAAATTTCAGGGATTCGATCGTTTATAAAAACTTGTTTTAGTTGATACTTATCTAAGATCATTCCATTCCATTGTTGTCCTGTAACTCTATCAACAGCAAGTGGAGCAATAATTCCAATTTTTTGATGAGATTCTTGGAGATTATCATAAGTCATTTTTAATAGACCATTCAATCCCCACTCGTAAACCGCCAGAAATGCCGATGTTTTGGGGATAAGATTTGACGATAATAGATTCGTCTAATTCTTCAGAAGACAACAAAAGATGAGGTGAGTTATCGACTATTAAGATTTTCTCGATCAAATAAGTTTGACACTTAAGAGAAGCGATACACCGCTCAAGGGCAGTTTTATCTAAATAGCCGGTGATATAAGCAACAATACGATAGGACATTACCTAATTAATACTTCCAACTTATTGTCACTACAAATGACTACAATTACGTAGACTGGCTAGTCCTGCTTTAAATTTTTAAATTTTTTATGCTGAACCCATCTTACATTACCATGCTAATTAGCAATTGTCAACAACCGTCTCAAACAGTTGTTGGATATGAAAAATATCTCCATGACAAGGGGTATCAGGCAGGACTTCTTTCTGACCTGCTCTCAATCCCGTCCCGGCATCAGCAATGGTGAAATCTGGCTGAAACCCCTGCGCCATCGCATCTAGCAAATGCCAACCCCAAGACTGATTGGGTCGGACTCATGCTTTGGGGGGCGAATTAGGACTAAGGCGACAACCTTCACCAAGAAACTGGGTCTGAAGCCCCGTCCTAAAAGGACGGCTTTAATTCTCTTCAATTTTATCGATTAGATTAATAATATATGGTATGATCGAGTAA
>REAP01000124.1:4507-15279 GCA_004294385.1 Oscillatoriales cyanobacterium | reverse complement strand
TATACCAGAGCCAATTGAAATCCGCATCGACCCTGGTAGCAAAACTACTGGCATAGCTTTGGTTCAGGGAGCCCAAGTCATTTGGGGCGCCCAAGTCACTCATCGGGGTCAAGCTATCAAGTCGAGACTTGAAACCAGGCGGGCTATCCGACGCAGCCGCCGTAACCGCAAAACTCGTTATCGAAAAGCGAGATTTTTAAATCGCACTCGTCCGAAAGGTTGGCTACCTCCGAGCTTGCAGCACCGAGTATTAACGACTATGACGTGGGTTTCTCGCCTTCGCAAACTAGCACCTATTCAATCGATTGCCTTCGAGTTGGTAAGTTTTGATACTCAAAAAATGCAAAATCCAGAGATTTCCGGCGTTGAATACCAGCAAGGGGAATTGCAAGGCTACGATGTCAAGCAATATTTACTCGAAAAGTGGAATCGGAAGTGTGCTTACTGCGGTATTGAAAATTTACCGCTGCAAGTCGAGCATATCAACCCACGCGCCAAAGGTGGCAGTAATCGTGTTTCCAACCTTTGCTTAGCTTGCGAACGATGCAACATCAAAAAGGGGGCTCAAGATATCAGGGATTTTCTCAAGAAAAAACCCGAAATTCTTAAGAAAATAATGAGCCAAGCTAAAACCCCATTGAAGGACGCAACAGCCGTTAACGCAACCAAGTCCGCTTTGCTCCAAGCTTTGAATGCTACAGCGATTGAACCTATCTATGTAGGACGCGGTTCTTTAACTAAGTTCAATCGAACTAATTTGAAGTTTCCAAAAGCTCACTGGATCGATGCTGCTTGTTGTGGAGACGTAAGTCAGGGTTTAACTTTAGCTGTCAATCAACCGTTGCTGATTAAGGCGATGGGTTGGGGAAGCCGTCAAGTCGTACAGACTGATAAATACGGGTTTCCGCGTTCTGGGTACAAGCCGAAGCAAAAAGTCGCAGGCTGGAATACGGGAGATATTGTTTCAGTAATTGATGGAAAACATCAGGGGGTTAAATGTAAAAGAATTAAAACTACTAGGTTCAAAGGTAATTTTGATATTCGGGTTAACGATAGTGTGATTAGCGTTTCTCGAAATCAACTTAAGCCCGTTCATCGCAACGATGGGTATAACTACTCGTTTGTTGGAGATTGTCGTGAAATGTCTGAGAAAAAGGTTAGAGCCACACGATGCAACTCCGAAAAAAAACACTATTAATTGTCGGTGCAGCCCTGATTTGCCTAATTGTAGTTCTCTATGCCACGGCATCGAGTATTTTGCTGCACGATTTTCACAATCTTGAGGCGCAGTATGTCCGGCAGGATGTGGCGCGCGCTGTGGATGCTTTAGATGATGATTTGTCGAATTTAGATACTAGCGCCCAAGATTATGCCGAGTGGGATGACACTTACTCTTTTGTCAACACACGAAGTCAAGATTTTGTCAAGTCAAATTTCGTAGATTCTACATTTGTTTATTTAAGGCTCAATTTATTGGTGGTGTTGGACTCCAAGGGTGAAACGGTTTTCAGTAAAGGTTTTGACCTAAAGTCGAAAACCCAGACCCCGATTCCAGAAAGCTTGAAACAGCACCTGACTGCCGCGCTGCTAGACTCTGGGACAGATTCTGGTGGTGTCCCATCGGCAAAAACAGGCGTTCTCACTCTTCCAGAAGCCACGCTGCTAGTTAGCTCAAAGCCCATCCTCAACAGCAATGCGATCGGTCCCCCTCGTGGCACTCTGATAGTGGGACGCTACTTCGACAATACCGAGGTCGAATTGATCTCAAGACTGACCCACTTGTCAGTGGACTTTAGGTTGCCGAGTTTACATTTTCAAGTCGAATCGACCAGCAACTACTGGCCTAGCGCGAAAACGATAGTTAAGTCTCAGCAAGAATTGGAAAATCTCAAAGTCAGAATTTCCAACCTCAAATCAGTAGAAATTTTAGTCGAACCACTCAGCAACAGCTTAGTCGCAGGATATGCTCTGATTCGGGACATCAATGGTAAGCCAGGACTGATGCTGCGAGTAGAAGTAGACCGAGTAATCTATAGGCAAGGTCAATCGACGTTAGAACTGTTTACTTTATCGATATTGGCAGTAGGTTTGGTGTTTAGCGCGATCGCCCTACTATTATTAGAAAAATTGGTTTTAGCCAGATTGCAAGACTTGAGTACCAGCGTTAGGAACATCGCCAGCAACGGCGACTCCGCCTTGCGCGTTCATATGCCGGGAGCAGATGAACTATCCAGCTTGGCTGAAACCATCAATCAAATGCTGGAAGCCTTAAACAATTCTCAAGTCGAACGCAATGAAAGCGAAGACCGCTATCGGTTGATGGCTGATAACTCCACCGACATGATCAGCAGACACAACCCCAAAGGCATTTTTGTTTATGTATCGCCAGCTTGCAACGCTTTGCTGGGATATGAACCTGAAGAATTGCTTGGCCGCTTCCCCAGGGATTATTTTCACCCAGAAGATTTAGAAAAGCTAGCCAAAGCGCACATGAAATTGATGGCGCTGGCAGTTACTTATACCCTTAGCTATCGCATCCGTCGCAAAGACGGCAAATATATCTGGTTTGAAACTACCAGTCGCACCATTCGTGACGAGGTTTCCGGCGAAGTCCAAGAAATTATCGGCATTTCTCGCGATATCAGCTTCCGCAAGCAAGCAGAACAAGAACTGCGAGAAAGCGAAGCTGCAATTAAAGCTTTGTATCAAGTGACCTCAGCTCCTCGTACAGACCCGTTCAATCGCCTCTCCACCTTCGATTTGCGGCTCCAGGAACTGCTGACGATGGGATGCAGACAGTTCGGGATGGAAGTGGGGGTGTTGTCGGCTATTGAAGGCGAAAAGTATCAAATCATGGCGGTTAAGTGTCCAAATGATTCGATCGCGATCGGACAGGTCTATGATTTGCAAAAAACCTTCTGTGTTGCTACAGCCAAGTCAAAAGAACCGCTGCACTTCGAGTCGGTGAGGTTTGTGTGCTTGTCCTTGGACACAGACTCGACATTCAATAACGAGCTTGCCTTCAATATAGAAGCCTACATGGGCATCTCTATCATCGTGGCAGGGAAAATCTACGGTACTTTGTGTTTCTGGAGTGCGACTCCTCTGACAGAACCTTTCAGGGTAGTAGACAGAGAATTGGTGAAACTGATGGCTCAGTGGGTAGGTAGTGAACTCGAACGCCAGCAATCAGGCATCCATTTAGCAAAAGCCCGCGACGAAGCACTGGCGGCGACGAGAGCTAAAAGTGAATTTTTGGCAACGATGAGCCACGAAATTCGGACTCCGATGAATGGAGTCATCGGCATGACTGGTTTGCTGCTGGATACTCGCTTAACTTCCGAACAACGAGATTTTGTAGAAACTATCCGCAGCAGTGGCGATGCTTTGTTGACGCTGATTAACGATATTCTAGATTTCTCCAAAATTGAATCTGGGAAGTTTGACTTTGAGGAACATCACTTTGATATCCGCACTTGCATTGAGGACTCTCTGGACTTGGTAGCTGCTAAGGCGGCGCAAAAAAAACTCGAACTGGGTTATTTGATCGATGGTTATATGCCGGCAAATGCGATCGCGGATAGCACTCGATTGAGGCAAATTTTAATCAATTTGCTCAGCAATGCAGTGAAATTTACTGATTCTGGAGAAGTTGTGGTATCTTGTACGGCAAAAAAAATGCCCATGCCTTTGTCAACGAAACAACAGCCAGCGTTGGATAGCGAACAATCAGAAATTCACCAAATATACGAAATACAATTTGCGGTTAGAGATACTGGGATTGGTATTCGGGGCGATCGCATGAATCGACTGTTTAAATCTTTTAGTCAAGTTGATTCTTCCACAAACCGACACTATGGCGGTACTGGATTAGGCTTGGCAATTAGCAAGCGTTTAGCCGAAATGATGGGCGGCAGGATGTGGGTGGAAAGTGGGGGAAATTTGGCTGGGAATCCTCCCGAAGGTTTTAAATCGACAGTTTTAGATCGGGAATTGGTCGCAAATTGCGATCGGCTAGAATTGACTGAAATTCAAACTAAAATCAATAATCTTAAATCTGTTGGCTCTACTTTTTATTTTAGTACGAAAGTTCCTTGTTACGAAAGTTCTTTGCCAATTAATTTGAGCAACTCTCAACCAGAATTAGCTGGAAAACGAGTCTTAATTGTCGATGACAATGCCACTAACCGCCAAATTTTGACTCTCCAAACTCAGTCTTGGGGAATGGTGCCGACAACTGTGGCTTCGGCTCGTTTGGCCTTGAATTTGCTCGCTGCGAAAAAAGAGTTTGATTTGGCAGTTTTGGATATGCAAATGCCCGAAATCGACGGGTTGAGTTTAGCAGCGCAAATTCGGATGTTAGAGGCGGGGGAACAGTTGCCGTTAGTGATGCTGACTTCGATGGGTAGGCACGAAATTGGCATTTCTGCTATTGAGGTGAATTTTGCTGCTTTTTTGAACAAGCCGATCAAACAATCTCAGCTTTATAATGTTTTAATCAATATTTTTGGGGAATCGACCAGTGAAGTGAGGGTGCAGCGCAGCAGCGGGCGTTTCTCGAAAAGTATACCAATGATTGCCCAAGAGTTGCCGCTGCGGATTCTTTTGGCTGACGATCATTTGGTGAATCAGAAGGTGGGTTTACAGATTTTGCAGCGGATGGGCTATCGCGCGGATGTGGCGGGAAATGGTAAGGAAGTCCTGGAAGCTTTGCGCCGCCAGCCTTACGATGTCATACTCATGGATATGCAAATGCCGGAAATGGACGGCTTGGAAGCTTCGCGACTGATTTGTCAGGAGTGGGAGGCTGCTGCGAAACCTTGGATTGTGGCAATGACGGCAAATGCGATGCGGGGCGATCGCGAAGAGTGCATGGCTGCGGGGATGGATGATTATTTGAGTAAGCCGATCGAGATTGATGAGTTGGTTCGAGTGTTAAGGGCCTGTCAGTCGCGATCGCCGATCGAGTTCGATCGCTGGCAATCGATGATTTCTGTGACTTCTAATGCGGAAGAAATCGGCAAGAATGAATTGGAAGTGCGATCTAATTTGACTGTTGCCGACAATCCACAACTGACAATTGTCGATGCCAAACCTGCACCCAGTCAATCTTTTACTGAGGATGCGCCAGAAGATGATAAATGCCTGAGTCAAAAAATTCTTGATGGATTGCGAGATGTAGAAGCCTTAGATGAGGTGATTGAAATTTACCTCGAAACAGCGCCCCAATTGCTACTTGGCATCTCTGGGGCTGTAAATAGTGCTGATCCGCTGGCTTTAAGGCGATCGGCTCACTCTTTAAAATCGATTAGTGGTACTCTCGGTGCTTTTGGGTTATTTGAGCTTTGCGAGGAACTAGAATTAATGGGCCGAATGGTGACAGATGCGAACAAGTCTTTGTCTCCGAAAGCCTGTGTGGTTTTAGAACAGGTTGAAGCGGAGTATCAAAGAGTTGAAGCGGCTTTGAAAATGGAATTGCATAACAGTTAGCTGTTGACTGTTGACTGTTGACTGTTATAGAAGTCGCCAAGGCGATTTTGCTCACTGAGCAGAAATATACTCATATCGTTTCCGGTTGCATCGGAATGATTGAACCGCGAAGGCGCAAAGGACGCAAAGGAAGAGAAGAGAGGGATTAATAATTCCAATGAAGAGAGGAATTGATATCATTTAGAATTCGACAATGACAGGGGCGTGATCGCTGGGTTTAACTAACTTTCTAGGACTAACATCTATGGTGCAGTTTGTAGCTTTTTCGTACAAGGGAAGACTGAGATAATGGTGGTCAATTCTCCAGCCATTGTTGCGAGGAAATGAGGCGGCGCGATAGTCCCACCAGCTATAATGACCTCCTTCTGAGGTGAATTTACGAAAGGGGTCGTTCAATCCTAATTCGATGATTTCTTGTAGTGCGAGGCGCTCTGGGACTGATAAGCCGGCGGAGTTAGCACAAGCTTTGGGAGCGTAAATATCGCGATCGCCCGGAACGATATTGAAGTCGCCACAAATGCACAAACTTGGTGATTTGTCAAGAGCAATTTCGAGATATTTATGTAACAATTTGAGCCAATGTAATTTGTATTCATACTTCTCGCAACCAACTTCTGAACCGTTGGGAACATATACACAAATGATCCGAATATCGTCGATTACTCCGCTGATGAGACGCTTTTGTTCGTCAAAAATCCCGACGGTTTCGTCACCGAGAACGGGTGCAAATCCGGCGCTGACTTGTCCAAGAGGCGATCGACTCAGCATTGCCACACCATTATAGGATTTTTGACCAGAAATGTGACAGTTGTAGCCGATGTCTAGAAAGGGTTGGAGGGGGAAATCTTTGTCTATAACTTTGGTTTCTTGCAGACACAGAACTTCTACAGGGTTTGCTTGTAGCCAGTCAATGACGTGTTCGATGCGGGTGCGGATTGAGTTGACGTTCCAGGTGGCGATTTTCATGGAAGAAGGAAGAAGGAAGAAGGAAGAAGGAAGCCGGAAGCAGGAAGCAGGAAGAATGCTTATAGAATAAGCTTTTTTAGCCATCTGTATTTTACGTTGGATTCGGCAAAGTTGAATAATATCTGTAGCTCAACTACGACACGGCCTTGCCTGTGCTAGATTGATCGTAATTATTTGAACTCTTCTCCTCCGGCGCGTCAGAAAAATGGTTATCACAAAACGAGGGCTTGTTCTAAGTGCAGCAGCGATAGTTCTCACTGCTGTAACTCTTGCCAACACTGGTTGCAATTCTAAATCTCTGGCTTCTTTGAGAGGAAGTCCGAAAGAGTTGGTTGATGAAGTTTGGCAGATTATTGACAAAAGTTATGTTGATGGCACTTTTAACCAGGTTGACTGGAAAGCGGTGCGGAAGGATTATCTGAACCGGACTTATAGCAATGATGAGGAAGCTTATAAGGCCGTTCGGGAGATGCTGAAGAAGCTTGATGATCCTTATACACGGTTCATGAACCCAGAAGAGTTCAAAAATATGCAGGTTGATACTTCTGGAGAATTGACAGGAGTGGGGATTCAGTTGACTCAAGATGAGAAAACTAAGAAGTTAGTGGTGATTTCGCCGATTGAGGATACTCCGGCTTTTAATGCTGGGATTCAAGCGAAAGATATTATTAGTAAAATTGACGGGAAGAGTACCGATGGTATGGATACGAATCAAGCAGTAAGTTTGATTCGCGGTCAGGTTAATACTCAGGTGACTCTGACTATTCTTCGTAATAATAAGGAAATAGAATTTAAGCTGAAGCGGGCTAAGATTGAAATTCATCCTGTGCGACATTCGGTGCAGAAAAGTTCGATCGGGGAAATTGGCTATATTCGCCTAAATCAGTTTAGTGCAAATGCTGCATCGGAAATGCGATCGTCAATGCAGGATTTGGAACAGAAAAAGGTGACAGGCTATATTTTAGATTTGCGTTCCAATCCGGGTGGCTTACTGTACGGGAGTATTGAGATTGCTCGGATGTGGCTGCAAGAAGGTACGATCGTCTCGACGGTCGATCGCGTCGGTGAAGCCGATCGACAAACAGCGAATAAAAAAGCGATTACTGACAAACCGTTAGTTATACTGGTAGACGGCGGTTCTGCCAGTGCTAGCGAGATTCTTTCCGGTGCTTTGCAGGATAACAAACGCGGAGTTTTGGTAGGAACAAAAACTTTTGGGAAAGGTTTAGTGCAGTCGGTACGCAGTGTGGGAAATGGTTCCGGTTTAGCAGTTACCATCGCTAAATATTTTACCCCTAGCGGACGTGATATCAACCACTTGGGCATTGAACCAGACTTTAAAGTTGAACTCACCGAAGCTCAAAAACAGGATTTGAGGGGCGATCGCGATAAAATCGGTACGAAGGCAGATCCACAGTATGCCAAAGCTTTGGAAGTTTTGACCAAAAAAGTGACTGGTAAAACCGGATCTCAGAAAGCCGAGTCGAAACCGAATGCTACGCCACCTCAAGGGAAGGCTGCACAGCCTAAGCCAGGGGTGGTACCGGCTAAATCTAAGTAACACCGGAATAATATAGAGTCCAAGGCAGTGCCCATTAGTGTCAACTTAAGCTGTCAGCCCGCCAAGTCCGCCTATGGGCCCGCCAGTCCGCCAGGGACTGAAGTCCCTGTCTAATAGCTAAAGTCCTCTAAAGAGGACTAATGAGTTCTTCAGTCCTCGACCGAGGACTTTAGCTTTGAGACAGGGGTTTCAACCCCTGTCGGACTGCGGGTTTGACGTTAAATTGACACCAATGGGCAGTGCCGTGTCCCTACGCCAGATTAATTGTAGGGATACGGCACTGCGGTCTCCTAATTTCTTTATTGATTATGGTTGAGTCTATTATTGTTTACTCTTCCACATAATATTTTTCAACAAAACTTCGCAATCCAGAATTATACCCTTGTCCTACTGCCTGAAACCTCCAATCTCTGTTCTTTTTATACAAACGTCCAAATTCCAAAGCTGTCTCTAAGGTAAAATTCTCTTTTAATTCGTACCTGGTCAGTTCGGTTTTGCGATCGCGATCGTATAGACTGATAAAAGCGTTCTGAATTTTACTAAAATTTAATCCTACTGATTCAGCATCGTGGATAGTGACAATTAACACAATCTGTTCAATGCTGGCATCCATCAGAGAGAAATCAACACTGTAGAGCGTGTTAATATATCCTTTGCGGGGCGAAGATTGATCAGTGGCGGATTGTTTCACAGCACCGTCAAGGGATTTAGTATTATTGTAAAATACCATGTAGTCTTCATGGGGAATTCTGCCATCAGCGCCCAACATGAATGCGGAAGCATCAATATCGCAGTTGTGATTTGATACATTGACTTGCCAACCCAAGGCAATTGCTAGTCTTTTTAAGTTCGGCAATTCTTGAGAAAGATTGAATCTGCCACCTTTAATTAATTGTATGCTCATATGTGTTTGTTCCTTCCTAGACTCTAATTTCAATATTCTCAAAATAGAAACATTTATAACAATACATTAAAAACTTTCACAAATTCCAAGATATTGTAATCATTCCTGAAAAATCCCCATATAAATTATGCCAAAAACAGTGCCTGAAATGCGATCGCAAATCATACAAGTCAGTGAATCCCCACCACCTGAAATCGTGACTTTCGATGTCAGTGGTATGAAGTGTGCAGGCTGCGTCAAGGCTGTTGAACGCCAACTAATCCAGCACTCAGGGGTAATTTCAGCTTGCGTTAATTTAGCTGTGGAAGTGGCAACGGTTGAATGCGAACCGGGGGCTGTCGATGCTGAAGTTTTAGCCAAAAAGTTAACCGATAATGGATTTCCCAGCCAGTCTCGCGCAGGTGGAAATCAGCGGGAAATGGAAGCGGCGACAATTAAAAGACGACAGCAAGAAATTCGACTGCAAATAAGACAATTGGCGATCGCGCTAATCCTGATCATTCTATCCGGTTTAGGTCACATATTGGGAACAAAAGCCCCAATCTTAAGCAATATTTGGTTTCACTGGGGACTCGCCACCCTAGCATTACTGTTACCTGGCCGCCGAATTGTCGTTGACGGCTGCCGCAGTTTGTGGCGAAATGCCCCGAACATGAATACCCTCGTTGCTTTAGGTGCTGTCACAGCTTACACCGCTAGCAACGCGGCACTGCTGTTTCCCCAGATGGGATGGGAATGCTTTTTTGACGAACCAGTGATGCTTTTAGGGTTTATTCTGTTGGGAAAAACCATCGAACAACAAGCCAAACAACGCGCTGCATCAGCCTTGCAAGCTTTAATCGCATTACAACCAGCTACCGCCCGTCTAGTTGATTTTAAGTTGCAGATTTTAGATTTGGACTCGGCAGAATTGCCTCAAAATTCGACATCTCCAATCTACAATTCACAATACATTGAAATTCCAGCCGATCGCGTCCGAGTCGGAGAATGGCTGCAAGTTTTACCAGGGGACAAAATTCCAGTAGATGGCGAAGTCTGCAAAGGTAAAACAACCATAGATGAGTCGATGTTGACTGGTGAATCGATGCCCGTTGTGAAGCAAAAAGGAGATACCGTCGCGGCGGGAACTATCAATCAATCCGGGGTAATTGTGATTCGGGCAACTCGCACCGGCAAGGAAACAACTGTAGCCCAAATGGTGGCTTTGGTGGAAGCAGCCCAAACTCGCAAAGCGCCGATTCAAAACTTGGCTGATACTGTCGCAGGATATTTTGTCTATGGGGTAATGGCGATATCGGCTTTAACTTTCCTATTTTGGTACTTTGCCGGAACTCATATTTGGCCCTCTGTACTTTTAGGACACGGGGCAATGGATATGGGGCATGGGGCCATTCCCAATTACCCATTCCCAATTACCCATTCCCAATTACCCATTCCCAATTACCCATTCCCAATTACCCATTCCCAATCCCCTTTATTATTGAGTTTGAAATTGGCGATCGCAGTTTTAGTCATTGCTTGTCCTTGTGCCCTGGGACTTGCTACCCCAACTGCAATTTTAGTCGGTTCTGGTATCGGCGCGGAACGGGGACTTTTGATTCGCGGTGGTGATGTTTTGGAACGGGTACATCAATTAGATACGGTGGTTTTTGACAAAACTGGTACTTTGACTACAGGAATTCTCACACTCACAGATTATTTGCCGATTTTTGAGAGTTCTGGGTTGGATCTGAGTTCAGATATTGATGTTAGCAACAGGCAAGATGCCTGTTCCACAGTTGATGTTAGCAACAACAGGCAAGATGCCTGTTCCACAGTTGATGTTAGCAACAACAGGCAAGATGCCTGTTC
>REAP01000124.1:0-4493 GCA_004294385.1 Oscillatoriales cyanobacterium | reverse complement strand
AGGCAAGATGCCTGTTCCACAGTTGATGTTAGCAACAACAGGCAAGATGCCTGTTCCACAGTTGATGTTAGCAACAACAGGCAAGATGCCTGTTCCACATTAGTGAATCCACAACTTTTGCAAATTGCGGCTGCGGTGGAAAGAGGTTCTTGTCATCCCATCGCCGCAGCGATTTTACTGGAAGCCGAAAAACAAGCTTTGCCACTGCTGGCTGCTGAGGATTTCTACACGGAACCGGGATTGGGGGTTTCGGCTTTGGTGGAAGGCCGACGGGTGTTCGCGGGGAATGCTGAGTGGATGACGCAGCAGGGGGTCGCTATTGCCACGGAATTTTCGGGGTCTTCTCAAGGCAAAACTGCGGTTTACGTGGCTTGTGATGGCGTTTTGCTGGGGGTAATCGGGCTAAAAGATACTCTCAGGCCAGATGCTAAGGCGACGGTGGATCGTTTGCGGGCGATGGGATTGCGGGTGATGATGCTGACTGGGGACACGGCTGGGGCGGCTGATGCGATCGCAAACCAATTAGACTTGATACCAACGGATGTTTTGGCTCAAGTTCGGCCATTGGAGAAGGCAAGGGCGATCGCACTTTTGCAAGCAGAAGGCCGAAAAGTGGCGATGGTGGGAGACGGAATTAATGATGCCCCCGCTTTGGCTCAAGCAGATGTGGGTATTGGGCTCCACGGTGGGACTGATGTTGCGGTGGAAACTGCTCAGATTGTGCTGATGCGAAATGCTCTAATGGATGTTGTGGAGGCGATCGAGCTTAGTCGCGCTACTTTTAACAAGATTCGCCAAAATCTATTCTGGGCTTTTGGTTACAATACTCTGGGAATTCCGGTAGCTGCTGGCCTATTGCTACCCGCAACTGGAATTTTACTTAGTCCTGCGGCGGCTGGTGCATTTATGGCCTTTAGTTCTGTTAGTGTCGTTACCAATTCTTTGCTACTGCGCCGAAGATTTCGGCCGTGAATTTATCGATTATAAGCAAAAGAAATCAGGACACGGCAGTTCCGTGTCCTCTATATCATTCCGGCACTAATGACTAATGACTAATGACTAATGACTAATGACTAATGACTAATGACTAATGACTAATGACCAATGACCAATGACCAATGACTAATGACTAATGACTAAAGTGCCATGCTTTCTAAAAGCCGCCAGTTACGGTTATTCACGATCAAATGACTGACTAGCTCAAACATTTGACGGCAGTGGTTGTTGGTTTTGAGGGGTAGTTCCTCGTTTTTCAGTACGAAATTGATGCGAACCTCTGATTCAGTGCTGGTGTTTTGATCGATCAGGACTTCTGCGACGACCAGCTTAGGTACTGAAACTTGACCAGGAAGTTCGCGAGCCATGACAGAATCTCCTGTATCGTAGATAATATCAAGATTACATGACTCTAAAATCTCAATCAAAGAGTGACGGAGACGGTCGAGGGGAACGGCAACGATAAAAAAACCAGTATAGCGAGCCATAGCAAAACTCCTGCATTGAGGCATTCAGACCTTATCATCATACCGAACATAGCAGAGATATACAGTACAATAATGATTTATTTTATCCTAATTCTAAGGGAAGTCAATGGACGGGAAACTGATCGTGTTTGAAGGAGTTGAAGGTGCTGGAAAAACCACACAAATGCAGCGGTTGATACATTGGCTGGAAGCAAAATGTTTTATTGTCAAAGGTTTCGTTGCTACTCGTGAGCCTGGGGGTACTGAGCTAGGAAAACGACTCAGAAGCTTATTGCTGGAACAGGATTCCGGCGAATCAGTATCAGACCGAGCGGAATTACTGATGTATGCTGCCGATCGCACTCAGCACGTCGAAACTTTTATTAAACCAAAGTTGGCCCTGGGAACGATGGTTTTTTGCGATCGCTTTACTGATTCTACTATTGCTTATCAGGGCTATGGCCGCGGTCTTGATTTTGGTTTAATTCAGCAATTGAACGAAATTGCGACTGGCGGCTTGCAAAGTGATTTAACTTTTTGGCTGGATATCGATGTGGAAGCGGGTTTGGCCAGGGTAATGGCTAGGGGAAAGCCCGATCGCATGGAACAAGCAAATTTGGAATTTCACCAGCGGGTACAACAAGGTTTTACAGAGTTAGCCCGACAAAATCCGGATCGCATGGTTCGCATAAATGGCGATCGCCCTGAAGATGAGGTAGCCCACGAAATCCAAACTATTTTCAGTGCTAGGTTAGCAGCTTGGGGATATTCAAACCATTCTGAATCTTGAATTATGGATTATTTCACATCATTAATCGGACAAACCCAAGCAGTAGAATTGCTGACTGAAGCAGTCTCTCAAAACCGCATTGCTCCCGGCTATTTATTTGTAGGTTCTAACGGTATCGGCAAAAGCTTAGCTGCGAGATGTTTTATTGAACTTTTATTCTCCGCAAATCTTACAGAACCACGATTAATTACCTCCGTCCAAAATCGTGTCCGCCTGGGAAATCACCCAGACTTGCTGTGGGTAGAACCAAGTTACATGAACCAAGGCAAACGGCTGTCACCAAAGGAAGCTGAGGAAGCTGGTTTGAAGCGGAAATCGCCGCCGCAAATTCGATTGGAACAAGTGCGAGAAATCAGTAATTTTCTCAGTAGACCACCATTAGAATCTGCCCGTTCTATTGTTGTTTTGGAACAAGCCGAAACAATGGGTGAAGGTGCGGCGAATGGGTTATTGAAAACTTTGGAAGAACCGGGAAAAGCGGCGCTAATTTTAATTGCTCCAAGTGTGGACTCTTTGCTACCAACTCTGATTTCGCGTTGTCAAAAAATCCAGTTCAATCGACTGAATCCCGCAGCTATGGCAGAGGTATTGCAGCAAGGGGGGTTCGGAGAGATTTTGTCGAATTCCGAGGTGATGGGGATGGCTCAGGGCAGTCCTGGAGAGGCAATTGCGATTTGGCAGCAACTGCAATCGATGCCGGATGATTTGCTGCAAAAGGTGAAGAAGTTGCCTCGAAATTTGCGATCGGCTTTAGAATTAGCTAAGGAAATTGATAAAGCTTTGGATACTGAATCTCAGTTATGGTTAATCGATTATTTACAGCACTGTTATTGGCAACAATTTTTAGCAGGGGGAATTAGCCGATCGCCCTTAGAGCCCTTAGAAAAAGCCCGACAATATTTACTCAACTATGTACAGCCCAGACTGGTTTGGGAATGCACACTTATGGGAATCTGTCAATAAATTTTAGATTGGAGAATTGGAGAGTTAACAGATTTAACGGATTTAAATGAGATATTGCACATTCATTCTCAAGAATTTGTAGGGGCGGGTTCACCAACATAATTGACACCGACCGACCAATTTTATAAACCCGCCCTGCCCTCACCCACAAATCAAGAATTGATTTAATTTAATGGTTATTCGCAGAGATTTGTTCGGGGTTATCTGTTGAGAGAGGGCGGGTTTATCAAGATTATTTGTTGGCACCAAGAATCATCTGTGAACCCGCCCCTACAGATTTTATTAAATATTTTGCCTATTTATTTGCTAAGCTATAAATTGCACTCTGTCAAAAAACCTTAGATTTATGCACAGGTTATTCACTGGCAAACTGCGAGTAGAACATTTAACAATACCCATCGCTAATCTTCCAGCAAATCTATCGGGTACTAAACTTGTACAACTGACTGACTTTCACTATGACGGAGTGCGGCTGTCAGAATCTTTGCTAGCAGAAGCTATTGCTGCGGCCAATGAAGCTGAAGCAGACTTAATATTTTTAACCGGGGATTTTATTACTCTGGAAATTGCGCCGATTCACGACTTAGTGCAACGATTAAAACACTTGCAAAGTCGCGTGGGAATTTACGCTGTTTTGGGCAATCACGACCACTATTGGCCAGGGGCAAAAATAGAAGTTGCTAATGCTTTAAATAACGCAGGTATGCGGGTTTTGTATAACGAAGCAGTCTATCCTTTGGGGCCGGAATTAGCCTTAGTTGGGTTTGCAGATTTTTGGTCAGGGGATTTTCAACCGGAACCTGTGATGACATCAGTAGATGAATCAATTCCCCGCATTATATTGTCTCACAATCCCGATACTGCTGAAAAGCTGCAAAAGTACCGGATTGATTTGCAGTTGTCGGGGCACACCCACGGCGGTCAAATAGTGATTCCTGGTATCGGGCCTTTGTATGCTTGGCTAAAAAAAATCAGCCATGCTATTCCTCAAATAGTCCGAAATTTGATTCCTTATCTGTCAATTGGCGATCGAGTAGTTAGTCACTGGGAATGGGCTAGTGGTTTACATCCAGTTGGTAATAATTTGCTGTACGTGAATCGTGGTTTGGGAACCTATGCACCCGGAAGGCTATTTTGTCCGCCGGAAGTGACAGTAATTACTTTAGTTTGTAATTGAGAGTCCGCCAGGGGTTGAAACCCAGGGCTGTTTCATTCTCGAATTTTAGCACAGCTAAAATTCTGAATGAAAAAATTCACATCCTCATCGGAAACTCAAA
>REAP01000123.1 GCA_004294385.1 Oscillatoriales cyanobacterium | reverse complement strand
ATTCGACTTATCTTTTGAATCGTCAGTTGCCAAATCAATGGTTGCTAAGTCGTTGCCATCAACACCAATGCAGCAAACATTGATGTCAGTCACAGAAGCATTCAAATCTTTTAAAGAATTAAGAGACTTATACCTCAAAGGTCAATTGCATTTTAAGCCCAAGCCACCGGGATACCTGACAGGTTCTAAGTTGTTCAAAGTAGCTTATCCAAATTCGGGAGGGTTAAGACCGAAACTTGTTGGCAATCAGTTAAGATTTTCCTTGGGTTTAACAGTGAGGCGATGGTTTGGAGTTTCTGAATTCTTTCTACCTATGCCATCGAATCTGGATTTTTCCAAGGTTAAAGAGTTGACGATTCTCCCTAAGAATGGTGCTTTTTACCTGGAAATGTCCTACGAAGTTGAAAAACAACAACATAATCTGGACATTGGTCAAGCATTATCAATCGATTTGGGAACTGCTGACAACTTAGCAGCTTGTGTCGATACATTAGGAAATTCCTTCTTGATTGATTCTCGTGCTATGAAAGCGATGAATCAATTGTGGAATAAAAAAGTAGCAACTAGAAAAGAAGGAAAGCCAGAAGGTTATTGGGATAATTGGCTAGACAGTGTGACTCGCAAACGTAATCACCAAATGCGTGATGGTATCAATAAGGCTGCAAAGTTGATTGCCAACCATTGCCTAAAATTCGGAATTGGCACACTGATAGTTGGGTGGAATGAAGGTTTCAAGTCTAACAGTAATCTCGGTAAAGTGAACAATCAAAAGTTTGTTCAAATGCCTTTGGGAAAGCTGAAAAATAGGTTAAAAGAACTGTGTGATTTGCACGGCATCAGATTTGCTGAAACTGAAGAAGCGTATACCTCAAAAGCTAGTTTTCTAGATGGTGACTCCCTACCCAAATATGGTGAAAAACCATCTGGGTGGAAAGCATCTGGAAAGCGGATTAAACGTGGCTTGTATCGGTCAGCTAATGGCAGAATGGTGAATGCAGACTTAAATGGCGCTGCCAACATTCTGAGAAAAGTAGCCAGTAAGTTAGGTGTAAACCCAGGGCGAACTGGGTAGACGTTGCTTGACGAACGTAGCGAGAGTTAGACTTTGGGTATTACCCAAACCTATTCTGTCCGCAGAATCTCAGTGTCTTTAGACCTGAGAGTGTCAAACCTACAACTGCAATGATATGCTGCCAGTAGAAAGTGAATAGGAACACTCCAAACAGTACAGCAACTGCTAATCCTACTTTCAATTTCCAACTACTCAGAACGTTTCCTACAGCGCTTTTCAAGTTTTCTACCCCAGAAATCGAGCTTTCGGTAGTTGTTTCTGGAGTTGGCAAATTTGTTGGTGTTTGTTCTGTGGGAATTTCCGACATAATGTATCTCCTATGATTTCTGGGACTTCTTTGGGATGGTATTCGTCACGCTATTTTAGCTAACTACATTTAATTCTAGCAAAAGTTAGGTTGTAGGGACAACAGAGGAGTCACATCAAATCCGGTAGCATCAGAATTATGGTTAGCCGAAATTAGGAGACGGCTTTTGGAGTGTCCCTACAGTATTATTTTGGGTAGGGACACTCCAAAAGCCGTCTCCTCGGTTACTAATCATTTATGATTACTCTAGCAGTTCTAATAACTCAGATTCTGAAAGTTGGTGTATTCCCAAAGATTGAGCTTTTTCCAATTTAGAACCCGCATCTTCTCCCACAACTACATAGTTAGTTTTGGCACTAACAGAGTTTGTAACTTTTCCTCCTGCTTTTTGAATCAAATCTTTAGCTTCATCTCGTTTCAGAGTTGGCAAAGTTCCAGTAATCACAAATATTTTGCCCGCTAATTGCAAGTTCTTTTCTGTTGAATTCTGACTTTTTATTTCTGATTTTAATTGCAATCCGGTAGTTTTCAATCGTTCAATTAAACTGTGATTTGCCGGGACTTGAAACCACTGATAAACCGATTGAGCAATTTCTGGCCCAATTCCATAAACGCCTTCAATAGCTGCGGCTGATACTGCTGCTAATTCTTCGACATTGGTAAATCTTTCTGTCAGTAATTGGGCGTTAACACTGCCAACATGACGAATTCCCAAGCCGTAAAGTACCCGTGACCAAGGTTGAGTTTTCGATTGGGCGATCGCATTTACTAACTTTTGTGCTAATTTAGCACCCATTCGCTCCAAATTCATCAGCCTTTCGGCAGTCAAATCGTACAAATCTGCCACGCAATGTACCAATTTGCTGTCAACCATTTGTTGTACTAACTTTTCCCCAACACCATTGATATCCAAAGCATCTCGACTGCAAAAATGAATCAGCGAACCCCTCAAAATCGCGGGACAAGATGTATTAATGCAGCGAGTAACGGCTTCGCCTTTTTCGCGAACCACAGGTTGTCCACATTCTGGACAACAACTAGGCATTTGAAATAATTGAGCATTTGGGGGACGAAGTTCTGGTAAAACTCGCACAACTTCTGGTATAATCTCTCCAGCTTTTCTGACAATCACAGTATCGCCAATGTGGAGATTTAAGGCCGAAATGCGATCGCTATTGTGCAGCGAAGCCCGCGAAACCGTAGTTCCCGCTAACTGCACCGGTTTTAGTTCTGCTACGGGTGTCAAGGCCCCAGTCCTGCCTACTTGGATGGTTACGGCTTCGACTATTGTAGGGACTTCTTGGGCTGGATACTTAAGTGCGATCGCCCAACGCGGAAATCTCTGAGTAAAACCCAACTGTTTTTGCAGCTCAACCGGATTAATCTTAACAACAACTCCATCAGTCATGTAAGGCAAATTTCGCCGTTCAGTATCCCATAATTCGTAATAATCTCGAACCTGATCCAAAGAATAGCAAATCTTGCGGTTAGGGTTCACTTGAAATCCGATTGTTCGCAATAATTCCAAAGCATCCCATTGCGTTTTCCCCTCTTTTCCCTCGTTACCAGGCGCTGTTCCCTCGTTACCAGGCTCTGCCTGGTAACGCAGATCTAGAGGCTCCGCCTCATCTTTTCCCCGTGTTTTACCCTCATCAAAATGCAGAGTATAAGCAAAGAAATCCAACCGTCGTTTATCTACAATTTTAGAATCCAATTGTCGCAGCGTACCCGCAGCAGCATTGCGAGGATTAGCGAATAGTTGTTCCCCTGATTTTTCGCGTTCCCGATTAATTTCTTCAAATACAGCTAACGACAAAAAAGCCTCTCCCCGCACTTCTACAATCGGTGGCGGATTGTCTAAATTTAGCTTGAGAGGAATCGAGCGAATTGTCTTGACATTTTGAGTAATGTCTTCTCCAGAAATGCCATCTCCTCGCGTCGCACCCCGAACTAAAATTCCATTTTCATAGGTTAATGCTAAAGCTGAACCGTCAATTTTTAACTCACAAACATAGGAACCCCCCAGCCCCAGGGCTGTTTCATTCTCTGTTGATGGTGAGATTGGGAGATTGGGAGATTGGGAGATTGGGAGATTGGGTGAATTTTTGAGGTTTTCAGTCGTCGCTTTCCCCCTCCCTCTTTCTCCTCCTCTCCCTCTCTCCCTCTCTTCCATCATTTGAGTTTTTTGTTGAGAATCAAACAGCCCTGGAGTTAGGGGCAGGGCATTTCGCAACCACCGTTCCTGCCATTTAGCAAATTCCTCAAAATCAAAGGCATTTTCCAAACTGTAGAGAGGAATATGATGCTTAACACTATAAAATTGAGTAGCGGGCTTTTCTCCCACGCGCTGAGTCGGACTTTCCGCAGTGATTAATTCAGGATATTCTGATTCTAGGGCTTGTAAATCGCGATAAAGGCGATCGTACACTTCATCTACCAGCATCGGCGCATCCAAAACATAATAAGCATAGCTAGCTTCTTGTAGCTGCTGCCTCAACTGTTTAACTCGCTGCTCAATTTCACCTTTCATAAAAATACTCGGTTCAGTTTTGCAAATACATTCATAGGGGCGAAGCATGACCGCAGACAATTTATTAATGATAATCAGAGATTTACTGCGGTCATGCTTCGCCCTTACAAAATTGAGATATACCCAATCTGTGGTTATAATTTGGATATTTAAGCTCGATTATTTATTACAAATTCAAGTCAGGAAACTCACTAAACTTCTTTTTTTCTCCAGACGTTACAAGTTGAAGATTTTCATCGTCTTTTTCTCGATTAAAGTTGCTGTTAGTATTGAATTTGAGCAAATCTTGAGAACTCACTTTGGTGAAAGCGAGGGGTTCGGCGTGTTCTACCTGAAATACGTTAGCGTAGAGGTTAGCAACTATTTGTTTTCCCCCTTGGGTTAAGTCTAAATAGTTGAGGGCGGCGGGAATGTAGGGAAATACTCCGTTCCAATAAAATTTGGCATAATTTTGTCGCAAATCCCCTGGAGATTTGTAGCCCAAAATTTTGTTGGTGCCGACTTCCTCGAATTCGTAGAAGAGGGCGCTAATTTTTCGTAGGTAATTGGGGTCGCTCAATTGACCGATTAAATCGGCGGCGCGGGCTAGTCCAGAATAGTTGTTTCTGTCTTGATGAGTTTCGCTAGCAGGAACTGGAAAGCGAGTCAATTCAATATTGCGTTTGATTTGTTCGGCGTCAATTAATGTGTGGCCACCGAAGCGTTCGTCAATTACGAGTTTTCCTCGATCGACATGGAAAGGAGTTAAGCTGGCGGAAGTTGCGCCGATCGGCACAGAAACCATTTGCCCGTCAACGCCTGTCGCGTAGAGACCTACAGATTCTTGGTCTTGGCGACAAACGCCTTTGACGTAGCCGATATCGTGGCACAGTAGCGATATCAGGTAGTGCAGCCAATCTTCTGGTGATACTCCTCCCTCGCGAATGTGTTTCCCCCGGAGAATCTCTTGTCCTACTAGGGCGACTAGCATGGTGTGTTCCACATTGTGATATAGAGCGTCACAATTAGCGATATTTTCCAGAGCCATTGTCCCCGCCCAGGCGATAATTTCTGGGTAGTCTGGCTTGTATTTGCCGTAGGTGCGACGATAGCCGGCCTGTAGCTCTTGAACAAAAGCATCAATTAGGATGGCGGTTGCATTGAACATCATAGATTCTCTCACTCAAAGTTTACTTACAGATTCGATGACAAATATCTCAAAAACATGATGGCAAAAATAAGTTGAATTTTAAATTTTAGCTAAGGTTGCGATCGCGAAAATTCGATTTATGGTGATGTTTCCACGATAACTTAAGTTTATGGGAAACTGAGATGTTTTTGTTCTTACTCACAATGTCAATTATACCATAAATACCACGGCGGTTAAAACCGCACGACCCACTTTCCTCTCAGGACTAAAGTCTCTGAGTTTCCCGCATTCCGTATTATTTTATGAGAAGTCCTGAGTGAAAAAGTTATGAACTGTCTGTTTCCGAGTCTCTCACCTGCTGTCCGTAGCACTCTGCTCTCTTACCTCCGAAAATACCTAGGATTGTTGGCATTCACTGCTATTGGTACGGCTACACCTGCGATCGCGGCCGATCGCATTTATATCACCTACGGCCCACTAGAAGTGTCGGTTCCCATAGAATCTCTGGCACTCTTCGCCAATGAGGGCAAAATAGACTCCAACTTGGATGGCTTCGCTCAGTACGCCAAAAAAGGACAGCTAGACCAGATTCAGAGCGCCCTGCAAGCTCGTGCTGAAGTTAGTGCTGTAACGATCGCCCAATTCCTTTATACCGCTCAAGGAGAATTGCTGCTAGAGCGGTTGGGCAGAATAATTCAAACCAAAGCTCGACAGCCTGGATTTTATGCAATTAGAGCTGCTCTAATTCTAGCTGCATCAGACCCAGAAGGTCTGACAATTGTCAACGTGCTGCGGAAATTTCCGACTTATGGCATCAGGATTGACATCGCTCGCGCTTTGGGTATCGCCGAGGAACTGACGACGCTGATCAACCGTTCCAATCGCGCGGCTGAAGGAGTTGCTAAGTTGTCGGAAGCACAAGCAGTTTCAGAACCAGAAATTCCCGCCACAGAAATACTACAGCCCCAGCTACCAGGCCCATATACTTGGAAAAAATCATCGGTAACTCTGACGAGCCCCAATCGCGATCGCACATTTGGGATCGACATCTATCTGCCCGAAGGCAGCCCCCGACCAGCCCCAGTCGTAGTAATTTCCCACGGTTTGGGCTCAGATCGCATTTCCTTTGGGTATTTAGCCCAACACCTAGCCTCCTATGGCTTTGCCGTCGCCGTCCCCGAACACCCCGGCAGTAACGCTAAACAACTGCAAGACTTAATCACAGGTAAAGCCAACGAAGTAGTAGAACCGGCAGAATTTGTCAACCGCCCCCTCGATGTCAAAGACTTGTTGGATTATTTAACCAGCCTTTCGACAAGCAATCCAGTTTATCGAGGACAATTCGACTTACAGCGAGTGGGTATCATCGGTCAATCTTTCGGCGGTTACACGGCTTTGGCATTAGCTGGCGCACAGATTAATTTTGCACAGCTAGACAAAGACTGTCGGCTAGAAAACGATACTTGGAACATCTCGCTATTGTTGCAGTGTCGCGCCCGTGGATTGGATCGTAGCCAGTACAATTTCACTGATCCGCGCATTAAAGCTGCGATCGCGCTCAACCCAATTAGCAGCAGCATTCTGGGAGAAACAAGCCTCAGCAAAATCCAGATTCCAGTCATGGTAATCGGAGGTAGCGCCGATACTGTCGCTCCCGCTTTGGTAGAACAAATTCAACCTTTCACTTGGTTGACATCGCCCAACAAATATCTGGTATTAATGAAAAACGGCACTCACTTTTCCACGATCGACCAATCCCCTGAAAGCATCTTTCGTCCATCCCCTGATTTGATCGGGCCAGATCCGGCGTTAGCCCGTCGCTACCTCAATGGACTCAGCCTAGCTTTCATGGAAAGCTATTTGAACAACCAGTCAAAATTCCGTCCCTATGTCGAAGCTTCCTACGCTCAAAGCATCTCCAGAGATTCCCTAGGGGTAATAATTTTGCGATCGCTCACACCGTCGGAATTACAGCAGTTGCTCAACACTCCTCCACCATCGAGTCGTCGCGCCTCCCCAACTCCAATTCCAACTCCAACTCCAACCCCTCAACCTCAGACAACTCCTACTCCCCGGTAAGCTTCATGGGGCATGGGGCATGGGGCATGGGGCATGGGGCATGGGGCATTGGGTATTCTGTTAAAAATTGGCTAACTTAGAAGTGCAAATTTTTAATTACTCAGGGTACAACCATGCCATCAGCAGTCCCGATTAAACCACTTCCCAAACCAACCCCAACCCCCACCGTTACTGGTACTAGCACCAGCGGGGGCGGTACAACAGTGTCTCGGATTGGCAAGATTGGCACTTCCGGCCCCGATTCCATCACTGGTACTGCCGGCGTTGACACTATTTTTGGTTTGGGAGGCCCAGATACAGTTTTCGGCTTAGCAGGCAACGATATCATCTACGGTGAAGACGGCGACGACTCAATTGTTGGTGGCGCTGGTAATGACTGTCTATTCGGTGGTGCCGGTCGCGATACTATGTTGGGTAGCGAGGGCGATGACTCTCTATTTGGTGGCAAAGGTGCTGATTCACAAAGTGGTGATGATGGCAATGACTTGCTATTGGGCAACCAAGACAACGATACTTTGTTGGGAGGCGCTGGTAATGACACCTTTTTTGGGGGTTCTGGCGATGACTCGCTGTTTGGAGGGGCTGGTGATGACAGTATTTCGGGCGATCGAGGTAGAGATACTTTAACTGGCGGTCTCGGCAATGATACGTTTGTGATCAGTTCTTTGTCAGATGCGGATTTGATTACAGATTTTACTGATGGTATCGATCGCATCCGCTTAGGTGCTGGTCTTACTTTTGCCGAACTCACTATTTCGGCTGGTACTAGCGGAACTACACCAAGTACAATTATTCAACTTACAAGCACTAAGGAAAATCTGGCCACTCTTTTCGGAGTTCCCCGTGCTTCGATTAGTTCGGCTGACTTTATTTTTTAAATTGGGAATTGGGAATTGGGCATGGGGAATTGGGAATTGGGAATGGGGAATTGGGAATTGGGAATTGGGAATTGGGCGTTGGGAATTGGGAATTGGGAATTGGGCGTTGTCAACTAATAACCAATAACTAATAACTAATAACCAATAACCAATAACTAATAACCAATAACTAATGCCCAATGCCCTATGCCCAATTCCCTATGCCCAATTCCCAATTCCCCATGCCCAATTCCCAATTACCAATTACCAATGAATGAAGGTTTTCTGAATCTCAATAAACCTGCGGGTATGACTTCCCACGACTGTGTGGGGCGAGTGCGCCGCCTACTGAAACTCAAGCGAGTCGGACATGGGGGAACCCTAGATCCTACTGTGACTGGAGTTTTGCCGATCGCCCTTGGCAAGGCAACCAGGCTGCTACAATTTCTCCAACACCATAAAGCTTATAAAGGTACGATTCGGTTTGGCTTAGCTACTGCTACGGATGATTTGGAAGGAGAAATTCTCAGTTCTCAATCGGTGCCGGATTTGAGTTTGGAGAAAGTGCAAACTGAACTGCCAAACTTTATCGGGAAAATAGAGCAATTTCCACCTAGTTTTAGTGCAATTCAGGTTGGGGGAAAACGCCTTTATGAGTTGGCTAGGAAGGGCGAAACTGTGGAAGTTGCTGCTAGGAAGGTTGAGGTTTTTCGGCTGGAAGTTTTGGATTGGCGGCCTGGGGATTTTCCTGAATTGGATGTGGCGATTTCTTGTGGGGCTGGTACTTACATTCGGGCGATCGCTCGCGATTTGGGTGCTATGTTGAATGTAGGTGGCACTTTGGCCTGTTTGACTCGTACTGAAAGTAGTGGTTTTGCGATCGAGCACAGTCTTAGTTTTGAAGATTTGGAAATGCAATTGCAGGAGGGTAAATTCTCCCCAATCCCACCATCAGCGGTTTTGGGACATTTAGGGGCGATCGTCCTTTCTCCTGAATATACCAAACGCTGGTTTCAAGGACAGCGCCTGCCTATTCCTGAAACCCCTGAGCAAGAGGGGGAGGAAGTAAGTAAAAATGAGATCCCTCATACCCTAAACCGGCTATCTCCATATTTTTTGCAAGTTTATAACGAAGATGGTCAATTCCTAGGTATCGGTCAAGTTGCAAACTCTGATACAAACACAATTTTGTCTCCTCATGTTGTGTTTTAATTGTTCAAATTTAGTTGACTTTTTGATAAATTCATGGTATAAGCATGGCGATGAAAATAGTGCTGATTGGATTAATACGAGGCTACAAAATTGGGATTTCTCCTTATTTACCTAAGGCCTGTAGATTTTACCCAACTTGTTCGCAATACGCGATCGAAGCAATAGAAAGATTTGGGGTTGTCCGTGGTGGTTCGATCGCAATTAAGCGAATTTTGCGCTGTCAACCCCTGCATCCTGGTGGGTACGACCCAGTACCTCCTAAAGATAATTCTGAGTTTTGAATTCATATCGTTTCCGGTTGCATCGGAATGATAAGCGAGGACACGGCAGTGCCGTTTCCCTGCCGCAATTAATTGTGGGGACTAAGGCACTCGCGGTGTCCTCGCTTAGGTATATTGTTGGTGTTTAGAAAACATCAGTAATATTACTGTTTTTTTTAACTTCTGAAAAGCTGTAAAATACGATGGAGGGACTACAGGGGATGTAAATGAATATGTTAACTACAGCGATCGGGTATAAAACACTTTCTCATACGCTGGCAGTGCTAAGCCAGAAACAAGCAAGCGGAAAACTTCTATTAGAGCAAGGGGATCAGCAATGGCAACTCTACTTTTTTCGAGGTTGTCTGATTTATGCAACAGGAGGATGCCATAGAGCAAGACGCTGGTACAGGGCTATAGGTCAACACTGTCGGAACTTTCAAGTGGATCTCAGAGAGCTTGATGCTGGGGAACTCTGGGAATATCAACTGCTTCAGCAAGGGATTGCAGAAAACGAAATGAATCAGGAACAAGCCAGAGCGATTATCCAAAGCAGCGCTTCTGAAGTGTTCTTTTCTCTAATCAGTCAGTCGAGTTTACGTCGGGAGTGGTTTCCCTCAAAAAAATATGTTTCTAATATTATCCCTTCTTTGCTGCTGTCCTTAACAGAGGTACAGCAAATTTTGTATTCTACACAACAAATTTGGCAAAAATGGAAAGCAGCAATGAGTTTGTCATCAGTAGAACCAGAACAAGCACCTCTTTTAAGATTACCAGCGGAATTGAAAAATCGATTTAGTTCTAATTCTTTGCTCACTCTGACTAAGGTATTCAACGGCGAGAATACTCTTTGGGATATTGCATTCAAGAGAAAACAGTGTGTGACAGTGACAACCCGCGCTTTGCACAACTACATCAAGCAGGGTTTAGTCAATTTTCGCACCGTGCCCGATTTGCCATCGCCCATCGAACAGTGGCGTTTGGCGGCATCAATTGCCAAACCAGGTCGCCCTTTGATTGCTTGCATCGATGACAGCCCCACAGTATGTGAATTTTTAGAGCAAGTTTTATTGGATGGAGGGTATCGAGTCCTGAAAATTCAAGACCCGATGCAGGGAGTGAGCCTCCTGGCTAAGCACAACCCAGCTTTGATTATTATGGACGTGGTGATGCCGAAAACAAATGGCTTTGCTTTATGCAGCTTTTTGCGGAAAACATCAGCTTTTCGGGAAACTCCGATCGTATTTTTAACAGGTAAAGACAGTATCATCGATCGCACGCGGGCAAAACTGATCGGTGCTTCTGATTTTTTGAGCAAGCCGGCTTCCCCAGAAAAAGTTTTGGAAGTAGTTGACAAATATTTAAAGGCAAAAAACGATCGCAGTCCTCTAGCAGTTCGCCATAACGATTTACTCAATTCCCACCGACTTACCTTAGCAAATTCTTAAAAAGGGCATACATAGGGCATAGGGCATAGGGCATAGGGCATAGGGCATAGGGCATAGGGCATAGGGCATAGGGCATAGGGCATAGGGCATACCTCACCACGCTTGAGAAACGCTATAGCTTACAATCAAGACGTATGAGGAAAATCTAAAACCCCAAATCGGTTGTTTATGAGTGATATTATGAGGGATTTGGCGATCGATCGCACCCCACAGGTCAGCGTGGTAATTCCGGCCTACAATTGTGCTGCTTACGTCGGTCAAGCAATCGATAGTGTTTTGAGCCAAACCTATACTGACTGGGAAATTATTGTAGTAGATGACGGCTCCAAAGATGATACCAGATTAGTTTTAGACAAATATGGCGATCGACGGATTCGCTATGTTTACCAACAAAATCAAGGAGTCTCCATTGCCAGAAACCACGGTATCCAGTTAGCACAAGGAGAATTTATCGCATTTCTAGATGCAGATGACTTCTTTCTTCCAGACAAACTAGCATCACAAATTGCCGTATTTGCAGCCAAACCAAATTTAGGGATAGTTCACAGTGGTTGGCGTTTAGTTGATAGTATGGGTGAACCAATTAAAGATATTAAATTATGGCAAAATGTGCCTAAATTAGACTTAGAAATGTGGCTCAGGTGGAAACCAGTATTGCCAAGCGCGATGATGTTTCGTCGGCATTGGTTAGAGCGCGCAGGTGGTTTTGATCCTCGATTTCCACCAGCAGAAGATACAGATTTAGTGCTACGTTTAGCCTTGATGGGATGCGAAGCAGAATGGCTGCACCAAATAACAGTTTGCTATCGTCAGCACGAACAAAGTGCTATGTACAAAGGTTTGCCGCAGGCTAAATCCCTCGCAGCAGTAATGGACAACTTTTTTGCCCGCCCCGAATTGCCAGATAAAATACGTTTGTTAGAAAAGCAAATTAAGTACAGTACCTTAGTTTGGATTTCTTGGTATTTACATCGCACAGGTCATCCCGTGGAGATGATACAATTTTTGCAGCGTTCTTGGAATTATACACCTTATTTGCCTGTAGAAACAGTCATTAATTGGGCAGAATGTTTCGCTGAATTTTCCCAGGATGCAGGAAATGAATTAGATGCAGATTTATTAGCTAAGTCTCCTGAGTGGCTGGAATTAATGCAGTGGGTAATTCTGAGTACACCAACTTAAAAGCATTGTAAAATCTTTCTCTTCTTTTCTCTTTCTTCGTGTCCTTAGCGTCTTCGCGGTTCGTTATAACTAATTGTATTCAAAATACCATTAGACATCTCCTAAAAAGCCAGTCTTGAACAGGCATCCTGCCTGTTCCACAATAATTATGGGAGATGTCTATTGAAGAATTATCTGCGATTTTGGTTATTCCCTAGCAGAAAACGAATTGCCGCAGCTACAACTTTTCGCCGCATTAGGATTGTGAAATCGGAAACCTCCGCCCATCAAGTCCTCTGAATAGTCTAAGGTGAGCTCGTTGAGATATTTTGATTGCTGGGGGTCGATCGCGATTTGGATGCCCTCAGACTCGCAAACAGTGGCTTCTGGGGCGATTTTATCTTCAAAACCCATTGTATAAGATAACCCCGAACAGCCGCTCGATTCTACGCCCAGGCGCAATAGAGCATCGGGGTTTGGATGCTTGGATTTGAGACGGGTTACTTCCAGGGCTGCGGTTTTACTCAGATGAATCATTTTAATAATGGGAATGGGGAATGGGGAATTGGGCATGGGGCATGGGGCATGGGGCATGGGGAATAGGGCATTGGGCATTGGGCATTGGGCATTGTGAATACAGAATTGGAAATCGGTTATTGGTTATTGGTTATTGGTTATTGGGAATTGGTTGTGGTTTATTACTAATTGTTTATTGGTTACTTGTTGGTGCGAATACCCAATTCCCAATTCCCTATTCCCTATTCCCCATTCCCCATTCCCTATTCCCTATGCCCTATGCCCTATGCCCTATGCCCTATGCCCTATGCCCAATTCCCCATTCTCAATAGTTACTTTGCCTTTTCAGTACGAGCATAATCATCTTGAAATCTGACAATATCATCTTCTCCGAGATATTCGCCATTCTGCACTTCAATTAAAATAAGTGGGATAACTCCCGGATTTTCCAGACGGTGATTAATGCACTGAGGAACATAGGTAGATTGATTTGTAAACAAAACTTGTTCAGTTTCACCACAAGTAACTTTTGCAGTACCAGAAACCACGATCCAGTGTTCGCTGCGGTGGTGGTGCATTTGTAGGCTGAGGCGATGTCCGGGCTTAACTTCTATACGCTTAATTTTATATCCTGGGCCTTCTTCAAGAGTTGTAAAAGAACCCCAAGGGCGCATTTCTGTGGCGGTAATTCCGTTGATTGCTATAGGTGCTTGTAGAGTAGATATTTGAGAAATTTCTTGAGTCTGAACCATGTTTTTACTCCTTCAGGATTGCTTGTTGAAGCTTTAGTAGACAAAGTTGGTTTTTGAGGTTAGCTAATTTGTTGTTAAAATTTAAGCTTACCTGCGCCGATGGATTAGCGAACGGTACATTTTTACTGCGAAGTCTGCTTTGCCCGATCGACTGACCTTAACAACCATAGCAAAATCACCATAGTAGTTGTCACCTGTCATGGGTGCGATCGGGCAAATCTACATCAAATCTTTATCTGGGGCGGCTGATTCTTTATGTAATGGGATTCTTATACTATTGTCAAGAACAGGCAAGATGCCTGTTTCACAAAGAGTAATTTTGATTGTAGCCCCCATTGTCAAGAACAGGCAAGATGCCTGTTCCACAAAGAGTAATTTTTATTGTAGCCCCCATTGTCAAGAACAGGCAAGATGCCTGTTCCACAAAGAGTAATTTTTATTGTGGGGTGGGCTTCTAGCCTGCCCGTAGAAGGCTTATTGAGAATGCTGCTGCAAAACTGCTAGCATCTCTTCATAGAAAGGCAGCCCTTGACTTTGGCTATCGCTGGCGGTGGCTAAAATTTGCAAGGTTTCGATCAGGGAGTACCGGGCTGCATCTACAATCAGATCGAGGAGTCGATGAATCCCTGAATCATTTTGTTGGGCTTGGGCGATCGCATCAATATACGCAGCACGCACCTGATTAGATATAATCACAATGGGATATCCAGCCCGCAAGCTACAGCTTTTTTTCACTGCGGCGGACGAATTACTCGAATCAATTTACCTGTGAGATTTTCTGCCGTAGAAATGGCTTGATTAATGAGTGTAGCTTGTCTCTCTGTATTCAAATCTTCTTTGCAAATAATGATACCGTTATGGTCAGGTTGCAAACGGTGCAGGTGTCTAAAATCATCCCAATTCCGCGTCAAAACGGCTCTATTGTGGCTAATAGCAAAAGCTAATACATCTTCATCAGGAATCGCCAGTCCACCATTTCCAGCTTCCTGCACTGTCAAAACATCGTGACCAAAAGTTCGCAGTAATTCCACAATTACCAGTGGAAAATTTTCATCTGCATAAAGACGCACCATTTGTTAATCTTCCTGATTTCTAGCAATCGCTGCTTCAATTTCTTCTGGGTGTGCCTCAGCATAAGCCCAAGCATTCGCCAAATCCGCTGCACTCAAATGGGGAAAGTCTTGCAAAATCCGCACATCATTTGCACCCAGAAGGCGATAATTTACCATCGACCAAATAGGTATGCGAGTCTTGGCAATTCTAGCATCGCCACCGCACACACCCGGAGTTTTTTCAATTCCTTGCCAAGTATTGCTTAGACTTTGGACTAATAGCTGTATTGCCTGAGTTTTTTCACTGGGAGTTAAGGCAAGGAGTTGTTTTTCTAATTCTTTCAGTGCCATGTTTTACAATCTCAATCATTTTCTTTAATAGTTTGTTCGATTTCCTCTGGGTAAGCTTAGATTATAGCAAATTCGAGATTACTCATCTCTCTTCTCTTCCTCTGCGCTCTCTGCGGCCTCTGCGGTTAAAAAAATCCAAATATCAATTTATCATCTAATTACCAACAAGCTGTTTTTTACTTATTTATGAACAGGCAAGATGCCTGTTCCACAAGAAAATTCACTCTTTGTGGAACAGGCATCTTGCCTGTTGCTGACAATGGTGGAACATCTCAGCTTGAACTATTTTTTCACGCTCGATCGATCGCACAAGCTTTGATTTTTTCCTGCATCTACCCAATGCAGTAGATCCAACTATAATACATCATACTAGATCGATCGCCATCCCACGCTCGACTCTAGATCAAAATCTTTTAGCCACTTTGAGAGACTTATCAAAATGAACAACAACGGACTGCCACAAAAGCAAGGCTTATACGATCCGCAGTTCGAGCACGATGCTTGCGGAGTCGGATTTATTGTACACGTCAAGGGTAACAAATCCCACGAAATAGTCGAACAGGCATTGACAATCCTCTTAAATCTTGACCATCGGGGGGCTTGTGGCTGCGAAGCCAATACCGGAGACGGCGCGGGCATTTTGATGCAAGTGCCCCACAAGTTTCTGAAGAAAGCAGCCGCAGCCGAAAATATCGAACTTCCAGCCGCCGGCGAGTACGGTGTTGGTGCGATTTACTCATCGCGCGATCGGACTCAACGGGAAAACGGCAAACGCATCTTTGCAGAAATCGCCGCCGAAGACCCGTGCTCGGTTGGCGCGATGTCCCCACAGATAACTCGTCTCTGGGCGACACCGCCAAAGCTAGCGAACCATTTATGCAGCAAGTGTTTGTCAGCCGCGCTTCTGGTATGGATGAAGCGGCTTTTGAGCGTAAACTCTACGTGATCCGCAAACGCGCCCACAATGCGATTCGCAGGCAGAAAGTAGATCCATACTGGTATAATTCTACGCTGTCATGCCGGACGATCGTCTACAAGGGAATGCTGATGCCCGTGCAAGTCGGAGATTATTATCCCGAACTCCACGACCCCGACATGGAAAGCGCTTTAGCCCTAGTTCACTCGCGCTTCAGCACCAATACTTTCCCAAGTTGGGAACGATCGCACCCTTACCGCTACATCGCCCACAACGGCGAAATTAACACCATGCGCGGCAACATCAATTGGATGAACGCGCGGCAATCGATGTTCGAGTCGGAACTATTCGGCGATGATTTAAAGAAAATCCCGAATTTAATCAATGTCGATGGTAGCGATTCAACTATTTTTGATAATGCTTTAGAATTGCTGACTTTGGCCGGGCGTTCTTTGCCTCATGCTATTATGATGATGATTCCCGAACCTTGGACAGCCCACGAGTCGATGAGTGACGAGAAAAAGGCTTTCTACGAATATCATTCTTGCTTGATGGAACCTTGGGATGGGCCTGCTTCGATCGCGTTTACTGATGGTACATCGATCGGGGCCGTGCTCGATCGCAACGGTTTGCGTCCTTCTCGTTACTGTATCACCAAAGATGACTTAGTAATTATGGCATCGGAAGCGGGTGTTTTGCCGATCGCGCCGGAACGAATTCTTTCAAAAGGCCGCTTGCAACCAGGCCGGATGTTCCTGGTAAATACAGCAGAAGGCCGCATCGTTTCTGATGATGAAATCAAACATCAAATTGCCTCCGAACACCCGTACCGCGAGTGGATTGACCAGCACATGGTCGAGATTGCCAAACTTCCAGATGCGCCCGCAGTTGCAGAATCCAACCCAGTGCCTTTATTGCAGCGGCAAATGGCCTTTGGCTACACCTTTGAAGAACTGCGGTTGCTGTTAGCACCAATGGCGCGCGACGGGGTGGAAGCTGTCGGCGCGATGGGCGCGGATACGCCGTTAGCTGTTTTATCGAACAGGCAAAAACTGCTTTATGAATATTTCCAACAACTGTTTGCCCAAGTTACAAATCCGCCCATTGATTCTATCAGAGAAGAGATTGTCACTTCTGCTGAAACGACAATTGGTTCAGAACGCAATTTGCTGAAACCGGAACCAGAAAGCTGTCATTTAATTGAGTTGAAAACACCAATTCTCAGCAATGAAGAACTGGCGAAACTCAAACACGTTTCCCAAGGTAATTTCAAGTCGATTACGATACCGATTTTGTTCGACCCCAAAACAGGAGTAAAAGGTCTGGAACAGTCGCTAGAAGATGTGTTTGCAGCAGCCGATCGCGCGATCGCCTCTGGGGTGAATATTCTGATTTTGTGCGATCGGGGAATCGATGCCGAAAATGCCCCGATTCCCGCGCTGCTAGCAGTTGCGGGCCTCCACCACCACTTGATCCGCAAAGGAACGCGCACGCGGGCGGGACTGGTGCTCGAATCCGGCGAACCGCGCGAAGTGCATCACTTTGCGACTTTAATCGGCTACGGTTGCGGTGCGAAAAACTACGTGAAAGCCGCAACCAAAGGCGTGACTAAGGTTGCCTCGAAAATTGGGATTTCCACCATTCAAAGTTACCGTGGTGCACAGATATTTGAGGCGATCGGCTTAAACAAATCCGTAGTCGATAAATACTTCACTTGGACAGCATCGCGAATTGCAGGAGTAGACCTCGAAGTCATCGCCCAAGAAGCGATTTTACGTCATACCCACGCATTCCCCGATCGCCCATCCAGCGGACACACCCTCGATGTCGGCGGCGAATACCAATGGCGCAAGGAAGGGGAAGCCCACTTGTTTAGCCCGCAAACCATTCACGCCCTGCAAAAAGCCGTGCGCGAAGGAAGTTATCCACTTTTCAAACAGTATTCCGGGCTGGTTAACGAACAAAGTCAACAGCATTTCACCCTACGCGGTTTGCTGGAATTCAAGCAGCGAGAATCGATTCCGATTGAGGAAGTTGAGCCGATCGAATCTATTATCAAACGCTTCAAAACTGGGGCGATGAGTTATGGTTCGATTTCCCAAGAAGCCCACGAATCTTTAGCCGTAGCGATGAACCGCATTGGTGGCAAATCGAACACTGGTGAAGGTGGCGAAGATCCCGATCGCTATACTTGGACAAACGATCGCGGTGACTCGAAAAACAGTGCGATCAAACAAGTTGCTTCTGGGCGTTTCGGCGTTACCAGCTTGTATTTATCCCAAGCGCGGGAACTCCAAATCAAGATGGCGCAAGGGGCAAAACCCGGAGAAGGCGGGCAGTTACCCGGTAAAAAAGTATACCCGTGGATTGCCAAAGTCCGACACTCAACTCCCGGTGTAGGCTTGATTTCGCCTCCGCCTCACCATGACATTTATTCGATCGAAGATTTGGCAGAATTGATTCACGACTTGAAAAATGCCAACCGGGAAGCCCGGATTAGCGTCAAATTGGTGTCGGAAGTAGGAGTTGGGACGATCGCAGCAGGTGTTGCTAAAGCCCACGCCGATGTGGTGCTGATCTCCGGCTACGACGGCGGTACAGGCGCGTCACCCCAAACTTCGATCAAACACTGCGGATTACCTTGGGAGTTGGGATTGGCGGAAACTCACCAAACCCTGGTACTCAACAATCTCCGCAGCCGAATTGCCGTGGAAACCGACGGACAACTGAAAACCGGCCGCGATGTAGCAATTGCTGCACTGCTTGGCGCAGAGGAATTCGGTTTTGCTACCGCGCCGCTGGTGACTTTGGGCTGCATCATGATGCGCGTGTGCCACCAGAACACTTGCCCCGTGGGCGTTGCAACCCAAGATCCTCTGCTGCGGAAAAACTTTACCGGCGATCCCGATCACACGGTAAACTTTATGACATTCATCGCCCAAGAAGTCCGCGAAATCATGGCGCAGTTGGGCTTCCGCACGCTGAATGAAATGGTCGGGCGCACCGATGTTTTGGAAGCGCAACAAGCGGTGGAACACTGGAAGGCTAAGGGTTTGGACTTCTCGAACATCCTTTATCAGCCGGAAGTTGGGGCGGATGTTGGGCGCTATTGTCAGATGGCGCAGGATCATGGTTTGGAAAAGTCGATCGACCTTAGTGTACTGCTGGATTTGTGCAAAAGTGCGATCGAACACGGCGAACCAGTCCGCGCCAAACTCCCAATTACCAACGTCAACCGCGTTGTCGGTACAATTCTCGGTAACGAAATCACCAAACGCCACTGGGAAGGCTTACCCGATGATACCGTGCACCTGCACTTCCAAGGCAGCGCTGGGCAAAGCTTTGGGGCGTTTGTACCCAAGGGAGTCACCCTGGAGCTCGAAGGCGAAGCTAACGACTATTTGGGCAAAGGCCTCAGCGGTGGCCAAATCGTGCTGTACCCGTCGGCAGCTTCTACCTTTGTCGCAGAGGAAAACGTGATTGTCGGCAACGTAGTGCTTTACGGAGCGACCTCTGGTGAGGTTTTCATCCGGGGGATAGCGGGCGAACGTTTTGGGGTGCGTAACTCCGGCGTAAATGCGGTGGTTGAGGGAGTCGGCGATCACGGTTGCGAGTACATGACTGGCGGCAAAGTTGTAGTTTTGGGTGAAACCGGGCGCAATTTTGCAGCGGGAATGAGTGGCGGTGTTGCTTACATTTTGGATGAAGCGGGGGATTTTGCAACTCGCTGCAATATGTCGATGGTAGGTTTAGAAAAGTTGGAGGATGCTGAGGAAATTGCAGATTTGCGGCAGTTAATTCAGACTCACTTTGATTTGACTGGAAGTGCGATCGCATCGAAGGTTTTGGCAAATTGGGATGCGATGGTGCCGGTGTTTGTGAAGGTGATGCCGCGGGATTATAAGCGGGTGTTGGAGGCCATTGAAAGGGCGATCGCTGCGGGTTTAAGCGGTGATGATGCGCTGACGGCTGCATTTGAAGAAAACGCTCGTGATGTGGCCCGGATTGGGGGTAGTTAGTCCAAGAAACCGGGTTTCTGCGACAATCTCGGCATCACCACCGAGATTTAGGAAGAAACCCGGTTTCTCAAGCCCCCGCGCCCAGTCCAAGAAACCG
>REAP01000122.1 GCA_004294385.1 Oscillatoriales cyanobacterium | reverse complement strand
AGATTTGGAAAATGCCACTCAAGGGCGATCGCACTTAAGCACACAACTCACAGAAATTCAAGCTGAATTAGACACGGCGAAACAGCATCAAACCCAACTGACATCGCAAGTTGCGGAATTAGAGCATCAGTTAGAAAATGTATCACAAAGCCGATCGCAACTACAAACAGATTTGGAAAAAGATTTGGAAAATGCCACTCAAGGGCGATCGCACTTAAGCACACAACTCACAGAAATTCAAGCTGAATTAGACACGGCGAAACAGCATCAAACCCAACTCACATCGCAAGTTGCGGAATTAGAGCATCAGTTAGAAACTGTATCACAAAGCCGATCGCAACTACAAACAGATTTGGAAAATGCCACTCAAGGGCGATCGGATTTAAGCGAGCAAAAATCTGATGCTGAATCTGAGTTAATCGAAGCCACAACGTCTGAATCAGAACTCTCTAATAAAAAAGATTTTGTAGTTTCTCAACAAGGCAAAGGCGACTATACTACAATTAGCGAAGCACTCAAAAATGCCTCATCAAATAGTTGCATCTACGTTCATCCTGGTTCATATCAAGAAAGTCTAATTCTCGATAAATCAGTAGAAATTATTGGTGAAACAGCAGCCGGAATCATTATTATTGAGAGTGTCAATTCTAGCTGCATTCAAATGCAAACCGACTCGGCTCTAGTGCGAGGTTTAACCCTAAGTGCCACAGGGAAACATTATGCAGTTGATATTTGTGAAGGAGAATTAGTCATTGAAGATTGTGACATCACTTCTGAGGACTATTCCGTGGTGGGAATTTGCGGGAATAATGCTAGTTCCGTGATTCGGCGTTGTGAAATTCATGATGGTATTTGGAACGGCATTTTCATCTCTGATTATGGCAGAGCAACGGTGGAAGATAGCCATATTTTTGACAATGGGACTTTGGGAATAGGTGTTGGATTGGAAGGCAAATTAGTTGTACGTCGCTGTCGAATTAATGGTAATGGAGCTCAGGCTATTGCAGTTTATAAAGATGGGATTGCCAAGGTTGATAATTGTGATTTGTCAGGCAATTCTGGTGGTACTTTGCGACTCATAGATAATGGATATGTGGAAACAAAAAGTGATGTATAATAGATAAATATAGCCTTTTTCAGTAAATAGGGAATAGGGAATAGGGAATGGGGAATGGGGAATGGGGAATGGGGAATGGGGAATGGGGAATTGTTATAGCAGTTGCCAAGGTGATTTGGTCATTGAGCGAAGTCGAAATGTCCAATTACCAATGCCAAATGCCCAATTACCAATTACCAATTACCAATTACCAATTACCAATTCCCTATTCCCAATGCCCAATTCTCGATAGTTAGTTTCAACACCGCTGATATCGCATTCCCGGTAACTGCGAAACTAATTCCAGCAATTCTAATTGCAAGAGTGTACCAGAAACTATTCCTGCATCCAATCCCGCTGCTTCAACAATTGAATCAAAAGAAATCGGCTCAGATGCGATCGCACTTAACACCAGAGCCAATTCCGCATCCAATGATGGCATCCGCTTTGCGGGAGCCGGATTGACTGGAAATAGCGACAACTGTTCCGCCTTATCCAATTTTGGCATAGCTCCGAGCATTTCCAGCAATCGTTCTTCGCTCAACATTTGATCGTTGCCAGGGAGAATTGGATGAGCACCTTTACTCAGCAATTCCATACACCCAAAGGAAAGTTCATCATCCAATCTGGCTGTCAAAACATAGACATCTCGACAAAAATCATTGGCTTCATAAGCAGTAATTAAAGCACCAGATTTACGCGGAGCTTCTATCACTATCGTAGCACGACTTAAACCAGCAATTATCCGATTTCTCCGGGGAAAATTAGTTCTATTCGGTTGAGTGCCAGCGGGATATTCACTAATTGCTAATCCTTGTTGTAAAATGCGATCGCACAATCTCTCATTTGACCTAGGATAAACAACATCTACACCCGTACCAAAAATCGCCAAAGTCCGCCCTCCCGCATCCAAACAGCTTGTATGAGCCTCCGTATCAATTCCTGTCGCCAATCCCGAAACCACAGTAAAACCGCTTTTAGCCAAAGCAGCACTAAATTTGCGAGCCCACCGCCTGCCGTATTCCGAAGGACTGCGAGTGCCAACAATTGCCACCGTCGGCGTAATTCCTTGATTTTCTTTGGTATCAACAGTACCGCGATAATATAAGACTGGTGGCGGACTGGGAATTTCTAATAATAAACGAGGATAATCTCGATCGGCTGGTGTCCAAAAAAGGGGATTTTTAATCAGATGTTTTTCAATAAATTCTTCGGGATTTATTTTTTATCGTTCTTGTAAAGTTTTTTCAATAGTCTGCTTGCCAAAGCCTTCTACTTGGGATAGTTCTATAGATTTCGCTGTCCAAGCTGTTGCCAAACTATTAAAATGTTCATGCAATCTTTGCAACAAAATCGGCCCGATACCGTTAATTTGAGACCATGCTAGCCAGTAAGCGCGTTCTTCCACCAATGAATTTCCCTCAATTACTGTTCTTCTTTTAGTAGCCGAAATTAGGAGACGGCAGTGCCGTGTCCCTACCGACAATAATATTGTAGGGAGACGGCAGTGCCCATTGGTGTCAACTTAAGCCTGAAAGCCCGCCCCGTGTCTGTTACTAAAGTCCTCTCAAGAGGACTGAAGAGAAGAATGTTCAACTCATTAGTCCTCTTTTAGAGGACTTTAGCTATTAGACAGGGGTTTCAACCCCTGTCGGACTATAAGTTTTACCTTAAGTTGACACCAATGGGCACTGCCGTCTCCTCTGTATGATTCCGGTATAACCGGAATTGATATGATGTGTCCTTTTGCCGAAGTGACAAAGTAGACATTCTTGGCACTTTTCCTGATACATCAGAGGCTGGGCGTATTTTGAAGATAGTAAGCCAAACTCTCTGGCATCAACCATTCTAACTGCTGGGAGTAGGAATGCGATCGCCCGATGGCCCACAAGCAAGCACTAATTTCTCCTAAATAAGTTGACACTTATGCAAGTCTCTAATGTAGCTCTTTTGACTCTGGCTGCCCTCGCATCCCAGAATTTAATGGCTAATACTACTAACGCCGCTCCTGCTCCACCTCCCGCTGCTCCACCGCAAACCAGCAACTTTGTTGATGCCGTAAATAATACCGCCTTGCGTCCTGTTCAGTCAATTAGCGCCCCTGAGACGATCGCCTACGCACAATTTTCCCCACGAATTGCTGTAAAATCTCAGACAGTTGCGATCGCGGCGACAGCACAACCAGAGTTATCTGCCGCTACCAAAACCCATAAAAATACTTTAGCTTCATCCGGCGATGAATTGACAAAATCTTTACAAGAAACTTGGCTAACTAAATTAATTGAATCCACCAGTCAAGACAGCCCTCAAGCTCGTGATGCTTTCGGTTTTCTATCTCCACAGGCTGATAGCAATGTCGAATCTGGATACAGCTTTAATAATACTGTAACTCTTTTGAATGTTTTGCTGATTCTTGGCACTATATTTCCCACAGTTACCATTGCTTTTTTTTGGATGATGCGGCGGCTGGTAGTCAAACAGTTGGTTGCTGATGCCAATAAAAGATTACAGGGAATTGGTGTATTAGAATCCGAATTGATTAATTCTAGCCAGTTGACTCAAAAATTGAGAGATGAATTAGAAGCACAAATGAGTGCAGCCAAACAATCAGTTGATTTTTTGAGTAGAGAAAGTGAAATTTCCAAATCTTCCGTCGAGCAAATTGAAACTCTCAAGTCTCAATTTCTGATGCACCTGCAAGTTTTGCTGACTGAAGTATATGAAAAAAAATCTCAGATTGTTCAAGAGATTTCACAAGTTACCGCAGTTGTTGCTCAGGAATCTGCCAAAGTCGCACCTCAACCGCAATTAAACAATTCCCCAGAGTCAGAAGTAGCCCCTGTTGCTAGCAATGAGAATAATTTGATTGCTGACGATTATATCAAGCAAGGCGAAGAGCTTTATTTGCAAGGCAAGTATGATGAGGCAGTAGTCTGCTTTGAAAAAGCTATTTTAACGAATAATAATTTAGATAATGCTTGGTATTGGCGCGGAAATGTGTTAATAAAATTGGATCGGCAAGAAGAAGCGATCGCCTGTTATGACCAAGCCATATCTATTAAATCAGATCACTACGAAGCATGGTATCATAAAGCTATTTTGCTGGGAAAATTGCACAAGTACGAAGAGGCGATCGCCTGTTACGAGCAAGCAAGTGCGATCGATCGCACAAATCACGCTCCTTGGAACAACATAGCAGCTTTGTTGGGCAAATTGCAGCACTACGAAGAAGCAATCGCCAGTTACGATCGCGCTCTTGCTATCAAAGCAAATGACAGCGAAATTTGGCACAACCGAGGCGCGATGCTCGGAAAACTACAGCAGTACGAAGCAGCAGTCGATTCCTACGATCGCGCGATCGGGCTCTATCCAAATAGATATCAAACCTGGTACAACCGAGGCAATATGTTGTGGCGATTGCTCCGCTATGTTGATGCGATCGCATCCTACGATCGCGCGATCGGCATTGCGCCAGACAAATATGAAATTTGGTACAATCGAGGCGCAGTGTACGGCAGAATGCAGCAATACCGCGAGGCGATCGCATCCTACGACAAAGCAATTAGCATCAAACCTAACGACTACGAGCTGTGGCACAATCGAGGTACAGCTTTCGAGAAACTATCACAGTACGAAGCAGCAATTGCATCTTACGAAAAAGCGATCGTGATTAACTCTAAGTGTTACGAAGCTTGGTTTGGCAAAGGTGAATGCTTAGCAAAACTGAACCGAAGCGAAGAAGCGATCGCAGCCTATGAACAGGCGATCGCAATTAAGCCAGATTCCTACGATGCTTGGCACCACTTTGGGACAGTTTTATCAGAATTAAAGCGCTATGAAGAAGCAATGACGGCTTACGATCGCGCGATCGCAATTAAACCAGAAAATGCCGAAGCTTGGCGCGATCGAAGCACTCTCGCATCAGAACTAAAACAAGATACAGAATGATCTCAATTCCGGCTGTTATGTCGCCAATGCTGCTCACTGAGCGGAGTCGAAGTGTCATCACAATTTTGGCTGCTGTTATACCTTAGAACCCCGACTTCTTAAAGAAGTTGGGGTTTTAGGTATTATGTCTTTATTTCTTAGTCTGTAGGTTGGGTAGAGGTACGAAACCCAACTCTTCTAAAATAAGGCGTTGGGTTTCGCTATCGCTCTACCCAACCTACTTTATCTATTTGCAAAATGCTCTATAATTTTTCAATTATCGTCCTGAAAATCTTTAGCTTGATAGAAGCATGAAGGTGTACTTTTTGTACCATCTTAATGCAGACTAATCAATAAAATTCTAACTATAAATAAGTATTCATTCTGATAAATAGTTTGAAATAAAAACTGGGAACATTTCTATAGACTTTTCCTTCTTAGCTATTAACAGGACATCTGAATAGGGAAAACTAAGACTACAAACTAGCAAGAAAAAATTGCTCATGGAAATTATTGGACTTCAAGGATAAATATAGTCAATTCTGACATAAATATCGGAATATTGCGCCGCTCATCCGTTAAATTAAACAGCACAATATATCCCCCAAAAAGTTCTACAGGTGCTTCTACCAAAAGCAAAAAAAAACTAATCTGTGGAATTAAGAAAATGGCAAACATAGCAGGAACTCTCGGCGCGGATCTCATACCAGGAAATCTATCAGATGGCCGCGTAATTGGCCTAGGCAGCTTGCTAGGCGACGATACAATCAGTGGACTAGATGGCAATGATGCGATCGGTTCAGGGTCAGGAAACGACCTGGTATTCGGCGGCCCCGGCAACGATATTGTCAACGGCAACGAAGGCGATGACCAAGTATTTGGTGGCAAAGACGACGACCAAATATACGGTGGTAAAGGCAACGACTTAGTGAGAGGCGACATCGGGAACGACAGCGTTTTTGGTAACGACGGCAACGACTTGATATTCGGCGGCAAAGACAATGACTCGATGTTCGGCGGTAAAGGCAACGACTTGATTCTGGGCGACCTTGGCGACGACTTACTCTACGGCGACCTCGGTTCTGATACGATGAGTGGCGGTGGTGGAAATGATATTTTTGCGATCGGGCGAGTCGGCGACGGCAAACCCACATCCACCACAGGCGGCCCCGGAGTCCCCGATGCCGACGTGATTACCGACTTCCGAGTTGCAGGAAACGATGTCATTCAACTGTTCGGAGGCTTGCAATTTAGCGATTTGCAGTTTATTGATGGTACAGGATCGAATGGGATTGCGATCGGCAACACCCTCGTTCGCGATACCGGTACAGGCGAATATTTAGTCAATATCCAAGGCAAAACCGCAGCCGAACTGAGCGCCAATCCCGCCTGGTTCCAATCGGCAGGGGTTCCCACACCAACGCCCACCCCAACCCCAACCCCAACACCGGCACCCACACCAACACCAGGAACAACTCCTGCAAGTGTCTTCAGCTTCAGCACAAATAATTACTCCACTCCCGAAGGCAGTCCAGCCACAGTCACAGTCATTCGCACGGGCAATACATCAGCTCCCGGAAGCATTAATTTCGGTACAGTTGATGGTTCAGCTTCTTCTCCTGCGGACTATAGCCCTACCACTGGTACCCTGAATTTTACAGCAGGACAAACTAGCGCCACTTTCACTATCCCCACTGTGGCTGATGCGATTAGCGAAGGCTCAGAAACAGTCAATGTATTTCTAAACAACGGTAATGTAGGCAGTCTCAATCCAGCCACAGTCACGATTTTTGATGGTGGAAGTGCCCCGGCTCCAACTCCGACTCCGATTACAACTCCAACCCCTGCAAGTATCTTCCAGTTCAGTCAAGGTAATTACACAGTCAACGAAGGCGGCCCGGCTAGCATTACCGTGACTCGCACTGGTGGTACTGGTGCGGCCACAATTAACTACGCCACAGTTGACGGTTCAGCTACTTCTAGCGGGACAGCACCTGACTACACCGTTGCTGCGGGTTCACTGAACTTTGCGGCGGGGCAAAATAGCGCTAGTTTCACGATTACTGCTCTGAGCGACATGATGCTGGAATCGCCAGAAACCGTAAACTTAGTGCTCAGTGGCGGTACTGTCGGCAGCAATCCGGCAATCTTAACAATTAATGATGTTGCGCCGGTTCCGACTCCGACTCCAACTCCGAGTCCAGCCACTGCGACAGCAACCCAGTTCGTTTTCAGTGCGGCTACTTTCAGCACCCAGGAATCATCTGGCTTTGCTACGGTGACAGTCAATCGCGTCGGGCCCAATACGGCTCCCGCAAGCATTAGCTACGGTACTCTTGACGGCACGGCATTATCGACTGGGACCTCGGTTGATTATTCCTCTGCTGCTGGTGTACTAAACTTTGGCCCTGGGGAAACTTCCAAGACTTTCAGCATCTTTGTCAATCCTGATACACTGCCTGAAATGAGTGAGACTGTTAACCTATTTCTCAACAACGGCCCCGTCGGCACTCCGTCAACAGCAAGACTAGACATTATTGACGGTAGCGGCAGTGCATCTGGCAATGTCTTCCAGTATAGTGCGTCTAATTACGGCACGATCGCCACTCAGGGCGGTGGCACAACCGTTACAGTTAGTCGCTCAAGCGGCCTAGGTGCAGCATCGGTTGACTATATTATTCTGGCGGGTACTCCCGGCAGTGGCCCTGCACCTGTATTTGGCGCAGACTACTTGCTTAGCCCAGGCGGCCCCACTGGCGGTACGCTGTCATTCGCCAATGGCCAACTCAGCCAGACATTTACGGTTCAAGACAACCAATTTAGTACCAATAATGGGACTGTGCGCTTAGGTCTTGCTAACCCTACTGCTGGCTACAGTTTCGGCAGTACAGCGGCAACAAGCATTACTCTGATCTAAGGTGATTTGCAGGGTGGAAAATGTCTGCCCTGCGCGATCGCAAAAACCCATATTTTGAACACTTTAATTCTCTTGTTGTAGCCTGTGTCATTTACAGACTTCCTGGATATACCGCTCCGTTTAGGGCGGTTTTTTGTTGTTTTGAAGTAATACTATTTATCAAAATACAATGGTAAACTTAGGTTAACTGCCGAAAAAGGAGAATAGTTATGTCTGTTCAGATGCAAAGACGGCTATTTACAGTCCAAGAATATCACCTGATGAGTGAGGCTGGTGTTTTTGACAAGAATGAACGAGTGGAATTGATAGAAGGAGAAATCATCCAAATGGCTGCAATTGGTAAGCGTCATGCCGCCCGTGTCGATCGCCTCGCACGACTATTTAGCCAGATTTCAGAGTCTCTGGTGATTTTTCGGGTGCAAAATCCGATTTGCCTTAATGATAAATCCGAACCTCAACCTGATATTGCTTTAGTACAACCCCGTGCTGATTTTTATGAAGAATCCTTGCCAAATAGTCAGGATATTTTGCTGTTGGTAGAGGTAGCAGATAGTACGGTTAATTATGACCGCGATGTGAAAGTACCTAACTATGCCCGTTCTGGAATTCAGGAAGTATGGTTGTGGGATCTTGAAGTTAACTGTTTAGAAGTATACCGGAATCCCACGGCAAATGGCTATACTTTAATGCAAAAATTTGAGCGAGGAGAAATTGTTTCACCGCTAGCTTTTCCTGAGTTTGAAGTGAGTGTTGATTTGATTTTGAGTTAGCCTACTTTAGCAGTAGGTAGAATATTAGAATCAAAAATAGTAAACTTAGGCTCACCGCCAAGGAGAATAGTTATGTCTGTTCAGACACAAAAGTGGCTATTTACAGTCCAAGAATACCATCTGATGACTGAGGCTGGCGTTTTTGCGAATAATGAACGAGTGGAACTCATAGAAGGGGAAATTATCCAAATGGCTGCAATTGGTACTCGTCACGCAAGTTCCGTTAAGCGTCTCACCAGATGTTTTAGCCTCATTCCAGAACAGCGGGCGACTCTGGGTGTTCAAGACCCCATTCAGTTGACAGAGCGCACTGAACCTCAACCGGATGTTGTCTTGCTACAACCTCGCGCTGATTACTACGCCACAGCGCATCCAGTACCGTCTGAAGTTTTGCTATTAGTTGAAGTAGCCGACAGCACTGTTGATAACGATCGCAATATTAAAGTCCCTATCTACGCTCGTTCTGGGATTCAGGAAGTATGGTTGTGCGATCTTGAGGTTAACTGTTTAGAAGTATACCGGAATCCCACGGCAAATGGCTATACTTCAATGCAAAAATTTGAGCGGGGAGAAATGGTTTCACCGTTGGCTTTTCCTGATTTTGAAGTGAGCGTTGATTTTATCTTGGGTTAGGGAGATTAGCTAGTAGTAGTTTGAATATTACTAGCAAAAATGGTAAGCTTAAGCCAACTGTTAAAAAAGGAGAATAGTGATGTCTGTCAAAATGCAAAGACGGCTGTTCACATTACAAGAATATCACCTGATGGGTGAAGCTGGCATTTTCGGTGAAGATGACCGAATAGAATTGATAGAAGGAGAGATTGTTCAAATGGCTGCAATTGGTACTCGTCACGCAAGTTGTGTAAACCGCCTCGCGCGGCGGTTCAGCTTAATTCCTGAAGATCTGGCTACTTTTGGTATCCAAAACCCAGTTAAGTTAACCGAGCGCACTGAACCTCAACCGGATGTTGTATTGCTACAACCTCGCGCTGATTACTACGCCACAGCCCATCCAGTACCGTCAGAAGTTTTGCTGTTAGTTGAGGTTTCAGATAGTACAGTTGATTATGACAGAGATGTGAAAGTATCCATTTACGCGCGATCGCTAATTCAGGAAGTTTGGCTAGTAGATTTAGTTGAAAATTGTTTGGAAGTCTACCGCCAACCAAGCCCGAACGGTTATAGTTTAATGCTCAAATTTTGGCGCGGTCAACAAGTTGCACCGCTGGCTTTTCCTGAGTTTGAAGTAAGTGTTGATTTTATCTTGGGTTAAGCTAATTCTTGTATAAAATTTAGAGATTTGCCGGATAATTCTCATTCCCTTATTATTTATTCATTCTTCTTTCTGACATCCGTTACATCCGTTACAAAATCCGTTGCCGAACTTCTTCCTTCTGCTATAATAAGTTTAATTCCTCAAATCAGCGCAAGTTTTATGACTATTGCCAAATCATTTGAATTGGAAGTCACCCATCTCCCAGACCACACTGAATTACCAGAGTCGGACGGTACTTTTGTGAAAAATTTTCAAGAACTTCCTCAAAGCATTATTCTCACTGATTCACTCAGACCAATATTGCAACAAATTCATCCTGATGCACGCTACCGCATCGGTCAAGATTGCGGGATTTATTGGCGTTTAACTGAGCCTCTAGAACGCGGCGCAGAAGCACCTGATTGGTTTTATGTGCCGAATGTTCCCCCACTATTAAATGGTGAGGTGCGACGTTCTTATGTATTGTGGAAAGAATACGTTGCACCTTTGATTGTTTTGGAATTTGTATCGGGGAATGGTGCAGAAGAGCGAGATAGAACGCCACCACCTGAATTAGGACAAGCCGAAGAACAAAAGGTGGGCAAATTTTGGGTTTACGAGCAGGCGATCCGCGTACCTTTTTACGGGATTTATGAAGTAAAAAAAGCTGCTGTAGAAATGTATCATTTACAAGATAATCGCTATCAGCTAATGAGTGCAAATGAGCGAGGTCACTATTCAATTCCTCAGCTTGGAGTTGAGTTGGGAATTTGGCAAGGTGAATATGATGAGATGAATTTGCCTTGGTTACGTTGGTGGGATAGTGAAGGTAATTTGTTGTTAATTGGGGAAGAACGTGCGGAAAAAGAACGCCTTCGCGCAGAACGAGAGCGTCTTCGTGCTGGAGAAGAACATCTTCGCGCGGAGGAAGAACATCTTCGCGCTCAACAAGAAACTCTTCGTGCTGATGAAGAAAAACAACGAGCCGATCGCCTAGCAGCAAAATTGCGTGAAATGGGGATTAATCCTGATGAATTGTGATTTTTTTTAGCTGGTCAAATGGGATACGCTCGCACCCGATTTACTGATATCAAATTCGTTAGCATCGGAATAGTAAATTAAAGTTAATTGTCAACAGTCAACTGTCAACTATTATTCCGGTGCAGCCGAAATTGATATCACCCATCCTGCTTATTAAGATTTCCTTAATTGCTCTCATCCTATACAGACATCAGTGCTATTATTAACAGCTAAGCTAGGGGTGCCCGAAAATCCGGGCTGAGAAAACACCCTTAGAACCTGAGTCTGGGTAATGCCAGCGGAGGGAAGCTGTTTATGAAGGACATAAGATATGCGTACCGAATGGATCGCTAAGCGTAGCGGGCAGAGCAATGTTAGTCAAATGCACTACGCTCGCCAAGGTGTGATTACTGAAGAAATGCACTACGTCGCTAAGCGAGAAAATCTGCTCCCAGAGCTGATTCGCGCTGAAGTAGCCCGTGGGCGGATGATTATTCCGGCTAACATCAATCATACGAATTTGGAGCCGATGGCGATCGGCATTGCTTCCAGATGCAAAGTCAATGCTAATATCGGTGCTTCTCCCAACTCTTCTAATATGCAAGAAGAAGTTGACAAGTTGGTATTAGCAATCAAATACGGTGCTGATACCGTGATGGACTTGTCCACTGGTGGTGGTAATCTCGATGAAATTCGGACTACGATTATCAAAGCTTCAACAGTACCGATCGGCACAGTACCGATTTATCAAGCACTAGAAAGCGTTCATGGTAACATGGAAAGTCTGACCGCAAATGACTTTCTGCATATCATTGAAAAACACGCTCAACAAGGCGTAGATTACCAAACTATTCACGCCGGAATTCTGATTGAGCATCTGCCATTAGTCAGAGATCGACTGACTGGAATTGTATCTCGCGGCGGTGGCATTTTGGCCCGGTGGATGCTGCATCACCACAAACAAAATCCCCTTTACACTCACTTTAACGACATCATTGAAATCTTCAAAAAATACGATGTTTCGTTTAGTTTGGGAGATTCTCTGCGCCCCGGTTGCACCCACGATGCGTCTGATGCAGCTCAATTAGCTGAACTCAAAACTTTGGGACAATTAACTCGCAAAGCTTGGGAACATGATGTGCAGGTAATGGTGGAAGGCCCAGGCCACGTACCGATGGATCAAATTGAGTTTAATGTCAAGAAACAAATGGAGGAATGTTCCGAAGCACCTTTCTATGTTTTGGGGCCGTTGGTGACAGATATTGCTCCCGGTTACGATCATATCACTTCTGCGATCGGCGCAGCGATGGCTGGTTGGTATGGCACTGCAATGCTCTGCTATGTAACACCGAAGGAACACCTCGGTTTGCCGAATGCTGAGGATGTCAGAAATGGTCTGATTGCCTATAAAATTGCGGCTCACGCTGCTGATATTGCACGGGGTCGTCCGGGGGCACGAGACAGAGATGATGAACTCTCGAAAGCGCGTTACAACTTCGATTGGAACCGTCAATTTGAGCTGTCATTAGATCCAGAACGGGCAAAGGAATATCACGACGAAACTTTGCCGGCAGATATCTACAAAACTGCTGAATTCTGTTCGATGTGCGGGCCTAAGTTCTGTCCGATGCAGACGAAGGTTGACGCCGATGCTTTGACGGAATTGGAGAAGTTCTTGGCTAAGGAACCTGTCGCGCAACGCTAACTCGATTGATTGGTAGGGCGGGTATTTCCCGCCTTACTTACCAGAGTAATTTGGAATGATTTAACCGCAGAGGGCGCAGAGAGCACAGAGAAAGAGAAGAGAGATAGCATAAATTCCCTGATTGATGCCGATTAAAATACGTTTTGTAAAGAAACTTGTTTTGCAGAATACAAGACATTCTGAATAACTTCTTCAGCAACAGCTTTTACTACATTAACACTGACACTATTTCCCATTTGATGATAGGCTTTATCATCATTGGAATGCAGACTAAAACTATCTGGAAAACCCTGTAAACGCGCGGCTTCACGGGGAGTGATTCTGCGAACTCTATGATTATGGTAAACTCCTAATCGATTGGCATCGCTAGCAACAACTGTGACAGAAATCTTAGCTGGGTCAAGAAACTTATACACTTCAAAGGAAAAGTTACCTGATACTGGTTTGTAAAGTTGATTATGCCGTTGCAGATACTTTTTTGTTACCAGGGAGTCTAGAATTTCATCGAGATTAGAATGAGCGAAAAAAGTAGCTATTTGTTCTTTAGTTAAAAGCTTCCCATCTTGGTGATGTCCAAATTCTTTATTGCGCCTTTTCAAGATAAAAAGATTCATCAATTCAATTTCGTCTAAACTGCACTCGCCTCGCAAACCCAATTCCCAAGAATGAATCGAATTGCCGCCACGATAGTCGATTAGCCGCATTCCGTGCAAGCGATTCAGATTCTGGTTAACGATTTGTTTTAATGCCTTGACAAATTCTGGCGAACAATCATATTTTGCATCTGGATTGTCTTCTAATATATCTGCAACTGTGACAGGTTGACTTAAGGGATAAAATAATGAGAGTTGTTGATGGTTAGAGGAATGAGAATCTTTTGGCCCTAAGTCTGAAACTAACCGAAATTGTGGTGAAGCATTTAAAACTCCGACTAGGTTAACCTCGATCGGTCATTTCGCTTTTTATAGTTTCTAGGGTTTGTCCGCTGTCGTGGGAGACGAGTCCTCGCACATTCTCAAAAATAAATGCTTGAGGCTTGAAAGTATCAATAAGCCGTACAATCTCGAAAAATAGTGTGCCTCTGGTGTCTCCAAACCCTGCTTTTTTGCCTGCGTAGGAGAAGGATTGACAAGGAAATCCTGCTAGTAAAATATCATGTTCTGGAAGTTGGTCAATTAGCTGGTAGACTAATTGAGCGTCGGGGTTGATTTCGCTACTTAATACGCATTCTGTTTCCAGATTCAAGGAATGTGCGGCGGCTTCAAAGGCTAATCTCATCCCGCCTATTCCTGAGAATAAGTCAATGAAACGGATTTTTTGCATGGCGATTTTAGTTAATTTAGATTTTCACACGCTTTCTTAAGCATAGCATCTCTTTACTCATTATTAGACACAAAGTAATCCCTCAAGAACTCGCAAAGTACATTAAGTTCATTATGGGAAAATGCAACTGTGCAATGACTATATGTACACAAGGTTCTGATTGCATTTTCCCTTTCAAAGTTACCAGCACCATCAATGACATAAGCCATTTTATAACCTGCATTTTCAATTTGCTCGAATCTAGATCTTGCTTGTCCAGCTTTACGTTCAATTACACTATTTGTTGTTACCTGAAAGCTAATCTCTATTGCAACAAACTTATCTTGTTTAGAAATAACTAGATCAAATGTTGTTAGTCCTTTTTCGCTTTCTTGGTCGGTATGTCTAACGCCTGGTAAATGACCGTTAGGTCTAATAGCGATATCTGTAACTCCTAAATTATCTTGCAAGTATTCTTTTACAAAGTTTTGAGCGATTTGACCTAAAGTATTGGATTGTGACCCAGAAGTTATCCGGCTAACCCAGATATATCGTTGTTTAATAAACTTATTTAATTTATCTGGTTGACCTAAGTAATTACCAAGTTCACATTTAGCTAAAACCTCAGCACTTTTTTCATTCATTGAACTAGCACCGAATAAAATAATCATTATTAAATCTTTGTGTACCAAAGATAAGAATTGATTTTGAAGTATTTTTTTGCCGTCAATCCCTAGTTTATTATTTGTTAGTTGACCTGTTACTGGTAGGGAAGTAAATTGATAAGAGTAAGTTTGCAGGTTCCAAAGGTAATCTAATCTATTTAATGGGAACAGAGAATTAAATTGACTATTCACTCTTTTGATCATTTCTCCCCCAAAGTCCGCCAGTACAATTAAATGCTTCAGGAACATATTTGCTGAAAGTGTTGAAGAGTCTACTATTTGAAATAATCCGCTTAACTCTGAAACAGTGACGCTAAGAATAGCAATAAATTGATCTTGAGTTTCTATCAATTTTGGTATGACACTGAGTTCTGCTTCCTTTTGAGATAAGTCGGAAGGCCAAAACATAGAAGCTAACTCACGGATTTCTTCAACTGTTCTTCTGTAATTTTGAGTTGACATTTTGGGTTTTGTGTGGTAATAATTGCTGTGAGTTTGATGCGATCGCCCGCCCTTCTCCTGGGGGAGGAGGTTGGAGATCGCACTTTCCCCTATTTCTTAGCAGCCATCCACTCCTGAAGCTCTTTAATCGTAAAAACCGCCTCAAAGTCCAATCCAACAGAGCGATAAAACTCCGCCCCACCTTGCTCTCGATCGATCAGAGACAAAATGCGATCGACCTTATAACCAGCTCCCCGCAGCCTTTCCACCGCCTGCATCGCCGACTTACCCGTTGTTACCACATCTTCCAAAACCACCACATTCGCGCCCTCAGACAGCGTTGGCCCCTCAATATACGCCATTGTCCCGTGTCCTTTGGCTTCCTTTCTGACAATTAAAGCTGGTATCGGCCGATCGCCCAAAGCTGAAACCACACTCACCGCAGTTACAATTGGATCAGCACCCAAAGTCAAACCAGCCACAGCGTCCACATCCGCCGACAGCATCGATAACAGCAACTTCCCCGTCGCCAAAGCACCTTCAGGATGCAGTGTCACCGGTTTACAGTTAATATAATAAGAACTTTGCTGTCCCGAAGACAGCACAAAATCTCCCTCACGATAGGCAAATTCGCACAATAAATCCAAAAGTCGATCGCGCAACACCTTCAAATCCTCAGCATTCATAAATTACCCTTGTACAAAACACAAATAATCTGCCAATAATCAGTCTATATTGGAAGCGGAATTAATCTAGAAGCTTAAAATCATGGGTCAAAACTTAAAAAACCTGAGTAGTGTATTGATAATCGCGATCGCATCTGCCACACTAGCGTCCGTCAAACCAGCTCAAGCAGAACCTATTAGATTACAGCCCGTCGCCGACAGCTTTAACCGACAATTCTTTCAAAGTTCAGGAGACTTTTACTACAACGTCAGCCTACAAGGTTACTTGGGCGACTACTTAGGCATCGGTTCCCCCAGTGGCGTAGTTGCCTTTCCCGAAAAAGAAATCGAACGGGATGCTAGCCGCGTCAACGGTTTTTACCGACAAATGATGCAGCGTCAAGTTTCCAGCGATCCGATTCTCCGCGTCCCAGATGCAGCCAATCCCTTCGATTCCTCCGTCATGGCACTACCTCCCGCTTGCCAATTCGCACCCCAGCCCAGCGGCTGTTTCCCCACCGCTACCGGAGCGACAGAGCCCTTTGTAGATCAACAACAACAGCCACAGACTGCTCCCGGCCCGGTTAGAGGACTTTATCGAGTATCACCTGCTGGCCAAAATTAATTGCTTTGGTTATTGGTTCCCTGAGCGTAGTCGAAGGGTTAGTTATTGGTTCCCTGAGCGTAGTCGAAGGGTTAGTTGTGGTTCCCTGAGCGTAGTCGAAGGGTTAGTTGTGGTTCCCTGAGCGTAGTCGAAGGGTTAGTTGTGG
>REAP01000121.1 GCA_004294385.1 Oscillatoriales cyanobacterium | reverse complement strand
GTTTTTGCCCTTCGACTTCGCTCAGGGAACGGTTGCTGAGCGTAGTCGAAGTATCTTCAGTTACATAGTTTTTGCCCTTCGACTTCGCTCAGGGAACGGTTGCTGAGCGTAGTCGAAGTATCCTAAATTGTAATTTTTAGATTCGGATCTAAAGTTGCAACTAATTTGAGATTGTACTCATATTCAAAAGCAGGCTTTTTATAATCCAAACTCCAGAGTTCTAGGGCGCAGTCATCACCGGAATTCACGGGTTTTAGATGTAGATGAAACTCTCGAACTTCCGGTCTTAACTCGCATTTGAAATGCGCGATCGCACCAATTTGCCGCCTATCCAAAGCCACGGCCAGCCTGAGTAGTGGATGCAATTTACTAACCACTTCCCGGTATTTCTTCGGGAGAATTACAAAATTCTCGTGCTTTTTCTTCGGAGGACTTTTTCGGTGATAGCGAGATAAATTAGCAATTACTTCAATCTCAGTTTCAGTATATCCCAATAACTCACCATTCCGAATTAAATAGTAAGAATGTTTGTGGTGCGCCGAATGACTGACGTACACACCGCAGTTATGTAAAATTGCCGCCGCCCACAGCAATTCCCGTTCTTCCGTTCCCCAATAATGTAGAATTCCTTGAGTTTGGTCAAACAAATTGAGCGCAAAAGCTGCAATTCTTTCGCTATGTTCTAAATTAACTTGATATTTTTTAGCCATATGCAGAATACTGCGCTGGCGGATTGAACCTTGGTAGCGCAAACGGTTTTCAATCAAACCGCGAGACAGCATCCAGTCAACAATGACGCCTTCTCTCAAAGATCGATCGCAAACAGTGAGAAATTCCATCCCTAATAGCGTCATCGCTTCCTGCAAAATCAAAGCGCCCGCCAGAATAATTTCTGCCCGCTTGTCCGACATTCCCGGAATTGCCAACCTTTCGGCATAGGAAAGTTTGCGAAAACGATTGACTAAATCGCGCAAATCCTTTAAACTTAATTGATAGCCAGCCAGCGGACTTGGTACGGTTCCCAACTTTTCGCGAGCGTTAATTGCAGCTAAAGTTTCGATGGTGCCAGCAGTACCAATTAAACGGAGAGTTTCACCAGCATTGAATTGGGCACGCAATTCGTCGATCGGTCTTTCCAACGCAATCCGAATATAAGCTTGCAAATAGGCAAACTCCTCCTTGCTAATCGGGTCAGTTTTGACGAATTCTCCAGTCAGGCGAACCGCACCAATTTTGGTACTCGTGAGACAGAGAGGTTCAGAACTGTTTCCTAAAATTAATTCAGTAGAACCGCCCCCAATGTCAATGATTACCTGGGATTGATTGTGGAATTCCATTCCCGAAAGTACACCCAGATAAATCCTCCGCGCTTCTTCCTGACCGGAAATTAAGCTAACATTTAGGTCTAAGTCATCAGCAACTTGTTTGAGAAAATCCCGGCCATTAGGGGCTTCTCGAACCGCACTGGTAGCCACAGCAATCACTTGTTCAGCATTGAAAGTTTTCGCAATATCTTGAAAACGGCGCAAAGTGGCGATCGCCCTTTCCATCACTTCTGACTTTAAACACCCCGTCTTAGCCTCACAATCGCCCAACCGAACCGTGTCTTTTTCTCTAGCAATAATCGTAAAAGCGGGCAATTTCGGATCGATTCGCGCCACCACCATATGAAACGAGTTAGTACCCATATCAATGGCAGCAATAATGCGATTTGACTCCGCAGAAGCAAGTGAATTAACCATTAGAGTGTATCGGGGTTGACAGATATTTTTCATTATTTCACGAATTTACTGAGCGATCGGCTTAAAATATTAAAAATCTCAAATCTAAAATTAAGATGCTTACCGAGCCCGATCGCCAATCCGAATCTACACTACTTACTATCATCCGGCTTTTGAGATGGGACAAGCCAGCGGGACGGCTAATTTTAATGATTCCAGCCCTCTGGGCGGTCTTTTTAGCAGCCCACGGGAAACCGCCCGCAGCATTGGTGGGTGTGATTGTGTTGGGCACCTTAGCCACGAGTGCGGCGGGATGCGTGATCAACGACTTGTGGGATCGCGATATTGACCCCGAAGTAGAAAGAACGCGATCGCGCCCCCTAGCATCCCGCGCCCTAAAAGTGCAAACTGCGATCGGAGTTGCCTTAATTTCCTTTGCGTGCGCCGCCATTCTCGCCTTTTATCTAAATCCCTTAAGTTTCTGGTTGTGCGTCGCCGCCGTACCAGTAATTATCTGCTATCCCCTAGCAAAAAGATTCTTTCCAGTCCCACAATTAGTATTATCAATCGCCTGGGGATTTGCAGTTTTAATTAGTTGGAGTGCAGCAGTTGGAAAACTAGAATCGGCGACTTGGTTGCTGTGGGGTGCAGTGGTGGTGTGGACGATGGGATTTGATACAGTTTATGCGATGAGCGATCGGGAAGATGATTTGCGTTTGGGTGTGAATTCCAGCGCGATCTTTTTTGGGGATTATTCGGCTAATGCTGTGGGTTTTTTCTTTGTAGCTACAGTTGGTTTATTAGCCGGAATGGGGATTAATTTACAGTTGCATATTGGTTTTTGGATTGCTATTTTTGGGGCTGCTATTTTGTGGTTTTTGCAGTACAGTCAACTGCGAAAGGCAGATATTCCGAATCCTGTTTATGGTGAGATTTTTCGTCAAAATGTTTGGGTGGGGTTTGTCATATTGGCGGGGATGATTGTTGGGGAGATTTTTTAGCTGACTTGCGGTTAGAAATCGCGCATGGGCCAGAAACCGGGTTTTTTACGAAAATACTTGATTATAGACGACTGATTCGGTAAAAAACCCGGTTTCTTTGTCGGAGTGCGTCCAGGACTGACTTAAACAGGAACTCGCCAAATTTTGACAGTAGTATCCGCACTCCCACTGACCAAAGTTTTGCCATCACAACTGAAAACAACAGACTGGACTGGGCCAAGATGTTCCAGAGTTTCCAACAACTCTCCTGTGTGAAAATTCCAAATCCGAATCCTGTTGTCACCACCCCCGCTGGCGAGAGTTTCACCATCGGGGCTAAAGGCAAGAGTATAAACACTATCTGAGTGTTCTGTGAAGGTACGCAGCAGTCTCCCATTTTCAGTATTCCACAGTTGAATTGGCTGTTGTAAACCGCTAGCTGCAACTGTTTTACCATCCGGGCTAATCGCAACACAACAAATTATCCCAACAGAAGAATCGAACCAGGAAGCTAAGGCACCGAAAAAGTCTACTGGGCGATTGAGAGTGTGCAGCAACTCTTCTTTGTAGCAATTCCAGATTTTAACAGCACCATCTAAACCACCACTAACTAAAATACGCCCATCTTGGCTAAAGGCTAGGGAATTAACTTCCCAAACGTGTCCCCATAGAGTTTTTTCAATTTTACTTTTTTTGAGATTCCAAATATCAATTGTAGCGCCAATAATTGTAGTACCAATGTGACCGTTAGCGAGGGTTTGTTCATCGGGACTGAAAGCTAAACAGCTTGTCCGCAGGGCTACCAAGGCATTTCCCAGACTTTGTTTAAATGTCTTATTTGCCACATCCCACAACTTGATGCTGCCGTCAAATAACTCGTGATTGCTGGCACTGGCAAGAGTTTTTCCATCGGGGCTGAAAGCAACAGCAATTACGGCACTACTATGTCCGGTGAAGGTGTGGAGTAATTCTCCTGTACACAGGTTCCAAAGTTTGATGGTTTTGTCTAAACTGCTGCTAGCAATGATGTTTTCCTTTGAACTAATCGCGACTGATTTAACAACATCTGAATGATCGGTGAGAGTGTGCAGGCATTTCCAATTAAGCAACTGTTTCCACCTTAGCGGTTCCACAGCGGGGTTTTGACAAATTACTGGTAGCCAGCTAATACCAGGCAATTCTTTATTTTTAGCATCTTCCAACTTTCGCCTCGCTTCCCGCACTGATGTGTACAAAGATTGGTTATTGGCAAATGCTGTGAGAAAATCCTGTAAAAATTTTTGTGCGGCTTCGTCTGCTACGACTTCCCGCATGACAATACTTTGGGGCAAGTACAATTTGGCTAGCTGGTTGGCTATTCCCAAGCCGTCGCAGGAGTTGAAAATTGCTAACTGCAACCCTTTGGCGATCGCAATTTTCATGGCATTTTTTAAGTCATCAATACTGATACTCTCAGAATCGCCGATCTCAAATTCACCAATTTGACCGTCTGGCAGGGTTGAACTGTGACCTGCAAAAAAGAAAATGTGCCATCCCTTTTCATCCCGCAAACACTCCAACAATTCGGCTTTTTTGGGCTTGTTTAAAGGTGTAATTTCAGCACCACGTTCGGCTAAACGATCCAATACTTGACGGTCAAAACTAATATTAATGCCGTCATTATTGCCAAAAACAGCTAAAATTTTTACCGCTGATTTCCGACATTCAGATGGTTTAAAGCTTGGCGGTTTAACGGTTAAGGTACTCAGAGAAATTTCGGAATTATGATAAGTTTCAGAAAATAAATTCCAGGCCGGCCAAGGTAGTCTCCGCAAGTTAGCATCGTCTGTTTGCAAAATAACTCGAATCTCATCGTTGGGCTGCAAGTGCTGCTGCAATCCATCGAGTATTTTTCTCCAGGATTTTTCGTTGGAATTGAGCCATTGATTGATGTTGGATGCCAGATTTTGTGCGGCGATATTGTTAAATACTTTCGCTCCTTCCCCTTTTACTTTGATGCGCGGTATACTGTCGTCATTATTCCTTTTAAAATTTGACTGCCACTCCTTCAAGGAATCAAGAATCTCAATATCACCTAGGGCTGGGAGTCTGCCAACATCTCCCCAGATTAAGCTAAATGGCGTTAAATCTTCTCGAATTTCCAAGTTAAGCGGAAATCCTTGCTGAAAGCTTCCTTCCATGATGGTGAGGATGACTTGTTTTTTCATAGGTGGCGCGGGTATTTTTAATTGTTACAGTTTTGGACACACGCGGGGCCAAAAACCCGGTTTCTGTCTCATACCAATTTAATGGGTCGTTGCACATATTCCGATCCCCCTCGCATCCCCCTGATTGTCGGGGGACTTTGATTGGACTCTTGTCCCCCCCTTGGGAAGGGGGGTTAGGGGGGATCGAATTCTATGCAGCTTCATAAAAAATTGGTCTCAATATCTCTCGGATATATCCACGATTTTTCAGAGAAACCGGGTTTTTTTAAGTAAGTCCTATATTAAAATGTTTCTGTGACGCTGGCATCTCCCAGAAGGAGTTTAACACTAAATCTTTCTCCCGGCTCAAGGCTAAAGGTGAGTAACATAGCGTTATCTGTACTGCCAGTTTGTTTGTGCAATTGAGGAATCGGGTCTCCGAATTCATCTAACACTTTTATTTGTAAACCAACTGGCAGGTAAACTGCCTCGCCTGATGGATCGATCCATATTTTAGTGTCAATTTCTTCGTCTTGTGGTGTCAGTTCAACCGTCAAATTAACGGATTGATTGGCTCCCAAATTAATCAGTTTTGCTCTTTCTACAGATTCTAAATTTTCTTGGTTCGGCCCTCGCGATCGGTTTCGTTGACTGCGAGTCAATATCAAGGCTACTGGCTGATAGCCTTCACCAAAGATATTTTCATACATTTGTCTGACATAAATTAGCATCGAATCCTGCGTAATTTGCCCTAAATCGCTAACGGTCACTTTTAATAATTCGCCCAGGCGACCCGATCTGTAAAGTTGTTCTATGCGATCGTATTCAGATCGATCGCTCTCAAAAGCAAGCAAGGTACTGCCTGCCTCTATTTTCTGTACTATCAAAGGTTTTTCTACAACGGAGCCGAGGCGCTGGACAATTGCTTGTAATTGCAAGTTGTCTGGATTGTCAAGTTCGATCGTAATGCGCCACCAAACCTTTTCGGTTTCTCGACGCCCTTGATCAGAGTCTCTTTTGAAACCTCGTTCTGCTAATCGATCGGGAATATCGATGGATTCAATATCTATATCCTCCTCGTATCTGAGAAGAATTCTAATATATTTATAAAGACGATCGGATAACTCATTTTTGGTTTGACCGTAACTTTTATTATAAATAATTGCAATTTCTGAGGATTTTTTGCGAGCAAGTATGCCGTGTAGATTGTCTTTATCGTTGGGAGTAATGCTTTGGGCTTTTTCTATTTGCTTGTAATTTTGTTTTGCTTGACCCAAAGCTTTGTATAGGTCTTCTAGATACCAGTTTTTTTCTGCTAATTCTTCCAATTCTTTTCTGTTCATGTCAGCGAGTCTGTAAAAAAAATAAGTTGAAATTTCCAAAAAGTATGACTCCTGTCATATCTCGTCATATCGCGAGTAATATTCATGCCTCCCTAATCTAGCGATCATAAATCTAGTGGAGTTGGAGACAAGAGTATGAATTGCAAAGTATTGATTTCACCCCTCCTCATCTGCTCGATCGCATTCGCCAACATAAGTCTGGTACTAGCGGCAGTTTCAGGTGCTTCCATCGCCCGCATCGCCTTTGGGTCAGCCACGAATAACATGATACCCCGAATTTGTATCGATCGAGATGGCAATGAATACCCATGTCCTTGATTAATTAGTCATGGACTCATGGGGTATCAGAAACCGGGTTTTTCTAAGAAAATACACAGTTTGCAGCCCGCAAATTTAGTCAAAAACCCGGTTTCTTTAGTCAGAGTGCGATCGCACTTAAGTAAAATCCACCTAAAAAACAAAATTCCCCGATACCCGACTTCTTTAAGAATTCGGGTATCTCACAGAGCGATTCCCTAGGGGATAGCTACGCACGCGCGTACTTTACCTTTAATTCGAGCCACCTAATTGCTTCAGACGCTGACGAGCCTTACCAATGTAAACATCTTCATCTCGCTCATCCGACTTAGCATATTCCAGAACTTTTTTCCAAGCTTTCACAACTTCTGCATCATTCCCCAGATTTTCTTGCACTTGAGCCATAATGCCATAAGTTAAACCCCGAACGCTATCTAGTTTAACAGCCTCTTGCAACTTAACCAAAGCTTCTTCATAGCGTCCTTGTTCCTTCCAAGCCCAAGCAAGGTAGGTTAACAACCCTGCTTTGACTATTTTGTCATCCTCAACTTTCTCCGTTTCAACCAGCTTTAAACCGTGTCCGATTTTTTCAACAGATTTATGAAAATCTTTATATTCAATAATGTACAAACGGGCTAAATTGCAATAAGCAGCAGCAAAGCCACAGAATGCTGCATCCTGATACAGTTTCATCGCCAAATCAACCTTTCCGGCTTCCTCATACATCACCCCCAGAGTATAGTAACTTGCTCCATTATCAGGGTTAATTTTAATAGCCAGCTCAAACTCTTTTCTAGCTTCAACTAATTCGCCAGCTTGTTTTAAATTGGACCCCCGATTATTAGCATCCTTCGCCAAACCTAAAGGGGTTATTGGATCTTGACTTGGGCGAAATTTAGGAACCTCTGGCTGTTTGACTTTCTGGCGTTCCCATTCTCCCTGTGTCTCTTCTTTTCCAAATAGCCAATCCCGATTTTCTTCCTTACATTGAGAGGGAAACTTCAGTACAAAACACCACTTATCAGAGCCAGTAATTGTTTTGGAATTCGTTACGCCCCGCTTGTCTTCCATGATGTTCAATTGTTTGAGACAGTGAAGGGCATTGCGGATTTGCTCTTTCTCTAAATTTTTACCCCATTTCTGTGTCAGCTCAACCAGATCCTGTAGCCTTGTCTTTTTCACCCACAGATCAGTTCCTTCCCAACGAGTATCGATATATTTTTGAAGGATCTCACAATTCTTAAATTTTTCCAAATCCCCGTCAGTAAAGCAGTGTAAAACCTCAATTAATAGCTTTGCACTCTCTTTACCTTTCTTCCAGTTAAGATTCCGACCACTATTCTTCTGCATGAGCTAATCCAGAACAAGGTTTGACAAACCTTGGGACTCCCAAGGTTAAATTGCAAGGTTTATGTTTTCCCAAGCTGCTAACCGCGATTATACCAGGGTTTCAGCCACCTTGGAAAAATTTGCTTGGGGTAGTTTAACCCTTTATCGTAAGTGGGGTAAGTCAAAAACCCAGTCCTTGACTGGCTTTTGAGAAAATTTTTAATTCAGTTCGATTTGCATAACTTTGAGGTGGGTGATTATGGATCGCATAGATAAATTCAGGTTGAAACTGGAAAAATATTCCGATCGCAGTCCCCAAGACGAGCGGTTATGTCAGCTAATTTTAAATATCTGCTTGCTATCACGGGATAATCCTCAGCGTCGAAAATTAGTCGATCGATTATTTCGGCAACTGCAACTCTCACCAAAATTGTCAAAAGTTTCTCATCCCTATTATTTACAAGCCCAGAATAAAACTTGGCTATGGTTAAACAAGCACCTTCACGAGTTTAATCCCCAACGCTCTCCGATTCAAGCCAGCCTCGTCACTTGGGTGAACGGTCATCTCAGGTATCGAATTCAAGATTTATATACTTCCAAAAATCGCAAAAATCAAAACACACTTCCCTTAGAGGATTTAGAAACCAGTGGATTTTATGGCTGTTTGGATGCTTTGGACTTGGAAATCGAACGGATTGACAGAGAAGAAAAACAAGCTTTAGTACGGGATATAGCCAATTATTTCCAGGGAGATCCACAACAGGAACTGCGCAACAGTCATCCTCGCAACCGTCCCGACTGCAACTGCCAAATCATTGCTCAAAAATTACTTTTCGATGAATCGCCAGCCAAAATGGCAACCATCGCCCGCCAGTTGAATATCAATGAACAAACTATTCACTCTTTTTGGAGGCGTAGAGGATTTTCCAAAATCAAAAAAATAGCGGTAAAAATTGCTGAAAAATACCCGGAAGTTCTAGCTGAATTGTGATTGAATTTAAATTTTATTTTAAGTCGCCGCCAATTGAATTGTCTGCTCAGTAAGTCCACCTAATTAAATGCAAGATCCAAATAGGTCAAAAGCTTACTGGCTTGCTATTCTTCCTTCTTCCTGAATTTCCCCCCTTGGGGGGGGTAGGGGGGGGTGACTTCTTCCTTCTACTTAGTATAGCAGTCGCCTTAACATCCAAGGCGGTTGCTATAGAAACATATGAGACGACAGAAAGCAGTAGCCCTAGGGCTGCTGCTTAATTTGCTTTGGCTATGTGGCATGGATGGGCGATTTACCTCAGTAAAGATACTGACTTACTAGGCCAATTAGCCTAGATTTTTGAGAGTTATTGCTGATGCGATCGATGTGAAAAAATGATATTGTTATTGTTAATTATCCGCGGGGTAAATAAATAAAACTTTGTGAATAATTAACGGATATATAATGGCATTTTTGCCAGAGGATATCCCCACATTTTCCCGAGCTATCAATCAATACAGGAACTGCATCATCATGGCTACAAATTTTAACCCCAATCGTGTAATAGTCAAACTGAGACCCACCACAAATTCAACTCAAATTACCAGCTTGCAGGCAGAAATCGGAGTGACCAACGTCACCAAAGCTTCACAACTTGGCATTGACATTTGGCAGATTCCTTCAGGAAAGGTTGAACAAACAATATCCGCTTATAAGAACGATCCCCGCATTGAATACATAGAGCCGGATTATATCATCACCCTTGAAGATATCCAAAAACCGAGTCCTACTCAAGAAAAATTAGCCACAATTACACCCCAAGCCACAACTCCCAATGACCCTAGCTATACCCAATTATGGGGACTCAACAACACAGGTCAAAGTGGGGGAACAGCCGATGCAGACATCGACGCCCCGGAAGCCTGGGATATTCAAAAGGGAAACCCCAACTTAGTTATCGGCGTTATTGATACGGGCGTTGATTACAACCACCCCGACTTAGTGGGAAATATCTGGACAAATCCAGGGGAAATCGCCGGAGATGGCATCGATAACGACAATAACGGATATATAGACGACACTCGCGGCTGGGACTTTGCCTATAACGACAATAACCCGATGGATGTGAACGGACATGGTACCCATGTTTCGGGAACCATTGCGGGAAAAGGCAATAACGGAGTTGGAGTGACAGGGGTTGCTTGGAATGCCAAGATTATGCCACTTAAGTTTTTAAATGATAGTGGTTCGGGCTATCTATCTGATGCGATTTTGGCCATTAACTATGCAACGGCGAAGGGAGTCAAACTTACTAATAACTCTTGGGGAGGCGGGGGCTACACTCAAGCCCTATCCGATGCCATCAATACCGCCGGACAACAGGGAGCTTTATTTATTGCGGCGGCGGGTAATAGTTCACTGAACACAGACACAACGCCTGCTTATCCTGCCAGCTACAACCTATCTAATATTATCTCTGTTGCCTCAACCACCCGCACCGATGGACTTTCCTCTTTCTCCAACTATGGAGCCACCAGTGTTGATTTAGGAGCGCCCGGATCTGATATCTATAGCGCCTGGCCTAACTCTAGCTACAATACCATCTCTGGGACATCAATGGCATCTCCCCATGTCACCGGGGCGGCGGCGTTGCTGTGGTCTCAAAATCCCACTTGGACAGCACAGCAAGTTAAAGACAAGCTGATGCAAACAACTGATCCTATTTCCGCTTTGAGTGGTAAGACGGTTACAGGGGGTCGGTTGAACATTAACAATGCTTTAGCCGGCTCTACCCCACCACCATCGAGGGCTAATGATAACTTTGCTAACCGGATTCTGCTAAGTGGCGCACCTGTGAGTACCACAGGCTCAAATATTGGAGCCACCGGAGAAGTAGGTGAACCTATCCAAAATGGGACAACTAACTCGGTGTGGTGGTCTTGGACTGCACCCAGTAGCAACACTTTTGTGGTAGACACAAAGGGCAGTAATTTTGATAGTTACTTGTCCATTTTCACAGGGGCGGCGGTTAATAACCTCAATTGGATTGCCTCTGATGATGATGGAGGGGGGAGTAACACTAGCCTGATCAGCCTGAATGCGACAGCCGGGACAACCTATCAAATTGCGGTTGATGGTTATCAGAGTGCTACAGGTGCGATTCAACTTAATATTGCTACGACTGGTGATACAACTGCACCCACAGCCAGCAGTTTCACCCCCGCTGATAATGCCATAGGGGTTGCAGTTGGTGCTAACTTAGTTGTCAACTTCAGCGAAGCCATCCAAAAAGGCACTGGCAATCTGGTCATCAAGAAA
>REAP01000120.1 GCA_004294385.1 Oscillatoriales cyanobacterium | reverse complement strand
GTTGAGCGGTCGCTAAAAATCTGATCAGATAGCGCGATCGCTTTTACTTTTGCCGATCGCACCCGAGAATGAAACAACCCTGGGTTTCAACCCCTGGCGCCAGGGCGGGCCCACAGACGGACTTGGCGGGCTGACAGCTTAAAGTTGACACTCCTTGGGCTCTTGGAGTGTCCCTACGACGGGGATTGATCCGATTATTTAGATAGGTTGAGTGGTTTTATGCTTACGCACAGCGCGATCGCCCTTTTTGACTATGACATCGCCGAGCAACTATACTCCGGCTCCCGCACCCTCGTGTACCGGGCTGTGCGAAAAGCAGACCAACAACCCGTTGTCATCAAACTGCTGAGTAATGAGCATCCGAGTTTCAGCGAACTGGTGCAGTTTCGCAATCAATACACGATCGCCAAAAACCTCAACTGCCCCGGCATCATTCAATCTTACGGTCTCGAACCCTACCGTAACGGCTACGCTATGGTCATGGAAGACTTTGGCGGCATTTCGCTCGGCCAGTTCGCGCTGGGCAAACCCCTGTGCCTGGATGTATTCTACCCGATCGCCCTGCAAATCGCCGACATCCTGCACCACCTCTACCGCAACCGCATCATCCACAAAGACATCAAACTTGCCAACATCCTGATTAACCCAGACACCCAGCAAGTCAAGCTGATAGACTTCTCCATTGCCTCACTGCTGCCGCGCGAAACCCCAGAAATTCAAAATCCGAACATTCTCGAAGGTACCCTCGCTTACCTGTCCCCCGAACAGACTGGGCGGATGAACCGAGGCATCGACTACCGCAGCGATTTCTACTCCCTCGGTGTCAGCTTCTACCAACTGCTAACAGGACAACTGCCGTTTCAGTCCCAAGATCCGATGGAATTGGTGCATTCTCACCTGGCAAAACAACCAACCGCCATCCACAGCCTCAATCCTGCGATTCCACCGATGCTGTCTGAAATCGTCGCCAAGTTGATGGCAAAAAATGCTGAAAACCGCTATCAGAGCGCATTAGGACTCAAGCATGACCTGGAACTGACACAGATCCAATATCAAGCACAGGGAAACCATACCTGGTTTACGCTAGGAGAGCGCGACATCTGCGATCGCTTTTTGATACCCGAACGCCTCTACGGCAGAGAATCCGCAGTAATCGAGCTGCTGAGTGCCTTTAACCGTGTCAGTGAGGGCAAAACTGAACTGCTGCTGGTAGCGGGTTTTTCCGGCATTGGCAAGACAGCAGTTGTGAATGAAGTACATAAGCCGATCGTCCGTCAAAGAGGCTACTTTATCAAGGGCAAGTATGACCAGTTCAACCGCAACATTCCTCTGTCTGCGTTTGTGCAAGCCCTGCGGGATTTGATGGGGCAACTGTTCAGCGAGAGTGATGCTCAACTGGCGCAGTGGAAACACCGCATCCTGAAGGCATTGGGTGAAAACGGGCAAGTGGCGATCGAAGTCATCCCAGAATTAGAGCGCATCATTGGCTCGCAACCGCCCGTTCCTGAACTCTCAGGCAGTGGCACAAAATCGAATTTGTTGTTTCAGAAGTTTATAGGGGTATTCACGACCAAAGAGCATCCACTGGTGATGTTTTTGGATGACTTGCAGTGGGCAGATTCGGCTTCACTGAACCTGATGCAGGTGTTGATGAGCCAGGGTGAAATGGGCTACCTGCTGCTGATTGGGGCATACCGCGATAATGAGGTATCGCCTGCACATCCTTTGATGCTGACACTAGGAGAGATTGAGAAGTTAAAGGCGATCGTCAACACTCTAACGCTGGCGCCCTTAAGTCAAGCAGATGTGAATCGTTTGATTGCCGATACCTTGACTTGTGCAGCAGCAATGGCTTTGCCGTTAACTGAATTAATCTACCAAAAAACTCAGGGCAACCCGTTCTTTACCACGCAGTTTCTCAAGGCGTTGTATGAAGATGAACTGATTAGCTTTGACTTTACCCCCCCAACCCCCCCTTACCAAGGGGGGGCAAGGGCAGGGCTGTTTCGGGGCAACCACGGGGGGATTGCCCCTACGGAAAACGATGATTTTGTAGGGGTAGTGCCCCCGTGCCTACCCCTCCACCGACTATCAAATGAGGGTTTCAGAGATTGGGGCAGCCACGGGGGGCGGCCCCTACAAGAGAATGAAACAGCCCTGGGGGCAAGGGGGGGTTGGCAGTGCGATATTGCCAAAGTTAGAGCCTTGGCAATTACTGATGATGTTGTAGAATTCATGGCAATTCAGCTTCAAAAGTTGCCAGCAGCCACTCAAAATGTCCTCAAACTTGCCGCCTGTATTGGCAATCAATTTGATTTGGCAACGTTGGCGATCGTCTCCAAACAATCGGAAACAGAAACAGCGGCAAACCTGTGGAAGGCGTTACAGGAAGGGCTGATTTTACCCAGAAGCGAAGTTTATAAGTTTTTTCAAAGTGCCTCATCCCTCAGCGGTAATCAGTCACGGCTAGAGACTCGACAACAAATAACTGTTTCTTACAAGTTTCTGCACGATCGCATCCAACAAGCAGCCTATTCATTAATTCCAGACGACCAAAAACAAGCAACACATCTCAAAATTGGGCGGCTATTACGAGATTCCTCTACCAGTGACAGAGAAGAACGGTTATTTGAAATTGTCAATCATTTGAATGTTGGTATTGCTCTGATTGCATCACTTCAAGAGCGGGAAAATTTGGCAGAATTAAATCTCACTGCTGGAAAAAAAGCTAAAACTGCTACAGCCTATGCAGGGGCAAGCGAATATCTCGGAATGGGAATTAAGCTTTTACCAGCAGATGCTTGGGAAAGCCATTATCCCCTGACGCTAGCACTCCATGAAGACATTGCCGAGGCGAGCTATCTCAACACCGATTTTGAGCAGATGGAACAGTGGGCGAGTGTCGTGCTGCAACAGACAAAAACGTTGCTAGATAACATCAAGGTTCAGCAAACTCGGATTTTAGGAATCCAAGCCCAAGGGCAATCTCTGGAAGCAATTCAGATTGGATTGCAGGTGTTACACTCCCTGGGGATTGAATTTCCAGAACAACCCACCCAAGAAGATATTGGGCAGGCTTTTGGAATAACGCGATCGCTGTGGGCAGATAAACCCTTCCGTAGTTTGCTAGACTTACGCACCATGACAGATCCCCAGCTTTTGGCGGCGATGGAAATCCTGACAGCTTTGGTGCCTCCTGCCTTGCAGTCAGCTCCTAACTTAATGCCATTGCTGATGTTCAAGCGAGTTGAATTGTCCATCCGATCGGGCAATTGTCCCATCTCTGTATTTGCTTACGGTGAATATGGCTTAATCCTGTGTGGCATCATGGGCGATATCGAAAATGGTTACAAGTTTGGAGAATTGGCATTAAACCTTCGAGAAAATCTCCATCTAGCCTCATTAAAATGCCGAAACTGGCACGTAGTTCACACCTTCGTTAAACATTGGAAAATTCCCCTCTCAGAAGTGCTACCGGGACTACAAGAGGCATACCGCAGCGGACTAGAAACTGGAGATATTGAGACGGCTTGCTACGCTGCTATGGCTTCCTGTTATTACGCTTACCATGCGGGGCAGGAATTAGGAGAACTTACCCGAACAATGCAAGCTTATCGTCAAATTATTCAGCAATACAAACAAGCAAGTGCCCTAGATTTTCAAGAAATTTATCAACAAACTACCCTGAATTTATTAGGACAGGCTGAGGTTCCTTATCTCCTCACTGGAGAAATTTTTAACCAGAAACAATCTCTGCCTCAACTGCAAGCAAACAATCAACGCCTTGCGTTGTTCATGTGGTATATCAACCAAACTATTCTCTATTATCTCTTTGGACAAGATCGGGAAGCGGCTCAAACCTCTGTTCAAACTGCACAATACCTAGATGGTGGTGTAGGGTTGTTTATGATTCCCCTCTACTCCTTTTATGATGCACTGATTCAATTAACTCAGTATGCAGCCGTATCCCCAGAAGAGCGCCAGACGATTCTGCTCCAAGTTCAACAGCATCAAGACAAATTGCAGCATTGGGCAGCTTTGGCTCCGAGCAATCATCAACATCGTTGGGAACTGATAGCCGCTGAGAAATATCGGGTATTGGGAAACAAAACCGATGCCATTGAACACTACGATCGCGCCATTACCAGCGCCAAAGCTAACCAATTTATTCAAGATGAAGCCCTTGCCAACGAACTCGCGGCTAAATTCTACCTCAATTGGGGTAAAGAAAAAGTTGCCGCTGGCTATATGCAAGAGGCGTATTATTGCTATACGAAATGGGGAGCAAAAGCTAAAATTGTCAACTTAGAAACCCTTTATCCCCAACTGCTCCAGCCGATATTACAACAACCCAAATCTAATTTTAATACCTTAGAAACCCTCACAAGTTTTACGAACTCAACCACTAAAATTTCTAGCACCAGCATTTTTGATTCCTTAGATTTTGCCTCCGTAATCCAAGTCGCCCAATCTCTCTCCAGTGCGATCGAACTAGACGAACTGCTCCAGCAACTAACCCAAATTATTCTGCAAAGCTCTGGAGGAAATAAGTGTATATTGGTTCTGCCCCAAAATGAAACTTGGCAGGTGAGGGCTATTTCTACCCTCGAAACCACAGAACTTTGTTCAATACCCTTAGACGATAATCCTGATGTGCCAATCAAATTAATTCAGTATGTTAAACGCACTCAATCTGTGGTGGTAATCGACAACTTACAAACAGATTTACCCGTTATTGATGATTATCTGATTCAACGTAATCCTAAGAGTGTGCTGTGTTTGCCAATTCTCAATCAAGGACATTTGGCGGGCATTCTTTACCTAAGAAATGAAATGACTGCGGGGGTATTTACGAGCGATCGCCTGACAGTAATTAATTTCCTCTGTATCCAAGCTGCTATTTCCTTAGAAAATGCCCAACTTTACCAAAATCTGCAACGCTCAGAAGCCAATGAGCATGAAAAAGCAACAGAATTAGCGCAAATGCTGACAATACTTCAGTTGCGAAACAAAAAATTGGCTTTTCGGGCAGATGTGGATGCCGGATTAACAACTCATGAAAATCTCTCTGATATGCTGCAATCCACTACAGAAGCAATTGTGCAACATCTAGATGCTGCCTTTGCCCGCATCTGGACTTTGAATTCTGCTGAAAATGTTTTAGAACTCCAAGCTAGTGCTGGACAATACATTCATTTAGATGGTCCCCATGCTCGTGTTCCCGTCGGAAAATTTAAGATCGGGCTGATTGCTGAAGAATGTTGCCCCCATTTAACTAATGATGTATTAAATGATCCACGAGTTGGCGATAAAGAATGGGCAAAACGGGAAGGGATGATTGCCTTTGCGGGTTATCCGCTGATTGTTGAAAATCAAATTATGGGCGTAATGGCAATGTTTGCGCGTCATACTCTAGATGATGAAATCTTAGAGGTATTAAGTTCAGTTGCTGATGAAATTGCTTCAGCAATTAAACGTAAGTATATCCAAAAAGCCTTGCAAGAGTCAGAGATAGAGCTACGGCAAAAATCACAACAGATTGAACAGGCATTTCAACAACTCCAGCAAACCCAACTACAAATGGTGCAAAGTGAAAAAATGTCTGCCTTGGGTAACTTGGTGGCGGGGGTTGCCCATGAGATTAATAACCCTGTTGGTTTCCTTGGGGGCAATATTAAACCCGCCCTAGATTACATTAATGATTTGTTTGGATTAATCGATTTGGTTCAAAAAAAATACCCACAATTAGACCCAGAAATTCAGGAGGAAATGGAAACCATTGATCTTGAATATATTCGAGAAGATTTTCCTAATTTAATTGCTTCCATGAAGGAAGGAGTAAGTCGAATTCGAGATATCAGCACAAGTTTGCGAACTTTCTCCCGTGCGGATACCGATCGCCCCGTAGCTTGCAATATTCACGATGGGATTAATAGTACAATTATGATCCTCAAACATCGCCTCAAAGCTAATGAGAATCGCCCAGAAATTGAAGTTATTAAAGATTATGGTAATTTACCAAAAATAGAATGTTATGCAGGGCAATTGAATCAAGTATTTATGAATATCTTGGGGAATGCGATCGATGCTTTGGATGAATCTAATCATGGACGTAGTTTTGCGGAAATTCAAGTCAAACCTAACTGCATTACCATTACAACCTCAGTGGAAAATAATAGCGTTAAAATTGCGATCGCAGATAACGGTAAGGGTATGAATGAAGAAGTCAAAGCAAAGGTTTTTGACCATTTATTTACTACGAAAGAAGTCGGAAAAGGTACGGGGTTGGGTTTGGCGATCGTTTATCAGATTGTCACCGAGAAACATGGCGGCACGATTTCAGTTAATTCAGCACCGGGCAAGGGTACCGAATTTGCGATCGCGCTCCCGATATTTATAGAGGACACGGCAGTGCCCATTGGTGTCAACTTAAGCTGTTAAATAGCTAAAGTCCTCTAAAAGAGGACTCAAGAACTCATCATCATCAGTCCTCTTTGAGAGGACTTGCGCTTTGAGACAGGGGTTTCAACCCCTGTCGGACTGGCGGGATGACCAACGGACTTGGCGGGCTTTCAGGCTTAAGTTGACACTAATGGGCACGCTTGAGTGTCCTAATTTCGGCTACTAATAATTCCGATGCTACCGGATTTGATATGACTAATGACTACTAACAACTGACTAATGACTAATTGACGCTACAGCCGATCGCAAATTCCCTTGAAATTCACCCAAAATGCGATCGCACTCCTCCTTCTCCAAACCAGTCCAGTGCATCATCAAAGCCAACTTCACAGACTTGCCGCTTTTTTCCAGCAGAAAACCCGCTTCCTCCCGGCTCAAATCAGTTAAATCTTGTAACATTCCTAAAGCCCGATCGCGTAACTTCTTGTTTGTCACCGCCACATCGACCATGCGATTACCGTAAACCTTACCCAGCTTCACCATTACCCCAGTCGAAATAATATTCAAAGCCATTTTTGTCACCGTACCCGCCTTTAAGCGCGTCGAACCCGCCACTATCTCCGGGCCAACCAACAAGCGAATATTCACATCAGCCTCAAAACTGACTTGTTCGACAGGTACACAAGCCATAAAAACCGTCTTCGCACCCCGCTGGCGGGCCGCCTGCAAAGCACCTGCTACAAACGGTGTCGTACCCCCAGCGGTAATGCCGACAACCACATCGAGATTGGTAATCTGACGATGGGCGATCGCACTTTCCCCATCTTGGGCCCGATCCTCCAAATCCTCGGAACTCCGCACCAGAGCCCCCGCCCCCCCAGCGATAATCCCCTGTACGAGCTCTGGCGGCGTGCAGAAGGTGGGCGGACACTCGGCGGCATCAAGTACCCCCAAACGCCCGGAAGTACCCGCACCGACGTAAAAAAGGCGGCCTCCGTGACGCAGAGACTCAGCGGCGATGTCAATAGTTTGGGCTAAATGTTGGCGGGATTGGGCGATCGCCTTTAATGTTTGAGCATCTTCCCGGTTGAACAAGTCCACCAATTCGATCGAACTTAGTTGATCTAAATTCTCGCTATTGACATTCACCTGTTCCGTCAGCAGATGCCCCCGTTGTTCCAAATTCTTCATTTTTTGTCAAATTTGAGATATTACAAAAGTCCTTCGAGTCGGCGACGAATAGAGTCTAGTTCGCTTTGAGAAACGTCAGTATCAGATTTAGGTTCCGGCTGTGACTGCCATTCTATCTGTGTTACATTGTTTGCTGGCGGAATTTCCAGCGCCCCCGCCGGCACCAGTTCCCAGTCATAATCGACACTATCGCAGAACTCCTTAATTTCTTCCTCGTCGATCGCCTCGACAGTAGGTTCGGGGAAATCCTGAGCTTCCAACATCAAGCCAAAGCGGATGGCGTCGTCTTCTGACTCAAACATGAGAACTTTGTTGCGATCGCCGAGTTGAATGGTATGAATTCCTTCATTCTCGGTGCGGGCATTGAAGAGTAAGACGAACACTCGCATAAGTTTATAGACTTTCCTAACCGGCGTTTTTTTATCTTAGAACTGTATGTGTGACGTTACCAAATTAAATCATGATTTGGCAGAATTATTCTTATGACTAACTCGGACGATGACAAAAATCAACTCTCACCCCATCGGGCACGTCGCTGGTGGCGTCCACTGCTGCTTAGCGGTACGGGATTGGGCATTATCGCCCTGGTTGGGGCGGGCGCTGCTGCTTGGTGGATTCCCGAAAAGTTAGCTCCTTTGGTGGAAACGGAAGTTAGTAAACTGGTGAAGCGGCCCGTGCAAATTGGACGTTTGGAGCGATTTTCGCCGACAAGTTTGCGATTTGGTCGATCGAGCCTACCTGCAACTGCTACCGATCCCGATTATGCCTCTACAGAAGCAGTTGAAGTACAATTTTCACTTTGGCAACTGCTATTAAATCGCACTCTCAAGTTAGATATTACCTTAGTCAACCCCAACGCTTATATCGAACAGGATGACAAAGGAATCTGGGTGAATCTCCCCACTTTTGACAAACCAAAAACTCCTGGTTTATTTAAAACAGAAGTCGGTGCGATCCGAGTTGAGAATGTTGGTGCAGTTTTGGTTCCTACTCCGGCAGTTGGATTGAAAAAATCTCTGCCAATTTCTGTAATACTCAAAAATGGTAGCGCTCAATTTTCAGAGCAAAACCAGCGAGTTATTTATGAAGTAAATGGTAATTTTACCAATAGCGATAATTTTAGCATTAAAGCTGACTCTTTGTTACCTGCGGCTCAAACCAACGTGCAGTTACAAGGTCAAAAATTGCCTTTGTCTTACTTGGTGCAGTTGCTGAGAATTCCTGATGTCTATTTCGGAAAAGGTCTGGCTAATGGTAATTTGACTGTACAATTACGAGATAATAAAGTATTTGGGATTACCGGAACCTCCGATTTTCAAGGAGTTGATTTCGCCCTGAAAGCGCTGAAACAACCCATTCTAAATAGTGGCGGTCAATTGCGGTTTCAGGGAACTAATATTATAGTTGATAGCCTCACTGCTAATTATGGTTTGATACCTCTAAAAGTAGCAGGGACAGTGGAGACGGGAGTTAATTTTAATCTCGATCAAGCTAAGTTTAATTTGGCAGCAAATGTGCCACCAGTGGCTGTTGCAAATGTTGTCAGCGCGCTAGAACAAGAATTAGGTCAAAAAGTGGTATTGCCCTTGGCCGCAGCGGGAGAAGTGAAGCTAGATGCCAAGCTGACTGGGACTGTTTCGCAGCCAGTGCTGGCTGGTGCGATCGCATCAACGAAACCAGCTATAGTCGATCGCCTACAATTCAAAAATATTAGCACTAACTTTAAACTGGAACGAGGCAGAGTTGCTCAAACCCCAACTCCCAATTCTCCATCGTCAGTTCCGCCATTTTCCTCCCTAGCTTTGACGTTGAGCGATATTCTGGTGGAGCCGACAGCCGGTGGTAAGATTGGTGGGAAAGGTGAAATTGAGATCGGATTGGGAAGTCAGAATTCGCGATCGGGTTTGGTATTTGACTTGCAAGCTGAAAACCTGCCCGCAGATGCGATCGCCCAAATTTACAATATCCCAATTCCTGCTACTCTTAAAATTGGTAATATCTCAGCGAAAAGTCAAATTTTCGGGCCATTAGACAACATTCAAGCTAGGGTGAAATGGCAAGCACCTCAAGGAAACTTTCCGGCTAGTGGCGAAGTTCGGGCGATCGGCAATTCGGTGGATTTGCAAAATACCGTTGTCAAAATTGGTGATGCTGCTGTGAATGTAGATGCTGCACTCCAAGGCCGTCAGTGGCAAGCTTTGATTAAAGGCGATCGCATTAATCTCAATAGTTTACAGCAAGTTGTACCCGGACTTTCTTTACCACCTGAATTAGCAGGTTTGTTCAGCGGAACTGCCGAAGCTGCGGGGACTCTGGACGATTTGAGTGTAAATGGGATAACTGCTACCGGCAAAGGACAGTTAAATATTGCTGACAGTATTGTGAATGTTAATGGTGAACTAGCATCGGGCCGTTGGCAAGCTTTTGGTAAGACTGAAAAAGTTGCTCTGAATCCCTTACTCGATATTGGCTTACCATTTCTAGCACTTGGTAATTCCAGCAATTCCACAGCTAATTCAAATAATCTCAAATCCAAAACTTGTGCTGAGCGAAGTCGAAGTATCGACAATCTAAAATCGATGGGTGGACAGTTAGCCGGTGAATTTAAAGCTGTCGGAACTCTAGACAATTTGACCGCGAGTGGTATCAATATTGGTGGCAATGGCAAACTGAATATTGCCGACAGTAATATCAATCTCAAAGGAGAATTGGTAGACGGAAAATGGCAAGGAATCGCCGAAACCGATCAGCTAGCTATCAGTCGCTTAGTAGATTTGGGATTGCCTATTTTAGATATAGCTTTAGCGCTGAATCCCGAAAATCAGCAAACGGCGAGTCTGAATAATTTCAGATCCAAAATTCAAAGTCTCAAATCGATTAACGGCAAACTATCCAGTCAATTTCAGGCTCAGGGAAGTCTTGACAATTTGACTGCGAAGGGGATTAATATTGGAGGTAGTGGAAAACTGAATCTTGGCGCAGGTAATGTCAATTTCCAAGGAGAATTGGTAGCGGGAAATTGGCAGGGCATCGCCGAAACCGATCGCACTTCGATCAGTAGCTTAGTAGATTTGGGCTTACCACTGTTAGATATTGGTTTAGCTTTGACTGCGGATAACCCGAAAATAGTCGCCAATATCAACAATCTAAAATCCAAAATCCAAAATCTCAAATCGATTGACGGACAAATATCCAATCAAATTAAAGCTGCTGGAAGTCTTGACAAATCAACCATCGCCGATATCGCCGTCAACAGCAGTGGCAAATTAAATATTGCTGACGGTACGGTTGATTTTAAGGGAAAATTAGATGGTGGAAGGTGGCAAGCTGTTGCTAATCTCGATCGCCCTATTCTCAGTCGTTTAGAACAAACAGTCCGCAATCTCCAACTGTTTCCGCTAACGGCGACTTTGCCAAAAGGATTTGATGGGAGAATTAACGGCCAATTCCAAGCGACGGGCAGTTTAGATAACTTGACAACAAAGGGAATTAGTGCTAGTGGGGAAGCACGGATTTTGGCAAATGGACTTGGGGCGATCGATACTACAGCCAAATTAGAAAACGGCAACTGGCAAGCATTCCTCGAAACCAACGACATCGCCCTAGCCAATCTGCAACAAACCCTCAAACAAACCGGTTTACTGACAGCAGATTTACCACGAGAAATTGATGGCAATCTCGACGGCAAAATCCGCCTTTTGGGAACAGTCGATAACTTAACAGCCAACGGCATCACCGCCAACGGCGAAGGACAAATTCGACTTGCCAATGGTGGCGGCATTGTCAATGCCAAAGGTAGGGCAGAATCGGGGAATTGGCGCGCCTCAATCAACGGCGGACAAATTGCCCTAAGTCGCTTCCAGAAAGCCTTTGAATCCCAGCGCCAAAACTTGCAATCCCCCGGTTTAGTCTCTCAAGCCCAAAATCTGCCCCTACTCCGAGGCTTATTTAACGGTAATCTAAATTTGTCTGGCCCGATCGCAGCGGGCACGGGGGCACGGGCGGGCACGGGGGCACCGCCCCTACAGGATGTTCGCGCCGATGGTAGTTTTCGCATCTCGGAATTGCCATTTCTCAAACAACCCCTTGATGCCATATTTAATTGGGATGGCAAACGGGTGGAAATTGAGAACGCTACAACTCCCGGTTTGACAGCAAATGGCATTGTTAACGTCGAACTCGCCGGAAAAGGAATGCCTTCGATTTCTAATCTAGATTTGAATGTCAAACTCGCCAACTTTAACCTGGAAGCCTTACCGACAGAACAACTCGGATTTTTGTGTCCAATTGGACACAAAAAGTGTTCAGAGAATAATCTCCCCCTGCGCGGCAATGTCGATTTTGTCGGCCGCCTCAGTGGCACCCTCAGCGCCCTCAACTTAGTTGGCGATGTGGCTGTGCGAGATTTAGCCGTAAATCAGGTAGCTTTTGACCCCGTACTGGCGGGTACTGTGAATGCAGGTTTGGGCAGAAGTGTAGATTTGCGTCTAGCTGGCGCCAGCGACAAAATCGAAATAGTCTTAAATCCATCTTTCCTACCGACATCTTTCTTAGTCAAACGCGGGGAATCCGTGGCTAGTGGCCAAACTGAGGGCGAAACTTTGCGAGTCAATTTAAGCGATTTCCCCCTCGCAGCTTTGAATCTATCACCTGGTAAAGATGCTGGTTTGGGGCCGATAACTGGTACGGTGTCGGGACAAGTGAATGTGCCCGGTTGGAAAATGCCGTTGAATCCAGCGACTTTGCAAGCAAATGGACAAATTGCGATCGCCCAACCTGCGATCGGCTACATTAAAGGTGACAGTTTCCAGGCAGAATTTAGTTACGCTAACGGTAATGCCACTCTCAACAACGGCATATTCCGCCAAGGCACCGGTCAATACTTAATTTCTGGCAATATTAAAGCAGGCGCTAACCCAGAATTTGCCGGGAAAGTTAACATCCAGCAGGGAAATCTGCAACAAGTTTTAGCCGCCGGGGAATATTTCAATTTAGGCGATTTAGCCAGAGGTTTAAAACCCCCTAGTTATGGGAAAGCTGCCGATGTCCAAACTGTAGCAGTGGGAGTAGCCGAAGCCCCGCTAATCGAACAGTTACAACGGTTGGTAGAAATTGAAGAACTTCTCAAACAACAGCAAGCAGTCAAATCATCGGAAAAATTGCCTCCATTGGATCAATTGCAAGGCACTTTTGGCGGAGAAATTGCCGTAGCTGGTTCCTTGCAAACCGGAATTAAAGCTCAATTTAATGTCAAAGGCGATAACTGGCAATGGGGCAAATATGTCGCCCAACAATTTAGCATTGAAGGAGGTTTCCAGGATGGGATTCTAACTATCTTACCTCTAGAAATTCGATCGGGCAAAAGTGCGATCGGCTTTTCTGGACAACTAGGCCAAAAAGCTCAATCGGGGCAGTTACGGGTGGAAAATTTACCAGTCGAAGAGTTAGCAAAACTGGTGGAATTGCCCTTTGTAGACGTCACCGGCAATTTGAATCTGCGCGCAAACTTAGCCGGCACTTTAGCCAATCCGCAACTAGCCGGGGAATTGAGTTTACAAGACGGTATCCTAAACAGAGAACCGATTAAAAAAGCCGATGGCAGTTTCAGTTACAGTAACGCCCGCCTGAATTTTGGCGGTAGCGCTTTGGTGACTCAAACCGAACCGATTGAAGTCCAGGGAAGTTTACCCTTTGAGTTGCCTTTTGCCACTGTCAAAGCCGATAGCAATCAAATCGATTTGCGGGCAAATTTGCAAAATGAAGGATTAGCCATTATTAATGTCTTGACTCCGCAAGTTGCTTGGATTAGTGGCAAGGGACAGGTGCAAATTCGCGTCTCAGGAACCCTAGAACGACCTGTAGCTGAAGGAAGTGCTAATTTTGAAAATGCCGCCGTCCGCGCCAAGGCCTTCCCAGAACCGCTGACAGGGCTAACTGGGGCGGTGCGCTTTGAGGGCGATCGCATTCGGGTAGAAGGAATTCGGGGACAATTGAAGCAGGGAGAAATTGTCGCCCAAGGTGTGATTCCGCTATCTCGTGCCTTTGCTGAGGGCGATGTGGATGCGGCGACTCCTTTGGCGGTAAATTTAGATAAGTTGGGTTTGGATCTTAAAGGATTGTACCGTGGCAAGGTAGTTGGTCAAGTACAGGCGATGGGTACGGCTTTGCGGCCGCAGTTGACTGGCAAAATTGAACTGTATGATGGTGAGGTGTTTTTGCCCAATGGTAGTGGTAGCACAAAGTTAGCCTCTTCTGCTTCTGCTTCCCCTGAAACTCCTTCTTCTTCGATTCAGGTTTCTCCTTCCATTGCGACTCCAACTGCGACTTCCTCTTCTCCTCCCTTTGAAGTCGGTTTAAACAATTTGCAGTTAAATTTAGGGCGCAAAATTAAAGTTACAAGTGCGCCGATATTGAATTTTCAGGCGACTGGGGGTTTGACTGTCAACGGTACTCTGGATGATATTCGCCCAGAGGGTACGATTCGACTGACTTCGGGTGCGGTGAATTTGTTTACAACACAGTTTAGGCTCGATCGAGGATATCCCCAAACTGCTACCTTTGTACCATCCCAAGGACTAGATCCGACGCTAGACGTGAGATTAGCAACTTCGGTACAGGAAGTTACCAGATTTCGGACTCCGGGAAATTCTGTAGCATCGGAAATAGCAGATGAACCGACACGTTTTGGTAATGTGCGGAGTGTGCGAATTCAAGCTTTGGTGCAGGGAAAAGCTTCTCAGTTGTCTGATAGTCTGGAGTTGAGAAGTTCTCCCAATCGATCGGAAATCGAGATTGTAGCGTTGTTAGGCGGTAGTTTCGTGCAAACTTTGGGACGGGGAGACAGTACACTGGCGATCGCAAATTTAGCCGGTGCAGGCTTATTTGGCAACCTTCAATCTGTGATTACTAACGCCACAGGATTGACTGAATTCCGTCTATTTCCGACTCGGATTAGCGGCGGGGAAGGGCAAACCGCGAGTTCGGGTTCCGCTGCGGGTTCACTCGGTGTGGGTTTGGAAATTGGCGGCGATATTACGCGCAATCTTTCGGCTACTATCATTAGGGTTTTGTCTGCTAATCAGCCAACGGAATTTAATTTGCGGTATCGTTTGAATGACCAAGTTTTGCTGCGGGGTTCTACGGATTTTCAAGGAGACAATCGAGGAACTGTGGAGTATGAATTAAGATTTTAAGTTTTTGATATTATGTGAAAAAATAGGCTTAACTTATAGAAGTGCTTAAATCATACTCATCTTGAATATTCTTAACTCGGAAACTAGCATTAAACTTTTTTTTAAACTGAATTTGTAGCTGTTGCATCCTTGGCGTTTGTTTAGGCACACGAGTAGACACAACAAAACATAGCTTCTTGATTTTTTGGGGATTGTCCGAAAGTAATCGAATAGTTGATTCTAGTTGTGCAACTGCATGAGCAATATCGCTTCCCTTCAACTCCACATATATTTCTATTTCATCAGAAGGCATAAGGGCGTAGTCACAACGCAAAGTCTCGTTATCACTAATCACGCAGCCATCAACCTTAATTGTTAATATTTTGTCTTGATTTGGGTTGAGGAAAGTTATTTTACTTTTGTTCTCCTGCAATACAATTTTTGTGTCACATCTATATTCCTCACATTCTGGAAGACTTTTCATATACTATTCAAACTAAGTTGAGAAGTTGCTCGAATTCAATAGCTAGGTCATCGGAAACAGCATCAATCACTTTTGCATCTATCAACCCAGTCTCAGAACAGACAATACTACTGCATTTTCCATCCATTAAAACATACGCTGAGAGATCTGAAACATCTAGTGATTTGTGTCTAGATACAATTTTTTTTAATTTATCTTGCACATCTTCGCTGGATTCCTGGTAAAGGAGACCAGCCTGGAGTAAATTATTAAATGCTGTTAAGACATAAGGACTATGAGTAGTGATGAAGAATTGAAGTTGCTCCTTGCGACAATTAAATACAGTAGCAATCAGCTCGACAACATTCCGCTGTGCGCTGGGAAATAAATGCGCTTCTGGCTCCTCAATATACACTGTCTGTCTGCCAGTATATAAAAAAGGTAGTGTAGCTAACATAATTGTCAGAGGTAATATTTCCTGTTGACCAGAAGATGAGTTTGCGATACTAATCCGTCTTCCATCTGCAACTTCTAGAACATCTTTCCCTTTTTCCTGTATGTGCTTTCCACATAGAGAATTCTCTATTAGACTGTCTATTTCATCTTGTATTTCTTGATTTGCAAGTCTATCTTTAGAGAATCCCCCATGTTTGAATCTTTCATAGGTTGAACCAAATTCCCTCATAAATGGATCTAGCACGTTATCGCTTGACAAAAAAGAAAAAATGTTGCTCTGAAGAATAGAGAAAAAAGAACGGCCAGCAGGAATAAACAACTGATTGAAAGCTGCCTCTCGACAGATGGATGTATCTAAAAAATCTACTAAGCGCTTTCTTAAAAAGAATCTCGTTGAATATAATGTATCCAAATTATCATACTCAGCATTTTGTTGATAATTTTGCTCTCTTGCTTTTTTTAATAAATTGCTCAAGTCTGTAAATTCTTGCTTTAACAAGTCTGAATAGCGGAAGGAAATCTTGGCTCTTGTGTCCTGTTTTCGACTAACCTCTATAAAAACATTGGCAATCTCATACCGGATAAAAAAATATTTTTTCCCCCAAGAATCGGGAGGGAAATATTCTTCAAACTTCTTAGAATAGTTGGAATCTAGATTGCGTTTTGTCTGCTCGTTCTCTACAGCAGCTAAAATTTCCCATACGAAGTTCTTAAAATAGAAAAGCAGTTTAGCGCAAACACTTTTACCACTGGCTTGGGGGCCAATCAGTATATTGACGCGCTTGACCTCTATCTCTAAGTCCGTGATACCAGCAAAGTTTTTAACAGTTAATTTTTCAGCCATAAAGGGAATTCAAGCACCGTAAAGGTTTATACTATATTTTAACATTCAACTTTCACCTTGAGTCGTTGAACTTCTACTAGATATGTTTTTCAGAGCGACAGCGTTATCCTACGGCACCAAGATACCAGCAATTGCCTTGTTCAGTGCCCCATAACCTTCTGAATTAATATGCAGAAAATCTAGACTGTATTTTGGGTCAACAATCCCTTGGGAATTTGCCAATACCTGACTACTATCAAACACAATTACCCGATCGCGCGCCAGTGTTTTGATATAATCGTTTACGTCATTAATTGCGATCGCCACATCATCTGACCAAAACGGCTTTCGTGCGATCGGCAACGTTCCTAATGGAAAGATAGTAGTTACCACAACCTTAGCTCCCGTGTCAAGAGATTTTTGCACGATTTGCCCGATATTTGTCTGGCAATTTCGGATAATCGCCTCTTTTTGTTCTGGAAACAGAGGGATTGCCTTGAGGTCATTAACACCAACCTGAATCACAATCATCTTAGGCTTCAGCGAAGCTACGTGCTGCTGAAAACGTCCTAGTACCTGCGCCGTAGTTTGACCACCTATGCCACGATTGATGATAGTTATGTTCTTGATTTGGTTAGGTGGTTGCCAACTCTGGGCCCGTGAATCACCATAAAAGACAATGATAGGTTGTTGTGTCTTTTCTGTTGAATTGGGATAGTAGTTGAGACCGAGTGGGTCAAGTCCCGTAGCATTTAATAGGAGGTAATACTTTTGCCCTTGTTGGTAAAGAAAGACATTCAATCCTGCTGATGTTAGCAAGGCGACAGAAAGAGCTAAAATTGCTATTTTTGTGAGTGTGTTCATGAGCCTGAATTGTATTTACCCTCAGCCTACAGATTTTTTCCCCCGGTGGTTGAGCGTAGTCGAAACCAGAGCGTAGTCGAAACCAGAGCGTAGTCGAAACCACATATTCCGGGCTTCGACTTCGCTCAGCCTACGACTCTTTCCGGTGGTTGAGCGTAGTCGAAACCAGAGCGTAGTCGAAACCATATTTCCGGCTTCGACTACGCTCAGCCTACGGCTCTTTCCGTAGGTTGAGCGTAGTCGAAACCAGAGCGTAGTCGAAACCACATATTCCGGGCTTCGACTACGCTCAGCCTACGACTCTTTCCGGTGGTTGAGCAGAGCGTAGTCGAAACCAGAGCATAGTCGAAACCATATTTCCGGCTTCGACTACGCTCAGCCTACGGCTCTTTCCGGTGGTTGAGCGTAGTCGAAACCTCCATCCCCCGGTAGTGTGACTCATTTTGACACTCTGCCAAAATACGCACCCGATCCCAATTTCCTTGCATCAGAGCAATTTTCTTGGCTCGACTCCAACCCTGAACCTGCTGTTCACGATAAAAAGCATCATCCACACGCTCAAACTCCTCTGCATAGACCAAATTTACAGGTAGCCGTTTCTTTGTATAGTTTGCACCCAAACCGTTTTGATGCTGCCATAAACGACACGGCAAATCCCTTGTACTTCCTGTGTAGAAAGAACCATCGGCGCATTCAAGAATATACAAATAAGCCATAGTTGACTGTCTCCCGTTAACAGATTTTCCCCGTTGGTTGAGCGAAGTCGAAACTCTATATTTCGGGCTTCGACTACGCTCAGCCTACGACTTTCCCCGTTGGTTGAGCGAAGTCGAAACTCTA
>REAP01000119.1 GCA_004294385.1 Oscillatoriales cyanobacterium | reverse complement strand
GAGATACCTCCTTGACGGGAGAGCTTGCTGCTTTCACGCGTCTTGCCATACACGGCTAATTCTGGCTTAGTCCTGGATTTGCCGGGTTAAATGTATCTGCAATAGTTAATAGGACTTTAGGAGTACAAAATGCTGGATTTACTTAGCTCTGGAATGCTCTCTCTTTGGCTGGACATGGCTGGGGCTCGCAGTGTGGGAGCCCATGCTGTGTCGGTGCTGGCTTGGGAGGGGGGGGTACCAGGGTTAGTGGTGGCGGTGGATTTGGCTGGTGGGGGAGCATCTGTGGCAAATCGCGACTTGCCAACGGCCACAGCGGTGCAGGAATTTCTCAACGATTTGAAGGCGAAGGGGCTGACTGAGGGAAATCAAGGAGTTTGGGTGCAGGCTGGAATGTTGCCGCTGGTAAGTCAGCAGGGGACGACGTTGATGCCGGGGGCTTCGCTGACTAAGATTGCGACTTCTCTGGCGTCGTTGGAAACTTGGGGCGCGAATTATCAGTTTGAAACGCGGTTTCGGGGGACGGGGCAGATTATAAATGGGGTGTTGCTGGGGGATTTGGTGGTGAGTGGGGGGGGAGACCCGCTGTTTGTGTGGGAGGAGGCGATCGCGGTTGGTAGTGCTCTCAATGATATGGGCATTCGTCGTGTGGCTGGCAATTTGGTGGTGACTGGCAATTTTCGGATGAATGACCAGTCCGATCCTGTGACTGCGGGGGAGTTATTGCGGCAGGCTCTTGATGGTCGCAGTTGGCCGCGGGAGGTGCAGTCAATATATTCTAAAATGCCTAGGGGAATGAAGCGGCCGCAGGTGGTCGTAGTTGGTAGTACGCTTGCTGAGAAATTTGTGGGTTCTGGGCGTTTGCTGATGACGCGCCGATCGCTCCCTTTGATCGAAATTCTCAAGCAGATGAACGTCCACAGCGATAATGACATTGCTCAGATGTTGGCTGACAATTTGGGCGGGGCGAAAATAGTTCAGCAGCAAGCTACTTGGGCGGCGGGTGTGCCGGCGGCGGAACTTCAATTAGTTAATGGTTCGGGATTGGGAGTGGAAAATCAGATGTCTCCGAGGGCTGCTTGTGCGATGATGCAGGCGATCGGGCGTTTTCTTCAAACTACTCCGTTGACTATTGCTGATTTGTTTCCGGTGTCTGGGCGCGATCGAGGGACTGTCGAACATCGGCACATTCCCCCCTATGCTGTCGTGAAAACAGGCACATTGGACAGCGTGATTGCCTTGGCTGGAGCGATACCGACGCGCGATCGGGGTTTAGTTTGGTTTGCAATTATCAATCGCGGCACAGATTGGGACTCTTTGAGAGCGCAACAGGATTTATTTTTGCAGAAATTAGTACAACAGTGGGGAACTGCATCGACTTTACCCCTGGCAATTACGCCCCACATTGACGGCGCCAGACCAGCCCTGGGAGCTGCAAATCGCAGCGATATTTTGCTCGGAGGGTGAAGGAGAGAGGGGAGAGGGGGAGATGGGGAGAGGGAGAGAGGGAGAGAGGGAGAGAGGGAGATAGGACTACCAATTCCCCATGCCCCATGCCCGATGCCCCATGCCCGATGCCCCATGCCCCATGCCCGATGCCCCATGCCCAATTCCCCATGCCCAATTCCCAATGCCCAATTCCCGATGCCCAATTCCCCATGCCCAATTCCCCATGCCCAATTCCCACAGCATAATATTTGATCTGTCCCTGTTGTATGTCACAATTGCTAGAGGACTATTCTGCAAGAAGATGATCAAACTGCGATTGAAGAGATACGGGAAAAAACGCGAGACAAGCTACCGGATTGTAGCGATGAACAGTTCTACCCGCCGCGACGGCCGCCCTCTAGAAGAGCTCGGCTTTTATAACCCCAGAAATAACGAAACGAGGCTGGATGTTCCAGCGATTGTCAAGCGCCTACAACAAGGCGCTCAGCCAACTGACACTGTGCGTGACATCCTGAGAAAAGCGAATGTATTTGAACAAGTCGGAGCCGGAGCCAACATTGAATCCAGCAACACAGCCTCCGTCAGCTAGTCCCAACTACGCTGGACTGGTGCAATTTTTAATAGGCCCTTTTTTAGAGTCCCCAGGCTCTTTGAGGGTTGATTGTGAAATCCACCCGCGTCAATCGCGGGTTTGGGTTAGACTAGCTTTTGATGATCCAGACAAAGGACGGGTATACGGTAGGGGCGGACGCAATATTCAGGCAATTAGAACTACCCTCGAAGCGGTGGCTCAAACTGCTGGTCAATCTGTTTACTTAGACATATATGATGTTGAAGCAGGTGATATGCGATCGCCTGCACCAAGGGCTGATCGCCCCGAACGCAGTACGCGCGATCGAGGAGACCTCCGACCCCGAACTTCCGCACCTGCGCCAACTCCATTACCTAGCAGAGTTCCGAGAGAACAACCTCGCCGTACTAATACACCTACGTTTAGAACAAGCAGAAATACTCCCGGCTATTAACTGCTTAGTGGCAAAATAGTTTTAGATTTTAGATTGTCTGTTGTAAAGTTTTTTTACAAGTCCCGTCTGATTTTAGATTGCCGATTTTGCGATCGGGCAACAATTTAAAATCTCAAATGTCAACGGGATTGGGTCAATCTAAAATCTAAAATCTCAAACCTAATAATAGAAAGGAGATTTGATTTGTATTTGAAGCACCAAACTAATTTGGGAGCTAAATTTGAAAGACGCTTTAGATACTAGATAAAAGCTAGTACCGAGCGTCTTTTTGTTTGCAAAACCTGACTAATCTAACCGTCGATTGTTAACTTTTAATTTGCTGATTTGGAGAGAGCTGATCCGGCATGACTGAAACACTAACAATAGAGTTGCCCAGCCCTCAAAGCGCCATGTCGCTCGCTGGCCATCAAGAACAAAATCTAAAAATTATCTCTAAGCAAACCGGCGCAAACTTAGTCATGCGAGGGCAAGAACTGCTGATTTCTGGCACGAAAAATCAAGTAGAATTGTGTCATAAATTAGTGCGATCGCTCTCCGACTTCTGGAAAGCCGGTAAAATGATTACCGGAGTCGAAATCCAGACAGCGCGCCTCGCTTTGGATACCAACCGCCAAGAAGATTTGCAAGACTTGCAGCGAGACGTACTCGCCAAAACCCGGCGCGGCGAAGAAATTCGAGCCAAAACCTTCAAACAGCGCCAGTACGTCCAAGCTGTACGCACCCATGACCTGACTTTTTGCATAGGGCCCGCTGGTACTGGCAAAACTTTTCTAGCAGCTATTTTCGCCATCCAAGCCCTGTTAAGCAAGCAGTACGAAAAGCTAATTTTAACTAGGCCAGCCGTAGAAGCTGGGGAAAAATTAGGCTTTTTACCGGGAGATTTGCAGCAAAAAGTCGATCCCTATTTACGCCCGCTTTACGACGCACTCCAGGAAATGATCGACCCCGAAAAAATGGCCGATTTAATGGAAAGAGGCCTGATTGAAGTAGCTCCTTTAGCTTATATGCGGGGACGCACTCTCAGTAATGCTTTCGTAATTTTGGATGAAGCTCAAAATACGACACCGGCTCAGATGAAAATGGTGTTGACTCGTCTCGGTTTCCGATCGAGAATGGTTGTAACAGGCGATATCACTCAAACGGATTTACCGCCACATCAGCAGTCGGGATTGTCAGTCGCCCAAAAAATTCTCGGTAACGTTGAAGGGATTGCTTTTTGCGAATTCACTCAAGCAGATGTGGTGCGACACCCATTAGTACAGCGGATTGTCGCTGCTTACGAATTACACGAAAAATAGTCAGTAGTTATTGGTTATTTGTTAATTGTTATTTGTTGGTTCTAATAACCAATAACCAGTAACTAATAACCAATAACTAATAATAATAACGAATATGAAGTACACCCCAGATCCCCGTAGGGACACTCCACCGTGTCTATTGGTGTCAACTTAAGACTGAAACCTTTGATAAATATCGGTTTTACCTAAGTCTAGATCCCTCTAAATCCCCAGGGCTGTTTCATTCTCCGGTCCGATCGCCAAAGGCAAAAATCTTAATTAAGTAGCGATCGCTACTTGAAATGTTGTGTCAGCTATGATACTATCAAGAAACTGAATATAGCCTTTCTCAGTAACAGTGCGGTGCACGCTTGATATAGGGCATAGGGCATAGGGCATAGGGCATAGGGCATACCTCACCAAGGTTGAGAACTGCTATATGGGTTTTGAGAGTTGTGATTAAATTGCGAAAAATTTAAATAAAAATAGCCTTAATAGATGATGGCAATTACCAGTAATCTCAACCCAAAGGTTACTGGGATGAAAAATTAGTTTATCGCGTCGAAAAACGGAAATCTAAAATGAGAGGCGATCGGGCAAAGCAGTTAGTTGTTGACCGATCCATCAAACATCAAATTAGTTTTTCGTTGAGGTTAGAGAGAGTGGCTGAGTTAAAGAAATGTCAAATCAGGAAAAACATTTTCATGACAAACAATAAAATGTTACCCAAGAGAGTCCGTGCAATTTTTTTGATCGGAGTTGTTAGTTGTTTCGCACTCTGGGGAATGCCGGCGCGATCGCAACCAGCCGACGAAGCCACAGCCTCAGAGGAAGCCACAGCCTCACCTAAAGCTGAGAAAATTGAGCTTCCACCAAACGCAGATCCCAAAGCAGCAGTTACGACTAAAGATCCTGAAATTCCAGTTGAGGAATTGCAACTGCTAGTCAAACCGCTGGCCCTGGATGAACTCGCAAACGAAGCCGCAGCGTGGCAATTGTTGCTCAAAAACAAAGTCAAAGAAATTAGCGATGCCGAAATCGCCATCAAGCGTCAAAATCGCTCCATCAACAAACAACAAGAAGTTGCAGGTTCCCTAGACGAAGCTAAGAAAGCACTAGAAGAAAGCGAAAAAGCTCTCAAGAGCGCCGCCCCAGACTCAGCAGAATACAAGGAAGCCACTAAAAAGGCAGAAGAAGCTAAAGAAAAACTCAAAAAAGCCCAGGAAGGGCTCAAAGAAGCAACTCAAACCAAAAAGGAACTTAAACAGGACGATACCCTAAACGATGCCTTGAAAAAAGCCGAGAAAACAGGCGAAGTAGATCAGGCAAAACAAACCCTCGACGACGCGAAGAAAGAGCGAGAGAAAATAGCTCCCGACTCGCCGGCGTACACTGCGGCTACTGAAAAAATTGACGCGCTAGACAAGGCGATCAAAGCCGATGAGGACGCAGAAAAAGCCCAAAAAGCTATTGCCGATCCCAAATCGCCGGAATACCAGGAAGCCACCCAAAAAATAGAAGAGGCTACCGCACAAGTCAAAAAAGCGCGGGAAGCGATTAGCGGAACTACTACCACTGGTGGTACAGGTGCTGCGGCAAAATCTGCTCAGAAACTCGATGAAGCCACAAGCACCCTTGAAAACACGACAATCAAGACAGGCGGTGAAACACCAACTGCGGGTTCGTCTGCTGCTGCTAACAGTCAAGCAAACCAAGACAAAAAAGGGCAGCAGCTTGCAAAAACGTCAGACAAGTTGCAAGCGAATGCTAAAGATGAATCAGTATTGAAGAACCAACTGGTGGTCAATGCTACCAATCTCCAGTCGGGGCGAACAGCCGTTGTAGACCGCTTCAACGTGATTTTAGAAGAATTAGACCGCAAAGGTGGGGAATCCAAATATTACCGCAAATACATTGAAGCTATCATTAAAGCCGAAATTGATGTGAAGGATACTGAAGGTCTAGGCGTCAGAGTCCTCAGTTGGTTCAAATCAGATGAAGGTGGTTTGCGTTGGGCTAGTAATATCGGTAAATTTGTCGGTATTGTCTTGGCTTCCGCGATCGTTTCTCAAATATTAGGCTTCGTGATTAGCAAGCTTCTGAAACTTTCTAATACCTCCAAATTGATGCGCCAATTTACCGTTGTTGTCATCAATCGAGGGGGAATTGTAGTTGGCGTACTCTTAGCTTTGACAGCACTAGAGGTTAGTCTCGCGCCTGTTTTGACTGTACTTGGGGGCGCGAGTTTTATCTTTGCCTTTGCTTTGCAAAGCAACCTCGGTAACTTTGCTAGCGGGTTGATGCTAATGGTTTACAAACCATTTGATGTCGGTGATGAAGTGAAAATCGGCTCCCTATGGGGGTGGGTAGATTCCATCAGTTTAGCTAATACCAAAATCAAAGGATTTGGCGGTCAGCTTTTTACAGTTCCCAATAACACTGTTTGGAGTGAAACGATAGAAAACCTCACCACCAGTGACATTCGCAAAGTTAAATTTAGCTTTCGGATTAGCTTCGATCAAGATGTGACAAATATAGAGAAAGTGCTCGTAGACATTTTCAAATCCCACCCTCAAATTTTGGAAGAGCCAGCGCCTTCAACTTTTGTGTTTGACCTAGAAGACGAATACATTAATCTGATTGCTAGTGGCTGGGCAAAAACTGACCAATTTTGGAAAGTATCAGCCGATATTCTCCGCACAATCCAAACCAGGTTTGAGCAAGAAGGGATTAAACTCGGGGCGCCCCCACAAGATATTCGGATTCTCCCTGAAAGTGATGAGAATAATTCTCTAACTCTCGATCGAGAATTCACTGAAAAACAATTGCTTCACCCAGAAACTGCAAAGCCAACGTTCAAATAAGTGACGAATTAACTCAGAGCACTTTTTCTAGGAAAAACCATGCAGATTGCTGGGAAAGCAAGTTAATTAGAGACTGTTGGCGAATGTCTGAGGGGTCTCACTCCTCACTTCTGAATCCAGCGCCCGCGCAAGTTTCTCGCATAGATTTTGTAGGTTGGGTAGCCCTTCGACTCCGCTCAGGAACCGCGTCAGCGAAACCCAACACATTATTTTAAAAGAGTTGGGTTTCGCTCTCGCGCATTAGTGTCAACTTAAGCTCAAACCTAGTCACAGATTGCTGTTTGACTATTAAATCTAGATCCGAACGAGCCCCCCTTCCCAAGGGGGGGACAGGAGTCCTTTCAAAGTCCCCGCAACGATTCGGGGGATGCGAGGGGGATCTAGACTTAGGTAAAAGCAAGAGATACCAAGGGGTTCAAGCTTAAGTTGACACCTATGGCTCTCGCGTTAACCCAACCTACAAAATCTACCCAACGACTGCGTTTATCCTGAGCGTAGTCGAAGGGCTCAGGACACCGCATTTCACCTGTGAGGGGTGACACCCTCTGTGAATTCGCCAACAGTCTCTTTAAATGGAGAACAGCTTATTTCTGGTCAACTTTCTGCCTGCTGATTCAGCAAAACCCTAATTATACCGACGCAACCAGCAAACCACATTGAGTCGAAATAATCGTTAAATTGAGGGCAATTGACGGAAACCAATCCAGAAAATCAGCAAGTTCCTGCTTCCGATCTTCCACATTATCAGCAACCAGAAGTATCTGCTTACCACCACAGCTTTCAATAATAGCAGAAACATCGTCTTTATAAGGCCGTTTAGCGTGATCTATAAACACAAAATCTGGCACAGGAATCTCCTGGGGGATTTTGGAAATTGCCTCAGAAGAAGGACACACCCACTGTTTAATTCGATGGGAAATTCCCGCTAATTCAAAGTGTTTATTAGCTTGTTCGGCCACAGCACTATCAAACTCGACCGTATGAATGATAGTTTCGCTATTTCCCAATGCTAGATAACAAGTAGAAAGACCATAACCAGTGCCTAATTCAAGGATAGTCTTGGGTTGGGATGCCATCACCAGTGCTTGCAAAATTGGGCCGGTATCTTTGCGAATGGGATTTCGCCAAGCACTTTCCCCGTACTGTTCGCCACCGAGGACACTGATTTTCTCAATTACTGCTAAAACTTGTTGGTTCATCAGAAACTCTTGATACGTTATTTAAGTTAAAAAGAGAAGGTTGTTCTCACTACTCCCACAACAACATCGGGGTTGCGAAGGTCATGGTTGGGGGCGGTCAACCAGATTATACCAGGGGTAATAGTGATATTGTCGGTCAGTAGATGCGTGTAAAAGGCTTCGATGTGAAATCCCATGTCGCGATCGCGGCGTTGTCCTGCGGGTAAACCAATCGCTTGAGCGATCGCCCCATTGCTCGTATTGGTCAACCGGGGCTGCACCCCAAAAACAATACCAGCTAAGTTGCCTTTTTTACCTATGTCATAAAAAGCCATAGAAAAACGATAGTCCAACACATTAGCATCTCCCTTAGTACCATTGCCCAAGGCACGAGCATTAATCAAACCAACAGAACCACTTAACCCCAAAGTCGGGGAGACTCGATAGGAGATTCCAGGAAGATATGCGTTGCCGACAACGGGCCCAGCCCCCACAACTTTGGCAGCGTTACTACCACTCGCCGTATCAGCCCCAAATTGAGGAGAGTAGAAGTGGACATAATTGAAAGCAAGATTGAGCGCCCCGAAAGTGAAGACCGTTCGTACAGAACCACTGTAGCCAGCACTGAAGAGACCTACAGTCGGGTCGTTTGTCCGGGATTCGCTGCCGGCCGAGAAATCGACGTTCAACCACGGAGTTGCTTTCCACTGTACGCCAATCCCTGTTTGCTGACCGGTGGGGTACAGGATCGGGTTCATTGAACCAAAGTACGATATAGATCCTGTTGTAGGGCTGGAAAATGGACTCAGGGGTGCTGAAAGTATCCGATCGCTAGAAAAGGCATTTAGAAAAACCTGTAGTTTGTCACCCACCGGGAAACTGTATTGCAAAGCGTTGAGCTTCAAACTTCCATCCCCAGATGTGTTAGTGGCAGAAAAAAGCGTTTCATCAGTTGCACCCCTCAAACGGCTTTGCGGAAATTCGGTAGCAGCGTCAAGCCGTCTTAAATTTGTCGCTTGCAGTCCGACTAACAAGTTATCTTTACCCGTGAAACTGGTATTTAAGTTGAGTCGGACTCTATAGCCGAATGCAGTGTTATTCGCCTCACTAGCATTTTTACCAAAAGCATCTCCTAGATAAGTCAACACCTGACCGTTCAGCTTTGTGGTTGTGGAGAATTGGTTGGCTTCGAGTTCAGCCGATCGAGCTTCCAGGGTATCTACGCGCCCCCGCAGAGTCGCCAATTCGGCTGCAAATTCTTCTTGCAGCCGTTGGACGATACCCAAGTCTTCTTTGGTAATTAAATTTGTCGTCCCAGCCGTAATTAGCTCCCTCACCTTATCCAAGCAAGCGTTTAAACCTGCTGCAAATTCGTAGCGAGTCATAGCCCGGTTGCCGCGAAATGTGCCGTCAGGATATCCCGCGATACAACCGTACCGTTCGACTAGAGATTGTAATGCTTGAAATGCCCAATCTGTCGGCTTCACGTCGGATAGCTGGGAGACTGAGGTCACTTGGTCGATCGATGTGTTGTCCTCTGATGTTTTTTTGTCAAAGAGGGGGTTGACGGTGTTTCCCCTTGCTGGCAATATGTGATCAAAGAGTGAGGTATCCTGTTGTGGAAGTTCTGCTGTTTGTCCAGAGATCGGAATTACCTGTTCCGTCAATGTGTTCTCTGGCGATGGATTGGAAACTAGGGAATTTTCCTTGGCCCTCGAAGCTCCTGTGTTTTGATTTAGACTTAGATCTTGATTGAAATCTTCGGCTTTCTGCGTTGGTATTTCTTGGTTAGTAGTGGTTGGGAGCAACACGCCGTTGAGGGAATTATCCCCAACATTTTCAGCGCTAATTACTGACTCTGGGAGTGCCTCTGCTGATCCGATTTGGGGTTGGGTTTCCTCGCTGTTGGCTGGTGAAACAGTTGGTTGTTCTGTAATTGGGGAATCGACGGTCTGGGCGATCGCAGCCGGCATCAGTCCACTACCTAAAACAGTTAGCGTAACTACTAAAGTTTTGTAAACAAGTGTATTCATAGTTGATACTCACCCTCACATCTTCGTTTCAAAAACAATATCACACGTTCCCCACTCACTACTCACTAACTTTTTATTTCCTTGTTTGTTGTGAGCAAGCAATCTCCAACCTTGATGTTTCGCCCTTGGTGGGTAATTTGCTATCATAAATTATTCTAGGCGAGTAGAACGCACAGAATAGAGAAAGAAGAAAAAGAAGAAAAAGAAGAGAAATATATGTTGTAAAAGAGGTTGGTCCAATGTGTTATATCAATTCCGGTTGTATCGGAATGATTTAACCACGAAGGCGCAAAGGACGCGAAGGAAGAGAAGAGAGAAATAATAATTCCTATGTCAACGGATTTGATACGATCAAAGAGGGCTGTTTGGTATGAGAGCAATTTGGGGTTTTTGTTTGGTTTGGGCGTTACTTTTGTGGAGTGGTGATGCGAGTGCGGGGGTTTTGGGCGATCGCATATCGAGCTTCCCAAATTGGGATAGCAAACCTCCTATCGCTGTAGCTAAGGGAGATTTGGTGTATCCAGACTGGATGGCGGGAAATTGGAATGTTGCGAGCACTTTGGTGGATTTAGCGGCACCTTTAGCCCCAAAGATTATCACTCCTGGATTTGAGGGAAATCGGCGCTATTTGCAGCAGCCGGTTTTATTTAAAGTACGGTTTCAACCTGAGAGAAATATTGGGTTTATCTCTAATTATACATCTAAAATAGCTCAGAAAATTGTAGCCGATCGCACTTTCAATGGTTTAAACATCGCCAAGGCTTATTTGGGCGATCGGGCTGTACTTTCGGTGAAAGTCGATCGGACCAATCCCAACCGCCAAATTACTGTTTTGAAAGGAGAAAAGCAACTGGTTTCGATTGTGACAGGCCGAAGAACTGAGACACCGAATCCTGGCGAGTTTGTATCTACAGAAATTTCTCAGCAGGTGTTTCGGGGAGAGTCTGATATTTATTTAAACGAGGTGGAAACAACAACGAGTTATCGATGTGCGGTTGGGGGAGAGGAAAATAGCGATTCCGTCATTAGAAAGATTGAGGCGGATCAGGTGACAGCGATTTATTTGTCGCCACAAGACCCAGATTATTTTGCTGCTGGGGGTCATCCTGTGGCTTTGTACCGATATCGGTTGGAGTTGGTGCGAGCGTAATTACCATACTTTTGGATTCCAATCCACCTAGACCATATATATAGCAAGCAATCCAACTATATATAACCCCACCTTATCACCCTAATCAGTTTAACTGTCGCCAAACCCCTTTACAAACCAGAGTAGTAGGCGTAATAATAGAGACATCATCTGAACATTGACAACCAAATAAAGCAATCATAAAACCATGACAACCACCTTACAACAGCGCGAAAGCGCCAACGTCTGGGAACGCTTCTGCGAATGGGTCACAAGCACAGACAACCGTATTTATATCGGTTGGTTCGGTGTCTTGATGATTCCAACACTTTTGAGCGCCACCATCTGCTACATCGTCGCCTTCATTGGTGCACCTCCTGTAGACATC
>REAP01000118.1 GCA_004294385.1 Oscillatoriales cyanobacterium | reverse complement strand
CTATACCGATAGCAACGGTGAAACCATGACGAATCCTCGACATCTCCGTAAAACTGAAAAAGCTTTAAAACGGTTGCAGAAACGAGTTTCTCGCAAAAATAAAGGCTCTAGTAATCGCAAAAAAGCGATAAATAAGTTAGGGAAAAAACACTTGAAAGTCAGCAGGCAGCGTAAAGACTTCGCCATCAAGACGGCGTTGTGCGTAGTGAAATCTAACGATTTTGTAGCCTACGAAAACCTTCAGGTAAGAAATATGGCGAAAAACCATAAGCTTGCTAAATCAATTAGTGATGCAGCATGGTCACAGTTTGCTGAATGGTTGCAATACTTTGGGAAGGTGTACGGTAAAACAGTGGTTGCTGTTGCTCCTCAGTACACTTCCCAAGATTGTTCAAGTTGCGGGAATCGTGTCCAGAAATCGCTCTCAGTCAGAACTCATATTTGTAATTGCGGTGCGGTGTTAGACCGCGACCACAATGCAGCTTTGAATATTCTAGCAAAGGGATTGAAAGCCCGTGCAGGAATTATTTTAAATACGGTGGGGCACACCGGAATTAACGCTCTTAGACAGACCGATCTCTACTCGCTGGTGGTGACATCAACGGGCAAGTTGACTGATTGATCCAAGAATCCCCGTGCGTTCACGCGCCCGGAGTGTCAATGCTGATTACTCTTTTGACTGTTGTGGCTATCATTGAATTTTTATTGATAAATATAAAAAAATGGCCCCTTTTTTTAGGGTTAAATGCTTGACTTTGAGCGTTTGATAGAGTACCATATAATAATGGGAGTGGTGAGAAAAATAATTATTTTTGTCACCACTCCCATTATCTAAATAATATCATACGAAATCCAGTAACGTCAATAGGTAATCCTTCTTTTTTAAGGCCGAGAACTTAAAGATCAAGATTGTGAATTTTAATAAACGAATTTCTCAAATAATTATAGTGATTGGGGGGCTATGGCTGATTTTGGAGTTGGCATCTCGTCTTGTCGCAGAAATTCTCTGGTTTGAGGAAGTTGGATATCTTCAGATTTTACTATTGAGGCTAAAAACTCAAGGATTGCTGGGGGTAATTCCAACTGCTACTTCTGCTGTATTTTTAATGGGAAATTTAGCTTTAGCCCGCCGCCTTCAGCATCAGTTTGAGGAAACCCCATCGCCAATTTCAGGGGGATTATTTGCTCCAGTTAATCTAAAAAAAACGGGGGGAAATTATCTCATACCCGCAGCCAAGTCTCAAATAGCCTTTCCCTGGCTGCTGTTGCTGTTATTGGGATTGAGCGCGATCGCGATTTTGACGGCAATTCACTTGGGGCAGTTAGCGAATCTTAGTATAGCAGGTGGTTCGTCTGCGCCATCAATTCAGTTGGGATGGGAGTCAATTCAGGCAACTGTGCAGCTATTTTCTGGTTGGTGGCAGTTGGGCGTAATGCTGGGTTTGATGTTGTGTGTGGTAATTAAGCCGGATTTTGGGCTGGGGGCGATCGCGATTTTGCTCAGTTTGGCGATCGGGATCATTGCCAGCAGTCATTGGACAAAGGTATTACCATATTTCCACCCTATTGAGTTTAACATCACCGATCCTATTTTTAGTCAAGATCTTAGCTTTTATATATTTATTCTGCCAATTTTAGAATTAGTTTCTTTGTCACTGACAGTTGTATTTTTGTACGGATTAGTATCTTGTACTTTAACATATTTGCTATCTAGAAACAGCTTGAGTCAAGGGATATTTTTGGGATTCTCGCGATCGCAGCAGCGGCACTTATATGGCTTAGGTTCAGCTTTGATGCTAGCCACCGCATTCCGCTATTGGCTAGCCCGTTATGAATTGCTGTACTCACGGGGAGACGTTACCTACGGGGCAAATTATGTTGACGCGACAGTACGCTTACCACTCTATGGATTTTTCAGTATTGTGGCATGGGCAATCGCACTTTTGATTCTTTCGCCTGTTTTCCAATTAAAAATCAAAAATCAAAACTTTAAAAAATGTATTTTTGGCTTTTCAATCGTAATTTTTATGTTAAATTTTTTGCTTCCAGAAATAGTACAACAACTTAGCGTTAAGCCTAATGAACTAGCACGAGAAAAACCATATATCAAAAACAGCATTGCCTTTACTCAGAGAGGATTCGACTTAAAAAAAATTGAAATAAAAACTTTTGACCCAGAAGGAAAACTGACTTATCCAGATTTAGAAAAAAATCAGCTTACTATCAGCAATATCCGCTTGTGGGACAAACAGCCACTGCTACAAACAAATCGGCAGTTGCAGCAAATCCGACCTTATTATAAATTCTTAGATGCTGATATCGATCGCTACACAGTTAAGAACGAAAAAGCAAAAATGGCAGAATCTCAAAGCCAGCAAGTGATTCTCGCTGCTAGGGAATTAGACTACACAGCAGTTTCTCCCGAAGCTCAAACCTGGGTAAACGAACACCTGGTTTACACTCACGGTTATGGCTTTACTCTTTCTCCGGTAAATACTGTAGGTGTCGGCGGTTTGCCTGATTATTTCGTTAAAGATATTGGAGTTGATGCGGGCTCTGGCGAAAGTGGTTTGGATATAACTAGCGATCGCATTCGGGCCAGTATTCCGATCGGGCACCCACGCATTTACTACGGCGAAGTAACGGATACAGACGTAATGACACCGACAAAAGTTAAAGAATTCGACTATCCCAGTGGCAAAGACAATGTTTATAATATATACAGCGGTAAAGGCGGAATTGCGATCGGCTCTATCTGGAAGCGCTGGATCTTTGCTAATTATCTCAAAAATTGGCAAATGGCAATAACTCGTAATTTTACACCAGAAACTAAATTACTCTACCGGCGAAACATTAACAAAAGAGTGCGGGCGATCGCTCCTTTTTTACGCTACGATTCAGATCCATACTTAGTAGTAGCCAACGCCCATCTCGGCACAGGTGATTTAATAGAAAAAGAACCAAGTAAAATCGCCAAAAATACTCAGTCTTTACCATCATCTGACAAGAATTATCCGAACTATCTTTACTGGATTTTTGATGCCTACACTACAAGTGATAGATACCCCTATTCCGATCCAGGCAAAAATGAATTTAACTACATCCGCAATTCCGTAAAAGTTGTAATTGATGCTTATAACGGTTCTGTTAACTTCTACGTTATCAATCCCTCAGATCCAATTATCAAGAGTTGGATTGCTATATTTCCCCGACTCTTTAAACCCATCGAAGAAATGCCTCCAGCTATCCGTAAACACATGAGATATCCAATGGACTTGTTAAAAGTTCAATCGGAACGTTTGCTAACTTATCACATGGAAGACCCGCAGGTATTTTACAATCGGGAGGATTTGTGGCGAGTTCCCAATGAAATTTATGGTAGCAAAGAGCAGCCTGTTGAACCGTACTATTTAATTACAAAATTGCCAACCGAAAAATCCGAAGAATTTATTTTGCTACTGCCATTTACTCCTGTAAGTCGGAATAATTTAATTGCTTGGATTGCAGGCCGCTCTGACGAGGGTGATTATGGAAAATTACTACTTTACCAGTTTCCCAAACAGCGATTAGTTTATGGCCCAGAACAAATAGAAGCATTAATTAATCAAGATCCGGTTATTTCCGAACAAATATCTCTGTGGAATCGTCAGGGTTCAAAAGCAATTCAAGGCAATTTATTGGTGATTCCCATTGAACAATCCTTACTGTATGTTGAGCCTCTTTACTTAGAAGCTGAGCGTAATAGTTTACCCACTTTAGTAAGAGTCATTGTTGTCTACGAAAACCGCATTGTCATGGCCGAAACTCTCGACGAGGCACTGAAGGCACTTTTTCAGACAAAATCTACCAATACGGGCATAGGGCCTAGGGCCTAGGGCATAGGGCATGGGGCATAGGGCATGGGGCATGGGGCATAGGGCCTAGGGCATGGGGCATGGGGCGTAGGAACAATTATCGGTACTAATTCGCATTTCGGCGTAAGAAATCGGCAGCCCAAACTGGGATAAAAAGCGCCATAAACACAATCAAAATTAGCAATGTTTTTTGTTGCGAAAAATTTGTATTACGGCTAGTAATTCCTAGTGCAAGGTTTCCCGCGCACAAGAAAGAGCCTGGAAATATTCCTTCCGGCAGAAACCCGCCTAAAAATCCCATCACCACTGCTTGCGAAAGAAACATTAGCGCTAAAATCCAGAAACTCGGCAAGGAGGAAGTCAGCACCCAATAAGTCGCTACAGTTCCAACTAAAGCTCCACCAATCGCAATTGCTGTATCCCAAAAAGGTGCATTGGCAACAAAAATAAAACACACTAGAAAAGCATAAGCAAAGCCTGCAAAAGCTAATGCCAATCCACTAAATATCTCGTTCCAATTAAGCATTATTTAAACATCACCATATCTGCGTTAATCGGTGTACATCTGCGGTAAAAAAATCTAAATTTACGAAGTGGTAATATCGATATCATTTACCGAGGATCGATTGACTTCACAAATTGTTGTACAGGCTTCGGGAGGGCGGGGACAAAAGTCTTTCTAAAACCTTTAACATCAACAACTCGCCATAAAATACCTATTGCTACTGTCAAGAAGAATAATGCTCCCAGAAAATTGAACGCATTAGAAATAAAATTGTCGCCCTGTTTTTTGGGAGGACTAATGTGTTTCATGCGATATACAGCAGGTGCCATTTCCGGCGGTTCCTCCCGACTGCGAGGCGGCTTTTTCGGGCGCGAACTCGAACTGCGATGTTCAGTAAAAGGCGTTTTATTAGTTTTAGTAGAACTGGTAGCCGACTTGATTTCAAAATTGTTCCGCGTCCCAGTGAACTTACTAGGAGAAGAGTCGGTTTTGTGGCGAGTATCCTCCTCAATTTTACTACGGCTCCGCTGAGTTGATTTGCGATCGGCGAGGTTTCGCATCAAACTTTGTAATTGCTGAGTCGCCGCCGCTGGACGTTCCGCCTTCCTTGCCCAATTTAACAGCATGGCGCCGGTAATTCCGCAGAGATTGGCACTTCCTACGGAAGCTATCCGTTTGAGCAGAGGCTGGGTATTGGAAACAAAAATTACGAGTGCGTCTGGGTGTTCCTGAGCTAAACCGTAAACGCACTGAGCGGTTGCTACCACTAGCATTGCTGGCTTGCTTTGATTTTTAATGGAAGGTTCCAGGGAGCGATGTGTTTCTTGAGCATCAGTGATGATCCAGCCACTGTCGGCAAAAAAACGCATAAATTCTCTAGCGACTTGCTCTTGAGATTTTTCTACTGCTTTCCCTGTCAAATAGTCTATTTCGTCATAAACTACTTCCGGGAGATAGCAGTTGCCGACTTTGGCGTATTCTTGCCATACTTGGGTTCTGCCAGCCATCAAAACATCTGCATCAAAAGTTACCAATACAGGAGGAAGTTGATTAGCCATAACTTTACTCTAGATGCTGAAATAAGTGATTTTTAGTTGATAGATTAAGTTTAAACAAATTGCAAGCTTTTCAATTAGGTCTATTGACGGGAATCTAGGGTGTGATTCAGCGCACCCTAGTCTCAACTCGCCTGATGATTAGTTTCCAATGCCTAAACGCCCAGCTAAAGCTGGTGTCAACGGCAATAGTATAGCAATCATCAAAAACAAAGCCAACAAACCTAGAGCCGCACGAGTGTCGTCAGGTTCAGTTAGTTCGTTGAGGGTCGGTCGCTCCAAATTTCGCTGTAAAATCACAATCACGATCGCCCAATAGAGAGCTAAAGGATTAACTAAAGAAGCGATCGCTAGCACTGCAAAAGTCGCCAGAGTTGCCAGATTAGCAGTTTTCCGACCGTAGATTGCTTGGACAATTCTACCTCCATCCAACTGTCCGGCGGGCATCAAATTAATCGCTGTGATTACCAAACCCAACCACCCGATTACCACTAGGGGATGAACATCTACCAATGGTTGCTGCAAAACTGAACCCAAAACCACTTTTGCCAAGGTTCCCACGAGAACCGAAGCCTTGAAAAATTCTGAGGGAATTTGAAACAAACTGCCGGTGTGGGAAAGCAGTAAACCGACTATCAGCATGAATAGAGCAACTATTCCTCCGGTGGCTGGGCCGGCAATTGAGATGTCAAATAGGACTGTGCGAGTTGGTAGTAGGGACTCAAAACGGTCGATCGCGCCAAAGGAACCTATTTGCCAAGTCGGTATAAAAAATGGCCAGCTCAAGCGAACATTGTACTGATGTGCCAGCACTCGACGAGCAATTTCACGAGAACCTAATACTGCCCAAATTCCTGTTGCGATCGGCAGCACTTCTGGATATCTAGCGGGTGAACTAAAGAAGTCAAAACCTAGGAGCAATCCAGCAGCTTCTAATGTAGTAGCAATTGTGGCAAGTAGCAGTACCACTGCGAGGATTTTTTGAGGTATGGTAGTTGGCTGCGGGTCGTTTTCGCTGGGTAGGATGATCACTACGGGCTTATCGTCCTGATTTTCTACTAAAAATAGTCGGTAGCGATCGCCCAATTTTTCTTGTAAACTTGCCGACAATCGGGAGTGTATTTGTTCTGGATTTCCCCGCAGATTTCCTTTGAAAATCAACCCATCTTGATAGGGAATCGTTTCTGTGGCAAAGAAGGTATCGACACCAAAGATACCTTGAATTGCTTTTAAGTCTTCGGCGGGAACCGGAATTATTTGTGATTGATTAGTTGGCGGTGATGTGATGGTTTTGACTGGTTCTCTGGGCGGTGGTGGCGACGAGGGGGCAGAATTTTGATCGCTGGAGGACTTTGCCTCTGTAGTATCGCGCGATCGCAGTTCTGGATTTCCAGCCTGCGATCGCAATTCCCTACCGAGATAGATGTACAAACCGGTTGATAGCACCATCATCAATAATACCGCAACTAGATTTAGGTAAATCCCCGCAGAGAACAAACCAAAAAACAACAGCCACGGACTCATCAGCGTAACGGACTGCAACCAAGCCAAAATTCCCAGTTTACCAAAAGGTTTGGCGCGATAAAAACCCCTAACTAGGATTCCCACAGCAACTAATAGTAGGGCAATTGTTGCGGTATTTTCTGATGCCATCATTGTTTCCGTTCCTGTTGCTTGCGCTAATACGGGTTTGTGGAGTTCGATCGCGCTGCTGTCCAATAATAACATTAAATTTCTGGCAATGTCAGATAAAGTGATGGGTACGGCAGGACTCGAACCTGCGGCTCGCTGCTTAGAAGGCAGCTACTCTATCCACCTGAGTTACGCACCCAAAAATCAAAAAAATGAAAGCCCGGTAGAAATTTGACTAACTTTAACATTGTACAGGTAGAGTGTGCGATCGGGCAAGTAAATATTTTACAAAAGTTTAAAAAGACCCCAAAGCCAATAGTACGATGATTAATTTACATTGAGACCCGATCGCAGGACAAGAACTAAGGTAAGGTGTAGAAGTGAGCTTAACCATTAATAGTGCGTTATTAGAAGACATGAGCAGGTCTGCCCATGTTTGAAGATCAGTAACTATAATTGTCAAGCACAGCACCTCGACCATGACAGAAGTCAAATCACAGTGTCATGTTTATTCTGAAACGGCAGGATGTTGAAATAACCAATTTTCAACACCCAAAACGGGATCAGCAAATCCCCATTCTCAATTATCAGGGGCAAACGTTCCGCCTGATCAGCGCTTTCAACGGCAAACAAGCAGAAGACGCCAGAGCCTTATGGCGGGACTTAACCGACAACAAAGGCAAAGCCTGCGTTCTGCTAGAAGAGCCGGATAGATATAGTGTCTGGGGTAAGGTTCGTCTAGACCAGCTTGTCGGCGAAGAACCGACAGGTACTCAATCCGCCAAAGCACCGCTGTTCGCACAGGCTTGTCTGCTGCTGCTCCAAGCTGTTTATTTCGATGTAGAAGACCTTCTAGGAGCAAGACAAGCCGCATCGTTTCAGAAAGATATCGCCAAGGTATTTCAGCAGGGAAGCTTCCCCATGGCAGACTCCCCTGATGCAATCAAAAATTGGCTAACCGTCAGTCCCTTACAAGGTCACAAGGTACCTCCTTGGCAAGAGCAGCATCTCAAAACCTTGTTGCAAGAACTGCACCGTTTGGGCAAATCATATTTTGGCAATACCGATTTTGCTGAGGGAGTGAGCGAAGTCCTGGAAGATATGCCAGTCCAGGATCGTAATCAGTTTATCGATTGGCTCAAACAATCAGCCCTCAACAAGTTGTGGATTGCAGGGTGAACAACCTACACGATCGCTGACGCTATGGTGTAGGTATTACATTCCCTCCAAGGGTTGTGCTGAGTTGACTAAATATCTAGTCTAGATTTTGCATAGGTTCTACAAAGTGGCAAGAGTCCTAATATTTAGTAGGCGGTTGCAACTGCCTGTGCGACGCACGCTCGTTTAGTCGAAGTTGAGTTTCCCGCATACCGAATATTTTTATGAGTAGCACTTCAGAAAAGTCATCTACATCTCCATCTTTATTGTCAGCTCAGAGTCTAGTCATTGTGGGCATTATCTGGGCTGTCATGGCGCTGCTGTTTTTTTTACTGTTCAGTGTCCCTCTGTCACAAGAAGAGGGTCTGCCGCTTTGGTACTCGATCGGCACTTATGTTTTTGAATGCGGGGCATACCTAGGAGCAGCGCTAGTTTGTTTTAGAAACTGGAAAAGCCCTCACATGGCCAGCGGACGCAACGTCTGGCTGGGAATTGGTCTGGGAATGCTGTTCTATTTTATCGCCGGCGTGCTATTTGGCATTTGGGAACTTTATTTCGGTGTAGACCCGGATGTGTCCCCGGCAGACGCATTTTATTTGGGTAGTTATGTGGTACTGATTGGCGGCATGGTTTTGGCTGTTACCTCCAAGCGACTGAATCTAGAAATTTGGCAGTGGGGGCTGTTATCGGCAATAGCAGCCTTCGGGATTGCTATAGCTATTTGGGTGGCGGCTCCTGACTCTTGGAGGGTACAGCTAGGGCTCGCTCCGGCATCTACTCAGGAAGTAGTGACAAAAACTGCACCTGACTCAACTACAGCAGCAACAAAAGCTCCTGCCCTGAAGGACTCACCGACATCAAATGCCGGATTGAAATCCGCTGCTGCTAAGTCTGCACCAAAAGCAGAAAAAGCAGAAGCAGAATCAGAAGAAACGAAAGCTCCTGAATGGGTTATGGCGCTAGACAACGCACTCTCACCCTATGCTTATGCAATCAACCTGTTTTACATTGTGGGTGACGTTTTTCTGCTGATTATTGCCACAGCATTGCTTTTGGCATTTTGGGGAGGACGTTTTTCTCAGTCTTGGCGGATGATTGCGGCTGCAACTTTTTCGTTGTACATCGCAGATATGTACTTCAAATGGCGTGATACTCAGGCTGAGGGTACTTACCAAAGTGGTAGTTTGCTGGAAGTGTTTTTTGTTTTCAGTGCCATTTTGTTCGGAATAGGAGCTGTCTTGGAACATGACATCTCAACCCGTTCTAGGCAAAGCAGGCGTAGTCGGCGTGCTGCTTAAGAATTTGAGGTTGGGGATTGTTGGCAAGCCATGAGGATGCAAAATTTTTGTGGCCCTCGCTAACATTTCTCAGATTCAAATTAACAATAGAAATTGATAGTTCGTTGACGGTTAGGCTGCGCTTGGACACGTTTTTTTGCTGGAAAATTTGGCATGAAGCCTACAAAACTCTCCGATTCAGACAAACGCGAAATCATCAGACTGTACCGACAGTCGGAAGAGAATACTATAACTTTGGCAAAGCGCTATGGGGTGAGCAGTTCAACAGTCAGGCGTCTGCTTCAGAGCGCTTTTTCGGAGCCGGAATACGAATCTCTAGTCCAGCAAAAGCAAAAGCGTTTGCCCGATCGCACTATTATTGATCCTCAACAGACAGAAGTGACAGTAGATTCGTCTTCGTCTTCTGAAAGTAGCGCATCTCCTTTATCTATAACTGTTCCGCAGTTAATAGTCAATCGGAAACCGATGATCCGCAAGCCTGGTGTATCAACATCTGAACCAGTTGCGGACATGGGGGGACGAAAAAATATCGAATCGGATTTGGACATTGCTGGTGAATCTGCCGAGGCTGTTGCTAGTTCTGGTGGCAGTGATTATGTTGCTGTAACTGCGGAATTAAAGTCGATTCTGCCAGAAGAAGGACTTCTCTTAGGTGAAGATTTTATCGATTTTGATGAGGATGAAGATGAGGATGAGGATGAGGATGAAGCAGATACTGATTTAGATGATTTTGACGGGGAGAATTTAGGGGATGAAGACTCTCTGTTTGAGGGGAGCTTGCTGGGTGTGCGATCGTCGGCCGGTGAATCGATCGGGCTTCGGGTGCAAACGCTGATTGAAGTTTTGCCTTTAAGTGAAGCATACATTCCCAAAGTTTGTTATGTGGTAGTCGATCGAGCAGCAGAGTTAATCACTAGACCTTTGAAAGCTTTTGGCGAACTGGGTCAAATTCCTCCAGAAGAAATTCGCGAAAAAACTCTACCTGTTTTTGACAATCACCGAGTAGCTGGGCGATTTGCGACTCGTCATCAAAAAGTTTTCAAGATTCCTGACGGCAAGATGCTGCAAAAAACAGCGCCTTACTTGCAAGCTAAAGGAATTACTAGGCTATTAATTGATGGTCAAGTTTACTCTCTTTGACGGATTAGATCTCTGCCTCTAGTTCTTCTCTGTCATTAACTGGCTTTGAAGCAGAAAGTATCCATAGCGGTTGGAGAAGTGCGCCTCCGATCAATCCCGCGCTAAGGCTCATGGCCAATACTACTCCTACGGGCATTGGTATGGATTGGAACAGGGTAAAGTTTAAGGATACTGGGGTGGCATTCTGTACTGAGATAATGCCGATCGCACTTACCAAAATTGCTAGTAAAAAATTAATGGCGAGTAAGGGAATTGTTTTCATAAAGTTGTTTTCATAAACGGTTGACAAATTTACAATCAAACTGATATAATTACTTCATAATCGAAATCTGTGTCAAAATATTATTTTTGCAAATATCCCATTATTAGGTAGCATACCACAAGAGATTCGGAAAAGTCAAGGAAATATCCGAGATTTTGAGGTTTTTTTTACTTCAAAAGAACAAAAATTTACAATTCCCAAACTGCGTTGAATTTAAAAGTGGGATTAATCACGATTAAACATATTTTTAATGAACCGCGAAGACGCGAAGGACACAAAGAAAAGAAAAGAAAGGAAGTATAGAGCAGAATTTATTTGGAATAAGGTGTGCATTGCACACCTTATGATTATACTTGCTGCTTGACATACTCCCCGTCGTAAACGAGCGGGGATTCTTGACACTTCATCGGATGATGCAACGCCCGGTTGTCTTACTCTTCCTCTATGTCCGTTTAGAGTCGTGGCAATGCCCTATCCCGACTATATGTATCGTTTTGTTTTAACTAACAATACTTTTGTTTTGCTTCCAGGTTGGATTATAAC